>DASPXX010000268.1:0-33368 GCA_035637095.1 Thermoanaerobaculia bacterium
CAGGACCAGCCGGTCGGAGGCGAGGATCGCGCGCAGCCGCTCGATCAGCACCATCAGCTCGCGGTACTCCTCGACCACCTTGTCGCGCTCGAGGCCGGTCAGCCGCTGCAGGCGCATGTCGAGAATCGCCTGCGCCTGGACCTCGGAGAGGACGAACCGCGTCATCAGGTTCTCGCGCGCCTCGGCCGGCGTCGCACTGGCGCGGATCGTGGCGATCACCTCATCGAGGTGGTCCAGCGCCTTGAGGATGCCTTCCAGGATATGGGCGCGCTCCTCGGCCTTGCGCAGGTCGTAGCGGGTACGCCGGATGATCACCGTCTTCCGGTGGTTCAGGAAGTGGAAGAGCAGCTCCTTGAGCGTCATCACCTTCGGCTGGTTGTCGACGATGGCCAAGAGGATGATGCCGAAGGTGATCTGCATCTGGGTCATCTTGTAGAGCGTGTTCAAGATGATCTCCGGCTGCTCGCCCCGCTTGACGTCGAGGACGATGCGGATTCCCTCGCGGTCGGACTCGTCGCGCAGGTCGGAGATCCCCTCGAGCTTCTTCTCGCGGACCAGCTCGGCCATCCGCTCGATGAGCTTCTTCTTGTTCACCTGGTAGGGGATCTGGGTGACGATGATCGACTGCCGCTCGCCTTTTGCATGCGTCTCGATCTCGGCCTTGGCGCGGACCTGGATGATGCCGCGGCCGGTGTGGTAGGCCGAGCGGATACCCAGGATGCCGTGGATGGTCCCCGCGGTCGGGAAGTCCGGACCGGGCAGCACCTGCATCAGCTCCGGGATGGTCACGTCCGGGTTCTCGATGAGGAGCATGAGCGCGTCCACCACCTCGCCCAGGTTGTGCGGCGGGATGTTGGTCGCCATACCCACGGCGATGCCGGAGCTGCCGTTGACCAGCAGGTTGGGCACGCGCGCCGGCAGGACCAGCGGCTCGGTCTCCGAGCCGTCGTAGTTCGGCCCCCAGTCGACGGTCTCCTTGTCGATGTCCTCGCGGATCATCTCCTCGGCGAGCTTGGTCAGACGGACCTCGGTGTAGCGCATCGCCGCCGGGTTGTCGCCGTCGAGCGAGCCGAAGTTGCCCTGGCCGTCGACCAGCAGATAGCGCATGGCGAAATCCTGCGCCATGCGCACCACCGTGTCGTAGATTGCGCTGTCGCCGTGCGGGTGGTATTTGCCCATCACGTCGCCGACGATGCGGGCCGATTTCTTGTAGGGGCGGTCGGAGCGGTTGCCCGATTCCCACATGCCATAGAGCACGCGGCGGTGCACCGGCTTCAAGCCGTCGCGCACGTCGGGCAACGCGCGGCCGATGATCACGCTCATCGCGTAATCGAGATAGCTGCGCCGCATCTCGTCTTCGATGTCGACCGGAATCGGCTGCTCGAAGGGGAGGTTCTGGTCCTGGTTGTCGCTCATATCGTTCCCGATCTATTCCTTGGGTCCGGTGATGCCGGCACCTCTACGTGTCCGTCGAATCAGTGGAGGAAGGAGGGATCGATCTGGTTTCACTTGGATCGGTTCTTCCCAGGCCGAGCCGTCGTCCGCCTCGGCGATGACCATCTCGTCGATCTCCTCTTCCGAAAGAGCGGGTCGAATGACTTTAAGGTCACCTGCAAAAATCGGCTCTGTGACCTCCTCCAACTGATCGAGATAATTGGTCACATCGTGGGTGTCCAAAAATTCGGCCAGTTCTTTGATCGAGCTGCCGTCAGGCATTTTGTCGCGCATTCCTTTGTCACTCATCGAATTCTTTAGGCCAGTTAGGCGAAAGTCTTCCGTGCTCCGCCCGGATTTCCGAAACTAATCTGTCCCTATCAAGAGCAAAAAGCTGGCCTGTACAGCCTGCGCCGATCAACAGGAAATCGGACAGGGTATACAGGTAGACATCCGTGATCTCGTCATTGGGAGCGAAGACCAATTCCCTGACCTTACCCCCGCGTAGGCGATAGTAGCTTTCCAAGCTTCGGGGACTAACATGCGCGTGGCTGCTTGTCAAACGGTAAATCGTTTCATAGTAGCCTTCCAATCCCGCCTCACACGCAAGCTCCTCGATATGAGGCTTCTTGATGTTCTTGGCTTTTACTTCTGCTCTCAGCTCGGTCTCCAGAAGCGTGCGTTCCTTTTCTTTTTCGTCATCTAACTCCGCGTACTTCTGTACCGCTCGCGACAGTTTCAAGCGTCTCAATATGTCGCTATCCATGAACCGCCCAATAAAAGACGCATCAGCACAGCACATCTTGAGCAAAACCAGACTCTCAAAGCTCGACCGGAGTGCGACAGGGGCTGTGTTCGCGATTCCGTGCTTCACCAGGAGTGTGCACCCTTGGGAGTCTTCCAACAGCCTGGCCATCAACCCGGCAACGATGACCTTCTGCGTATCTCTGACCGGTACATGAAGGTCCAAGAGGACGCGCTGAGCAAAGGAAGAGGACCGATAAAACAACTCAAAGAAATCGGCATGCCGGGACTCGATTTCCGCAGCTGTCTTCTGAGCCTGACCGCTCAGGTACCCATAGTCGCGAAAGAGAGAGTTGCCCTCCTCTCGCCGCGTTTCGACTGTGCCGTCCTTATGATGCACCTTCACGGTATAGCCTTGCCGGAAGGCGCGGGCATACTTCCCGCGAACACCACCGCTCAAGTCGTATTCTGGTAGCATCTCGTCAGTTTCGGCTGACTGTTCCTGATCACTAAATGCCTTCTTCATAAATTCTTCTTTCCTGACGCGTCGCTTCCCGTGAGCTGATCAGACGAATCGTAGATCCCTCCTCTGTATAGACAACCATCAAGAGACGTCCCTCGGTTGAGAGTCCGATATGAAGGTTGCGGACCTCTCCCCACGAGTGTCGCGGATCGGGAATCGTAAGTGACAACGGGTCTTGAAAGACCGTGGCTGCCTCCTTGAAGGTGACGCCATGCTTCTTGCGGTTAGCTTCTGCTTTGTCATCGTCCCAGTCGAATTCCTTCTCGTCGGCGTCATCCCTTTCCACTGTCCCCCCTACACGTCCAAATTCCGCACCTCCAGCGCGTTCTGCTGGATGAAGTCGCGCCGGGGCTCGACCTCGTCTCCCATGAGGATGGTGAAGATCTGGTCGGCTTCGACCTCGTCCTCGATCTGGACTTTGAGGAGCCGGCGCTTGGTCGGGTCCATCGTGGTCTCCCAGAGCTGCGCCGGGTTCATCTCACCGAGACCCTTGTAGCGCTGGATCGACAGCCCCTTCTTCGCCCCTTCGTAGAGCTTGTCGAGGGTCTCTTCCAGGCTCTCGTGGACCGTGGTCTGCTCTCCCTTGGTCAGGGTGAAGTGGGCCGCCGCCAGCGCCTCCAGGCCGATCTGGTTGTTCACCAGCGAGCGGTACTCGCCGCTGGTCATCAGGTTCCAGTCGATCCGCGACTCGCGGTCGACGCCGTCGCGCCGGCTGGTGAAGCGGATGAAGCTCGTGCCGTGCTCCTCGTCCTGGCCGATCTGGACGTCCTTGAACCCGGCCTCCTCGATGCGGCGCGCCACGGCGTCGAGACGGGCCGGATCGGACAGCGAGGCCTTGTCACGGATCTCGCCGGTCAGCGCGATGCGCAGCGCCTCCGCAGGGAAGCCGCGCGAGACGAGGCGGTCCATGTTCTGCCGCAGCGCCTCGACCTTCTCGAGGAAATAGGCCAGCTTCGCCCCGGTCAGGCGGCTGCCGGTTCCATTCCCGCCGTTGCTGTCCCCGTTGCGGCCGAGCTCCAGCTCCCACGCGTCCTTGATCCGCTCGACCAGAAACGCCTGGTACTCGCGGTCGTCCTTCAGGTAGGTCTCGCTCTTGCCGTGCGACACCTTGTAGAGCGGCGGCTGTGCGATGTAGAGGTGGCCGCGGCGGATGATCTCCCCCATCTGGCGGTAGAAGAAGGTCAGGATGAGAGTCCGGATGTGGCTGCCGTCGACGTCCGCGTCGCACATGATGATCAGCTTGTGGTAGCGCAGCTTCGCGACGTCGAAGTCGTCCTTGCCGATCCCCGTGCCCAGAGCGATGATCATGGTCTTGATCTCGTCCGAGGAGAGCATCTTGTCGAAGCGAGCGCGCTCGACGTTCAGGATCTTGCCCTTGAGCGGCAGGATCGCCTGGAAGCGCCGGTCGCGCCCCTGCTTGGCCGAGCCGCCGGCGGAATCTCCCTCGACCAGGAAGAGCTCCGCCATCTCCGGATTGCGCTCCGAGCAGTCGGCGAGCTTGCCGGGGAGGTTCGAGGCGTCGAGCGCGCCCTTGCGTCGCGTCAGGTCCCGCGCCTTCCTCGCCGCCTCGCGGGCGTGCGCCGCCTCGACGCACTTCTCGACGATCCGCCTCGCCTCCCGCGGGTTCTCCTCCAGGAAGCTGGCGAGCCGGTCGCCGACCACCTGCTCGACCCAGCCCTTGATGTCGGATGAGACCAGCTTGTCCTTGGTCTGCGACGAGAACTTCGGGTCCTTGATGCGCACCGAGACGACCGCCGTCAGCCCTTCGCGGATGTCGTCGCCGGTCAGGCTCTCCTTGAGCGCCTTGGCGAGCCCGGAGGACTGGGCGTAGTTGTTCATCGTGCGCGTCAGCGCCCCCTTGAAGCCCTGGAGGTGCGTGCCGCCGTCGCGGTTGTTGATCGTGTTGGTGAAGCTGTAGATCAGCTCCTGGTAGCCGTCGTTCCACTGGAGCGCCACCTCGACCATCTCCGGGCCGGTGCCGTCGTCCCGCGTGTCCATCAGGTAGATGGGCTTCTCGTGGAGCGGCTGCTTGTTGCGGTTCAGGTGCTCGACGAACGAGGAGATGCCGCCCGCGTAGGCGAACTCGGAAGACTTGTCGGTCCGTTCGTCGTGCAGCCGGATGTGCACGCCGCGGTTCAGAAACGACTGCTCGCGCAGGCGCTGCGCCAGGGTGTCGTAGTGGAACTCGAGGATGGCGAAGATCTCCGGATCGGGCCAGAAGCGGACCTTGGTGCCGGTCTTGTCGCTCTTGCCGATCGCCTTGATCGGCTCCTCGGGGAGCCCCTTACGGTAGACCTGGTACCAGACCTGCCCGTCGCGCTTGATCTCGAGCTCCAGGACGTCGGACAGCGCGTTGACCACCGAGACGCCGACACCGTGCAGGCCACCGGAGACCTTGTAGGAGTTCTTGTCGAACTTCCCGCCGGAATGCAGCTCGGTCATGATGACCTCGGCCGCCGAGCGCCCCTCCTCCTTGTGGAGGTCGACCGGGATGCCGCGGCCGTCGTCCTCGATGGTCACCGAGTTGTCGGTGTGGATGGCGACGTCGATGACGGTGCAGTACCCCGCCTGCGCCTCATCGATCGAGTTGTCGACGACCTCGAAGACCATGTGATGCAGACCGGAGGCGTCATCGGTGTCCCCGATGTACATGCCCGGGCGGGTGCGCACCGCCTCCAGGCCCTTGAGGACCTTGATGTTCTCCGCTGTATACGTTCCAGGATTGGTCAGAACCGGGTTTTCCAATTTTATCCTCGTGCTGAGGGCTCGATCCTCGCGCAAAAGAACCCCACAAGAGCGTGGGGCCACGAACAGGTAAATTGTACCACAGACCGGACCTCTTTCCCAATCCAATAGCGCTGAAATTTCAACGACTTAGGACGAAGGAGGCCGGCGACGGGAAGCTTCGGAGAGAATCGGGGAAAAGCACCCCCTTTTCCCTACTCTATGGAGAACGCAAAAAAGGCGAAAGAGCTTCCCGGGACAGCCGCTCTAAAGGTGGATCGACTTGACCGACAGACCGGACACGCGGTGGATTGGACGGGTAGGCCCTTCGGTGGTCACGAGCTGGCAGCGGCGATGAGAACTCCTGCATCCAGAAAGGTCCGGATCAAGGATTTCTCTCGCCCCGCCGCTCTGCAATCTCGCGTTCCAGGTCGTCCCAGTCGAGCAACGGAACACCCGACCTCACGATTTCCTCCCGAGCGCGTAGCATTTTCTCGACGAGCGCTGCCCGAGTCTCTTCATCGAGCTCTTTTTCAACAACCAGGGCTCCGATCTCTTCCACCGGTCTTGCGAGATCTCTCATGGCGGAGAAATCGTAGCACACTCGCGCGCGCCTACTCCAACGCCCGCATCCGCCCCCGCTCCATCTCCCACGCCTTGCCGACTTCGAGTGTCAGCCAGATCCGCGGGCGGTTCGAGGTGGCGATGACCTGCTCGACTCCGCGGAAGACGTTCCAGACCGCGGCGTGGGTCTGCGGCGAGAGCTCGGCGTCGGCGTCGTCGAGGAGGTAGACGGGACGCGTGCCGACCGCTTCCAGAGCGCGGCCGTGCGCGGCGAGGAGGAGGAGCGAGAGCGACTTGCGCTCGCCAGCGGAGGCGACCCGGCGGAGGTCGTGGCCTCCCCACAGGATCTCGAGCTCGTCGCGGTGCGGACCGACCAGGGGGAGCTGGCGGCGGCGCTCCCTCTCCTTGACCCTCTCCAGGTTGTCCGCGATGGCGTCCGCCCCCTCCACGCCATCGCTCGGCGAAGGCCGGTAGCGCACCTCGATCGGCGGAAACGGCAGGCCCGACTGTTCGAGGACGCCGGCGAGGGCTTCCCGCAGGCGCTCGACGTAGGCATGGCGCAAGCGGATCAGCTCGGCGGCCGCGGCGGCGAGGAGGTGGTTCCAGACCTCCAGCCCCTCGCCTCCCTGGAGCAACAGCTCTCGCTTGTGGGCGAGGGCCTCGCGATAGCGGTTCAGGATCTCCAGCGAGACCGCCCGGCTGCCCACGACGCCGCGGTCCATGAAGCGCCGGCGCGCCTTGGGAGGTCCAACGAGGACCTCGGCCTCCGCCCACGTCCAGGCGACGACCGGCAGGGCTCCCAGGTGCTCGGCCAGGCTCGCGGTCCTGCCGTTGAGCAGCCGCACCCGCTTGCGCTCCACCCAGCTCACCTCCAGGGTGGCGTGATGGTCGGTCTCGACCTCGGCTTCCACGTGAAACGTCTCGGCGCCGTGGCGGAGGCAGTCCTCCAGACGGGAGGTGCGGAAGCTCCGCGTCGTGGCCGCGACATAGATCGCCTCCAGCACGCTCGTCTTGCCCGCGCCGTTGCCCCCGAGAAGGAGATGCGAGCCGGGACCCGGACCCCATTTCAAGGGCTCCAGGTTGCGGAAGTGGCTCGCAGCAAGAATGGAGAGCACAAACTGGCGTTCAGATCCGCATCGGCATGATCACGCAGAGGTAGCGGACGTCCGAGCCCTCGAAGGGGTAGCCGACGCACTGCGTGTTCTCGTCCTTGAGCTCCAGCCGGATCCGCTCGGTGTCGACGACGGAGAGGAACTGCGTCAGGTAGTCGGGGTTGATCCCCACCCTGAACTCCGGACCGTCGTAGTCGCAGGCCACCTCCTCGACGGCTTCGCCCAGATCGGGGTTGGCGGCCGAGATGGTCATCTGCTCCGGCGCGAACTGCAGCCGCACGGCGCGCGCCCGGTCGCCGGTGAGGAGAGCCACCCGCTGGACGGCGTCGGACAGGATCTTGCGCTCGAAGAGGATCTTCTTGTCGTTGTCCTTGGCGATCACCCGCTCGTAGTCGGGGAAGGTCCCCTCCAGGATGCGGCAGATCAGCTCGCGGCGGCCGAGACGGAACGACAGGTGGTGCTCGCCGCGGCGGTATTCGATCTTCCCGTCTCCCTCCAACCGCTGCAGCTCCTGCAGGGCCTTGCGAGGGACCAGGACGGCGTCGTCTCCGCTGCCGCCGCTGGCTTCGAGGCGGTCCTCGACCAGGGCGAGACGGTGGCCGTCGGTCGCCACCATCTCGACCGAGCCGTTCTTCAGCTTGAACAGAGCGCCGTTCAATTGGAAGCGTGACTCCTCGGCGGAGACCGCGAACAGGATCTTGGCGATCATCCGGCGGAACTCGCCGAAGGGGATGCCGACGTTGTTGCCGTCCTCGTCGACCACCGGCAGGGTGGGGAAGTCGTCCGGGGAGAGGCCGTGGATCTTGAAGCGCGACCTGCCGGCCCGAATGGTCAGCTCGCGCGGCTCGTCCTGCGTGAGGAGAACCTCCTCGGCGGTGAGCGAGCGGATGATCTCCACGAGCTTCTTGGCCTGGACGGCGACGCCGCCCTCGCGCTTGACCTCCGCGTCGCACCGGGACGTCAGCGAGACATCGAGGTCGGTCGCGGCCAGGTGGAGTTTGTCCTCGCGGGCGGTCAGCAGCAGGTGCGAGAGGACGGGGATGGTCGTCTTGCGCTCGACGATCCCCTGCATCGGGACGAGCTCACCCAAGAATTCACTGCGATTGAGGCGGATCTCCATTCTCTTCTCCGTCTAGATGACGGGAATATATAGCATAGATAGTCGTAGCCGTAGTAGGCGCTGTGGAATCTGTGGAAATCCACCGAAGTGGTTGACCGGCCGAAGTTTGCCGATCCGGAACCAGTCTGTGCGGAAGCTGTGGGCGGGCTGTGGAAGCTGTGGATGGATTTGCGCCAGCGGAAAATTTTCCGCACTTTCCTCCACAGAGCCTCCCCTCGGAGGCCTCCACAGGCTTCCCACAACTTTTCCAGACCGGTTCCAGAAGACCGGCCGGTCAACAGTGAGAGAAGGAAGCAAGAAGGGTGCCTGGGGTCCGCAGGTTTTGGGTAACCTTCTCCCCTCGCCCGCTTGCGGGAGAGGGGCCGGGGGTGAGGGTCCCCTACCCGAAGTGCTTCTCCAGCCCCAGGAGCACCCGGTCGAGATCGGTGTCCTTGCCGCGCCGCTCCTCGATGTCGCGGACGGAGTACATGACGGTCGAATGGTGCTTGTCGTTGAAAAGTTTGCCGATCTCGGGGTAGGAGAGCTCGGAAAGCTTGCGCAGCAGGAACATGGCCACCTTGCGGGGGAAGACCACCTGCTGCGAGTTGCCCCTGCTCTTGATCTCCGAGATCTTCAGGTCGTAGTGCCGCGCCACGACCTTGATGATCTCGTTGGGGTTCGGCTTCTTCCCCTCCTCCGGCAGGATGTCCTTGAGCGTCTCCCGCGCCAGGGCCGCGGACATCGGCTTGCCGGTCAGCGAGGAGAAGGCGATCACCCGGTTGAGCAGGCCCTCGAGCTCGCGGATGTTCGACTTCACCTGCTGGGCGATGAACTCCGCCACCTCGTCCGGCAGCACGGTGTCCTCCAGATACGCCTTGCGCTGCAGGATTGCCACCTTGGTCTCCAGGTCCGGCGGCTGGATGTCGGCGATCAGCCCCCACTCGAACCGGCTGCGCAGCCGCTCCTCCAGGGTGGGGATGTTGCGCGGCGACGAGTCCGAGGAGAGGATGATCTGCTTCTGGCTCGTGTAGAGCGTGTTGAAGGTGTGGAAGAACTCTTCCTGCGTCCGCTCCTTGTTGGCGATGAACTGCACGTCGTCGATCATCAGGACGTCGATCGTGCGGTAGCGCTCGCGGAACGCCGGCATGCGGCCGAAGCGGATGGAGTTGACCAGCTCGTTGACGAACTGCTCGGCCACCACGTAAAAGACCCGCAGCTGCGGCTGGTTGCGCAGGATCTCGTGGCCGATGGCATGCAGCAGGTGGGTCTTGCCGAGGCCGACGCCGCCATACAGGAAGAGAGGGTTGTAGCTGTGCGACGGGTTCTCGGCCACGGCCTTGGCCGCGGCATGGGCGAACTCGTTCGACGGCCCTACCACGAACGTCTTGAACAGGTACTTCGGATTGAAGTGCGACGGGCTGATGATCTCGGCCACCGTGCCGTCCTGCCCATCCTCCTCTTCGAGGGAGAACTGGACCTCGAAATGGAAGCCTTGGAGACCCGACAGCGCACGGTCGACAGTCGGCCGGTAGCTCTCCTCCAGAGTGTGGAGGAAGCGCGGATTGGGAGCGATGAGGACCAGGCGGTCATCCTCCTCGTCACCCACTTTGAGAGGCAGGAACCAGGTGGCGAACTCCTCGGGATCGAGCTCCTGCTGGAGCTGTTTCTGGAGGACCGACCAGAGAGATTGCGGCATGACACCTCGGACGTACAGCTCGTCAAAATCCACAGGTTTTCCACAGGCTGTGGAAATCCAACCTACTCTGGGAGGAATTGTAGACAGCGGAGCCAGCAGCTACGACTGGGCGGATCATAGCACAGCCGGACCGGACCGCAAGCCCCCCTCTTCAACGAATTTTCCCTCCCCCGGCGAGCGCCCCTCCATACTACCGCCGCACGCGCCTGGCGGCACACTGGAGATTGCCGGAGGCGCGCCTTCACAAGCCGGTGTCTCTTTCTCTAGAATGACTTACGGAGAAATCCCGGATGGCGACCATCGTCCTCATGCCCTTCCACTGGGCAGCCAATCTGAACGCCACCTGGGCGCTCGCCCGGCGCCTGCGCCAGCGCGGCCATCGCGTGGTCTACCTCTGCATCCCGGACAGCGAGGACCGGGTGCGCCGCCAGGGCTTCGAGGTCCGCCCCCTCTTCGCCGAGGCCTTTCCCCCGGGCTCGCTCGACGAGCAGTACAGCAACGAATCCCAGGGCCGCTATGCCGGCCTCGCCGGCTTCCGCGAGCGCATTCTCGGGATGTGCGAGGCCATGGCACAGGGGGAGATCGAGAAGGCGCTCGGCGGTCTCCGTCCCGACCTCTTCCTCGTGGCGAGCGTCACCCCCTGGGTCGGAATCGGAGCCTGGACGACCGGCGTTCCCACGGCCACTTTCTCGAGCAGCCTGATCTCGGTCTGGGATCCGGCCGTGCCCCCGTTCGAGACCGCGCTCATCCCCGGCCGCGGCTTCGTCTCGAGGCTGCGCAACCGGCTGGCCTGGCGCCGCCTGTTTCTCCTGAGGAAGCTGCTCGACCCCCAGCGCCTGAAGATCTTCGACGACGTCAGAAGGTTCGCGGAGCGCTGCGGTTACCCGGTCGAAGAGATCGACTTCCGGGTCGAGACCTGGCCGGCCCTGCGCCTCCCCAACCTGGTCTTCTGCCCGCCGGAGCTCGACTTCCCGCGCGAGCGTCTTCCCCCCGGCACGGTCTTCGTCGAGCCCTCGGTGGACACCGGGCGACGCGACCCGACGTTTCCCTGGGAGCGGCTGCGGCCGGACCTGCCGCTCGTCTACTGCGCCCTGGGCAGCATCGCCACCTTCAAGTTCACCAAGGAAGCCGCGCGCTTCTTCCAGGCCTTCCTCGACGCCCTGGCCGAGCGGCCGCACTGGCAGGGAGTCGTGGCGATCGGCCGCTACCTCGACGCCGGCGCCTTCCGCTGCCCCAACAACGTCCTCCTGGTCGCCGAGGCCCCGCAGCTGGAGGTCCTGGAGAGAGCCTCCCTGATGGTGAGCCACGGCGGCTTCAGCAGCGTCAAGGAGTGCATCTTCCAAGGGGTGCCGATGGTGCTCCTGCCGCTCCTGTACGACCACCCCGGCACCGCCGCCCGCGTCGTGCACCAGGGCCTCGGCGTCCTGGGGAGCTTCCGGGGAGCCACACCCCAGCGCCTGGGGGAATGGATGGACGCGGTGATGAGCGACCCTTCTTATAAGGAACGCGTGCAGCGCATGGCGCGCATCTTCCGCGACCGGGAGGAGCGCGCGCCGGGAGTGGAGATGGTCGAGAGGCTGCTCAAGGCTGAGGCGCCGGGGCCACCGGCAGCGTGGTCAGCGCTTCCTTGAGGTGCTTCATCACCTGATCGAAGTTGTCCTCGCCGCTCAAGTTCAGCACGGCGAAGCCCACGGCGAGCATGCGGATGATCGGCGGCCACTCCTCGAGATCGCGGTAGTCCTGGATCAGCTTGGCAAAATCCGTCTTCTCCTGCTGGCTCAGGTTCTGGTAGGACTGCAGCGAGCTCTCGAGGTACGACAGAGAGAAGGCGAAGACCTCCGGGCTGAGCTTCATGTCCTTGATGCAGGAGAAGACCTTCTCCTGCCGCTTGGTGGAGCGCATCCGGTCGATCTTCCTGTCGAGGCTCTTGAGGAAGCTCTCCAGCACGATCGCCGGACCGAACGAGTACTCGGTGCCTCCCTCGCCCTGATAGGTGAAGAGCTTCGAGCGCGCGACCAGCATGCCGCCGAAGCCGGCGGCCATCGCGGTGAGCACCAGATCCTTCGCCAGCCCGGGAATCAGCCGGTCCTTGTAGCGCAGAAGCAGCGCGAAGGCAGCCAGGGAGATCAGCGCATTGAGCAGCAGATAGGCGACCGCCGGCCCGCTCGCCAGGGCGAGGAAGGGCTCGTCGCGGTAGCGCGCCTGGATCTCGGCCGCCCCCACACAGGCGCCGAAGATCATGGTCGCGAAGGCCAGCAGGGCGACCTTGAACCATGGATCCAGCCAGGACTTGAAGATCAGCTCCGCGGAGAGGATGTAGACCAGGAAGAGCCCCAGCAGGGCTATGACCAAGATGCCGGGCCGGAGCACGCGAGGCAGAGGCATCGGTCTCGGGGGCTCAGCCGGCCGGCTTCTCGCCCTTGGGGGTCAGGGCGAGCAGATGATTGGCAACGGGATCATCCTCCACCTTGCGGAGGAATCCCTGGGCGATGAGGTAGTCGACGACGGGCAGGGTGTCCTGGAGGCGGAAGCCGAGCTCCTTGACCAGGTCGTGCAGGTGGCCCTCCTTGTTGGGCCGCTTGCGCAGCGCCGAGAGGATCTCGCCGCCATAGGCGAGCAGCGCCGACTCGATATCGGGAGGTATCGAGGCTGGAGCGCTGAAGCTCTGGCTTTCCGGAACCGGCTGCTCTTTCCTCTGAGCCCGCGCATCTTTCAACCAGTCGAGACTCAGGCGTTCCTTGATGGGGACCATCGGACCTCCTCATCCAGAGTCTAGCACGGCGGGCGGGGCAGGCTCGGGCGGTAAATCCCCGAACGCCAGAACGCCCGTCCCGCCTGCTTTTTCGACACAGTTGCTCACTTCGTGAGCACCCCCGAGTGCAAGAATCGCGGCCCTTTTTTCGACTTGTGATGGGCGAAAAAAGGGGGACTGCGTGAAAAAGCACGATCAGAAGTATCGCTTCCTCTTCGCCCACCCGGACGTGGTCGCCTCGCTCATCAGCGACTTCGTCCCGGAGCCCTGGGTGGAGAGCCTCGACCTCTCGACCCTCGAACGGGTCAACGCCACCTACGTCTCGGACACGCTCGACCGGAGAGAAGGAGACATGGTCTGGAAGCTCCGGCGGCGCGACGGGTCACCGGTCTTCGTCTACTTCCTCATCGAGTTCCAGGCCAGAGCCGACCGCTTCATGGCGGTGCGGCTGATGGGCTACATGGCGGCCCTCTACCAGGACCTGATCGCCCGGAAGGAGCTCGCACCCGGCCGCCGGTTGCCCCTCGTCGTGCCTCTGGTCGTCTACAATGGAGCCAGGCGCTGGCGGGCGCCCCTAGAGCTCTCGGCGCTCCTCGAACCGGTCGACCCCGCGGCGGAGATCCACATCCCGCAGCTGCGGTACCGGGTGATCGACGAGGGCACGTACAATCCGGAGGAGCTGCCTCGCCAAGGCGCCGTGGGCAAGGCCTTCTGGATGAAGACCCTGAGCGCGGAAGACCTGCACCAGGCCTTGCCTGGGCTGAGGAGGGACCTGAATCTGGATGAGAATCCTTCCCTCTTCCGAGCCTTCCTGGTCTGGCTCGGTGAGGATCCGGATCATATTCCGGAGAACCTGGACAGAGAGGAGATTCCGGAGATGTGGGACAGTAGGGCTCATCGGTGGCAACAGGAGCTCCGGCAGGAAGGCGAGGCGAAAGTTATCTTGCGCCTGCTCGAACGCAAGTTCGGTCCTCTGGATACCCAGACTCGAACCCGGGTGCAGTCGGCGGACGCCGACCGGCTTCTCAACTGGGCCGACCGTATCCTGTTCGCCGAGCGCCTGGAGCAGGTGTTCGTGGAGTGAGGAAGACGAGGCCCCTCCCCCTGTGCGCAGGAGAGGGGCATCCTCTTCATCATACCTTCTTGGCCTTCCGCCCTCCTTTCTTCTCGGTCTTCGGCTGGGGGACCAGCTCGGCGCGGAGGAGGTCCGTGACGGTGGTTCCGAAAGCCTTGTTGAGGTAGTTGCGGAGGCAGGCGGCGGCGTCGCTGCCGGAGCCGAGAGATTCCCGCAACCGCAGGTTCATGTCCTGGAGCGAGACCTGGAGCGTGTCCCGCATGCCTCGCGCGGCGTGCGCACGGGCGAGCGCCCGCTCCAGCGCCATCAGATACGGCGCAATCCCCGGCAGGCTGGCCTCGTTGGACCGCATCACCATCACCAGGACCTCCCAATCGTGCAGCAGCTTGTTCGGTGAAAGACCCATGTTCTTCTCCTCGTTCTTCTCGAAAGGGGGAGGCGTGCTCATCGCACGCCCCCCGGGGTTGAAAGGGTTTAAACGTCAGGATGGACGGGCGGGGAGTCGGCGGCGGCCGGTCCGGCCTCCGGCGTCTCCACCACCGGCGGCTTCACCACCGGCGGCTTGCGCGGACGCCGGCGGATCGGCGCGATGTTGTAGTGCACGAGGCGCTCGTTGTAGGCGCCGACCTTGCCCCGCAGCACCGAGCGGATCTGGATCGCCACCTCCTTGCCCCGCGCGATGGTGTCGAGCAGCTTCTGGGTGACTTCCTGGCGCAGAGCATTGAGCTCCTCCTGCCGGGCCTTGAGATCCTGGACGTCGTCCAGAATGTCGGCCAGGACCTGGCGCTCGGGCTCGACGCTCGGCAGCACCTCGGGGCTGCGCAGAACGGCATCGATCAGCCCCTCCCAGTCACGGATGACGTCGGCTTGCGAATTCGGCATGTTTCTCCTCCTTTCTCAGGCAGCCTTCGGGCCGCCGGATTCGAAGACAGTGACGGAGATCTGCGACTGCCCGATCTCGATCGCCACCGACCTCAGGTTGAACGACAGCTCGTACGCGGTCGAGACGATCCCTCCCGCTCCGGACAGGGCGAGCATCGGATCCTGGACCCGCTCCGCTTTGAGCGAGATCTGGAACGGCATCTCGTCCACCGCCGCGAGCTCCTCCTGCACACGTTCTGCTTTCAGCTCCTGAACAGACTGCGTTTCCATACTGCTTCTCCTTTCGTGGACTCCGGGGCCGGAATTGGCTCCGAATCGCGAACCATCCTGTCGATGTCTCGAAGCTTGGCTCAGCCTCGCTGCATCACAGGAGCGAGAATAGGGGAGGACTGATCCGCCGGGAATGGCTCAGCGCAGATTGCAAAAATTTGTGAAGATCGTCCGACTTTTGCGCCGTCGGCCCTAGGGATTCGGCTTTCTACTCGCCGAACCGCAGCTTGGGATCGCTCTGGGCCTTGCGCAGGTAGCGGACGATCTTGCCCGTGAAATCGACAGTCGCGGTCTCGTGCTCCGCGGCTTCGCGGAAGAGGGCCAGGGCCGCCAGGGCCTCCTGGTGGATGCCCTGGGCTTTGAAGACCCAGACCAGCTCTTCTGCCAGGAGCTTCACCTCCGCCGCCCTCCCCCGCTGGAGGCGGACCGTGGCCAGCTCGAGCGTCACCAGGGAGCAGTCCCAGGCGGACTCCAAGTCGGTGAACTTCCGCCGCACCTCGTCGAGCGCCGCATCGGCCTCCTCCAGACGGCCGCGACCCGCGGCGACGCGCCCGGTGAGCCATCTCACACGGAGGTTGTGGAGCTCCAGCTCGAGGTCCGCCGCCAGGGCCTGGATCACCGGCAGCATCCCTTCGGCTTCCTCGAACTCGTCCAGCAAACAGAGGTTCGTGGCCAGGTTGAAACGAAGAATAAGGAAGAGCCGAGGCTCGCGCTCGCGGTTGACGAGAGGCTCTGCCTTGCGCAGCTCCGCGATCGCCTGCTCGCCTTCTCCCATGTGCTCAAGAACAGCGGCTATCTTCATGAGAAGCCGGCCGCTGTGTTCGGGCGCCATCTTCAGGGCCTGGTCCAGGAGGCGCAGCGCCGCGTCGAACTCCCGCTCGTCGCGGAGCAGGGACGCTTCGAGATCGAGGACGCGCCACTCCGCGAGGGCGCAGGGGCTCCCCGCGCCAGCCTCCCAGAGGCGGAAGCCGCGCCGGAACTCGTCGCGCGCGCCCGGCAGGTCGCCCGAGACGCGGACGGCGTTCGACAAGTAGAGCCTCGTGAACCCCACGAGACGGTCCTTCGCGGGGCCGTCGCCGGGGGCCAGCTCGGCGGCCAGGCACGCCAGCCGCGCGAGCGCCAGGGCCCGGTCCGCCGTGTCGGAAGCTGCTTCCTCGCTCTCGTGGCAGAGGAACTCCGCCAGGCCGCGGTGCTGGAAACCCCGGCACGTCTCCACCAGATACCAGCGTTCCTCGTCGGTGCAGTCCGCGAGCTGGTTCCAGAGGCCGAGCGCCTCTTGCCGCTCCGCGGCGGTCGGCCAGGGGCGTCCTTCCTCCTGCCTGCCCCTCCTTCCGGCGCCGATGCCGAGAGACAACCCTACCAGCCGGAGGGTGAGCATCTGCATCTCGGCCTCCAGCAGCCCGAGGACCGTGACGACCGCGTCGTCTCCCGTCTGGCCGGCGAGCTCCCTCTGGGCCACGATGGCGGGGAGCAGGAAGAAGTCCAGCACCGGGAGCGGGATCCCGGCGGACACCGCGAGCGTCTCCTGCATCTCCCGGTCGGGCACCGTCTTCCCCTTCTGGTAGTTGCCGATCGTGGAGGGGTTGACTCTGGAGGCGTCGCTGAGCTGGCGCCGGCTCCAGTCCGGCCAGGCCATCAGGACGCGGGCCAGGACGGCCAGGTCCTCCGGGCGGACTCTGCGCACCATAATAGAAGGAAGATAGGATGCCGCCTCGCGGATCTGTCTGCCCTGGAAGGAGCAAATGCCATGATTCGATGCGTAGCCGCCCGCCGTGTCCTCGCCGCGCTTCTCGTCCTTGCCGCCGTCGCCTCGCCGGCTCTGGCGGGGAGCGGTCCAGCCGGCTCCCCGGCCCCCGCCGATCTGGTGACCCGTTTCGTGGACTGGCTGGCCTCCCTCTGGGCCGGAGCTTCCGCGCCCGCCGCCACGGATTCCCTGGACGGAGGCTGCATCCTCGATCCCAGCGGCGGCTGCCATAGCGGCGCCGTCACACCCCCCGCCGACGGGAGCGGCGAAAGCGGCTAGGTCGGCCGGCTCGTCCGGGCGCCCGTCCGGGCGGTCCGCCGGAGCGGCGGCGAGCTCGGCCCTGGGCGCCTGGTGGAAGAGCTGTTGGGCACGCTCGACCAGATCGAGCGTGAGGGCGGAGCTTTTGGCCGCCTCGCAGAACAGCCGGAGGGCGGCCAGGGCCTGGCTGCTGAGCTTCGCTTCGTCGAAGATCCAGCCCATCTCGCCGGCGAGCTGGCCGGCCTCGCGAACCTTCCTCTGCTGGCAGAGGACCGACGCGAGCTCCAGGGAGACCGCCGCGTGCTCCCACGCCTCCCGGCGCCTGGCGAGCCCCCGGCGAGCCTTGTCGAGGGCGATTTCCGCCTTGTCAAATTGTCCGATCCCGGCGGCGGCCGTTCCCGCCAGCCGCGCGACCTTGATCTGGAGCCGCATCAGCCCGAGCTCCTTGGCCAGCCTGTTCAGCTCGGAGATCATCAGGTAGGCGTCCGCGTGGCGGCCCGACAGGCCGAGGACCGCCGCCCGGCCGAAGCGCGCGAGGAAGAAGAGCCGGGGGTCCTTCCCGGGGTCGACGAGCTGCGCCGCCTCCTCGACAAGGGCGAGGGCCTGCGCGAAGTCCCCCGTTTCTTCGAGGACGGTCACCTTGTTCAGAAGGATCCGCGCCCGGGCGCCGCCGGGCGGCGCGATCGCCAGGGCGGTGTCGAGCCGCGCGAGGGCTTCGCCGAACTGGCGCTGGTCGCGGCAGCGCGAGGCTTCGAGGTCCAGCGTCCGCCAGGCGGCGAGGGGTCCCGGTGCGCCCCTCTGCCAGAAGCCCTCCACGTTCTTCCAGGGCGCGCAGGGCTGGAGCGGACCGCCGGCGGCGCGGACGGCGTTCTCGCGGGAGGCCCGGGCCTGGCCGAGGAGGTGCTGCCGGAACAGCCCCTCGCAGGGAGCGAGCTCCGCCACCCAGCAGGCGAGCCCGGCCAGCTCCAGGGCGCGCCCGGCGTCCTCCAGGGCCGCATCGGCGCTGCGCAGCACGAGGCACTGGGCGACCGCCCAGCTCTGGACCTCCGAATACTTCTCGACGATCAGCCGGGGCCTCGCCTGCTGCTCCAGCCAGGTGCAGAGCTCCTCGGCCTCGGCGCGGTCCTCGCCGGCGTTCTGCTCGCGCACCAGCGCGGTCAGCCGGCGCTCAGCCAGCCGTTCGGACGCCCGGCCAAACTCCACGCAATGCGCCCTGATCTCGGCCCGCTCTTCCGGCCCGGGGTCGACCGGGGTGGTGGCTTCCTGGACCGTATCCTCGACACCGCGGAGGTCGGCGAGCACCGCCTCGTAGCGGGCGCGCTCACAGCCGATCGCCTCCAGGACCTGCACCAGCTCGTCTTGCGGGGGGATCGCCCTGGTCTCGAGATCCGTCAGCCGCTTGATCGCGATTCTCGTTTTCTCGAACACCTCCAGCCTTTCCATGCGACAGGCCCGGCGCACGGACATCAAGGCGATGCACTCCAGAGGGCTCTCCTCCATCGGTGTCCTCCTGATTGCTTGGTCCCAAGCTACCACAAGACCCGTCGAAGAAAAGCAGATCCCCAATGCGCCCGTCCAGAAGGGAGCTCCGCTTCACAAAATTTGGGAATCCCAGCCGACGTCTTACCCGTTGGCGGAGGCTCAGTCCTCCAGATCGAGGAGGTGCGGTGTCGGGGCTCGCGCTCGCCGGAAGGCGCGAAAAGCGGGCCGGATTACAAAAATTTGGGAATCTGAAGCGAAGAGTTCCTCCCGCAAGCCGCACTTCCTAACCTTCCCACTGCGCCACCCGCTCCGCGGAGCGGGCGGTCCGCTCCTGGGAGCGGGACCTCGGTTCCCGGAGCGGACCGTCCGTTCCGGGGACCAGGCTGTCTGTTCCTCGGTACAGACCGCTCGCTCCCAGGTGCGGGCCGTCCGCTTCGCGGTGCGGGTGGCGCGCTCCGCCAGGCAGGCGCCCGTTCCGCGGTGCGGACGATCCGCTCCGGGGAGCAGACGCGCTGGACCGCGGAGCGGACAGACCCAACTCGGCACAAGGAGGAGCAAATGGAGCCGCAAGACCCAGCCGCTGCGAAACCTGCCACCAGCCCGCCGGTCCTCGATCCTTCCCGCTGGGAGGACTTCGAGGGCTTCCGCGAGACCTTCCTCCTCAACTTCACCGACCCCGAGTACAACACCGCCCTGCGCACCCTCGGCCGCGTCCTCTATCACCTCATCCTCGAATCGGCGCACGTCATGCCGGTTCTGCCGGGGGGCTGGGTCCGCGGCAACCTCCGGGCCGCCCTGGCGGATCTCCGGTTCGTGCACGGGTTCCTCGCCTTCGTGGGAGAGGAGCGCGGGAGCGACGGCATGACCGCCGAGGAGGAGGCCCTCTGCCGCATCGTCAGCCGCAAGGCGCGCGCCCTGCGCAAGATCGCGGACGCCATTGCCGCGGAGCTCGGGGAGGGAGGGTAGGATTGCCGCCAGCCGGGTGCCGGGGCCACCCCGGGGGCGGAAAGGGGATTCCCGGGAGGCGGTTTGTAGAAAGGACAGAGGACCAAAGGAAGAATCTACACGGAAGTATCTGTTCGAGTTCCTTCTTACCGAAGTTCAGCGCACCCGGAAATCCATTCCCTTCAAAGAGTTGCTGTTTTTGACGAGGTGCGGCACGCGAATTGCAGTTACATTGGGTACTCTTCAGGAGCGTTCATTGGGGGAGGCAGCCTGCCTATGCGAAGTCCTTCTATTCGAGATCGAGATCGTTTCCGGTCTCTTCATCTAATGATTTCCCTTTCTCCCCTCTCCAGGGGATAGCTCTCCCAACCAATCCCTCCCCACTCGAGCCTGCCCCCACAAACGCTCGCGCTTGCAGCTCCGGGGAGCCTCAGGGCTCCCCGGTTTTCATTTTTGGCCGCTTGCGACGGGGCTGCCGTGCCACGACGGCACGCGGGTGTCGGTTCGGCGCGTTTCCTCATCTACAACTATCGATGTAAGGACGGGACGCTGCAGACAGGGCCCGGCAGCCGCCGGAGCTCGCGGAATCGCGTGAAAAGCGCGCGGACAGGCGGTTTTCACGCGGTGTGCCTCCTGCCTGTGGAGGGGGAGAGAGCCCGTCCCGCGGGGTGGGCACGGGCCTTGCAAACCAATCGAGGCATAACGGATAATCCCGAGGGGGAAGGACCAGCCAGCCAAAACTAAGCCCACCGACAGCGAGATCATCGATCTCACCCTCTTCTGAGCTCACCAACATTCCCCTAAGTAACAGGGGTGAATCCTCAGATACCCAACCGGAGAGATGGTCTTCCCCCCCGATACTCCCGGCCCAAAAGGCTGGGAGTTTTTCTTTATGGGGTAGGAATGAAAGGGTGGGCACGGCGGTTGCATAGGTCCAGAGACAGGAAATAGACGAGGGGGGAGGTTCCCGCCAGCCAAAGTCTGATCCTACCTTGAATCGAGGCTTCGGCCTCACCTTTCCAAGTATCTTCCATACTCCCCTTTAACAGGGGTACAACCAAACAGCCAACCGGAGAGATGGGGACTCCCCCCCCGGAACCCTCTCCAGTCTCTCTTTCCTTGCGGCGCGCTCTGCCATTAATGCACAAATGGCTATGCGACACTGCCACTTTGGCCTTCCCGGTTAAGATGGCGCGGTGCCGCAGCCTGCGCCAGACCTTCTCGCCTGGTTCGACCGCCACCGCCGCGACCTCCCCTGGCGGCGGACGCGCGATCCGTACCGCATCTGGCTCTCGGAGGTGATGCTCCAGCAGACCCGGGTGGAGGTGGTGCTCCCCTACTACGAACGGTTTCTCGCGCGCTTCCCGACGATCGAGGAGCTGGCCGCGGCGGGGATCGACGAGGTCCTGGCTCTCTGGTCGGGGCTCGGCTACTACCGGCGGGCGCGCCAGCTCCATGCGGCGGCGCGGCAGGTCGCGGCCTCTGGCGGCTTCCCGTCGACCCTGGACGGCTGGCTCGCGCTTCCGGGGGTCGGCGCCTACACGGCGGCGGCGGTGGCGAGCATCGCTTTCGGGGTTGCCGTGCCGGTCCTCGACGGCAACGTGGAGCGGGTCCTGTCGCGCTGGCTCGCGCTGGCCGCGGACCCCAGGTCGAGCGGCGCCCGGCGCGAGCTGCTGGCCGCGGCGGCCGGTCTCCTGGCGGCGGAACGGCCGGGGGACAGCAATCAGGCGCTGATGGAGCTCGGCGCCACCCTCTGCACGCCGCGCCGGCCGAAATGCCTCCTCTGTCCGCTCGCCTCCGGCTGCCGCGCCGCGGCGGCGGGAGACCCGGAGATCTATCCGGCGGCGAAAGCCAAGCGGGAGAGTGAGAAGCGGCGGCTGGTGGTGGCGGTGGCCGAGCGGGAGGAGCGCGTGCTCCTCTTCCGCCGGCCGGACGACAGCTCGCTCCTCGCCGGCACCTGGGAGCTCCCGTGGGTGGGCGAGGACGGCGATGCCGCGCCCGAGCCGGCGCTGGCCTGCCGCTACGGCGGCATCTGGAGGCTGGGGCCGCGGCTCGCCGAGGTGCGGCACGGCATCACCTACCGCGACCTGGAGATCGCCGTGCACCGCGCCGAAGTGGCGGAGGCGCCTTTCGCGGCGGAGGCGGCCGGGTGGTTCGACGCCGCGGGACGCAAGGGGCTGGCGGTGTCTTCGCTGGTGGGGAAGGTGCTGCGGGCGGTGGAGCGGGGGGCTACCCCTCCTGCCGCCAGCTCTGCACCTGGGGCTGATCCACCGGCCAGGAGATCCCGGAGCCGCCGGCCAGGATGAACCAGGTGATCAGCTTGTCGTCGATCTCGCGGAGGCGGCCCGCCACCAGGTTGCAGAGGATGTTGAGCAGCCGCAGCGAGGAGACCTTGTGGATGTCGAGGATCCCCTCCAGCACCTCGCGCGGGATGGCGAGGACGACGGCTCCCTCGTCGTGGGCCTTGGCGGCGGCCGAGCGCGGCTGGTTGTCGATCAGCGCCATCTCGCCGAAATAGCCGCCCCTTTCGATGAAGGCGAGGGCCTCCTCGCCGGCGCCGGGGATGAACTTGCTGATCATCACCCGCCCTTCGAGCACGACGTACATCTCGTGCGCGTTCTCTCCCTCATGGAAGATGACCTGGTGGGGCGGGAAGGCCTTCTCGCGCGACAGGGTGGAGAGGAAGTTGATCTCCAGGTTGGAGAGCTTCATCTCCGCGAAGAGCTTGCGCTTGGTCGCGATGTCGATGTAGAGCTCGCCGCCCGGCTGCATGTGGGTGACCGGCTCCTCGGCGGCGGGCCGGCCGGTCTCCTGGAAGAAGGAGGTGAGGTTCTCGTTGGTCTGGCGGAGCTTGCCCGAGAGGCTCTTCCAGAGCAGCCAGGAGAGCGCCAGGTGGAGAGGCTGGTCCGCCCGGACGGCCGCATCGAGCGCCGCCGGGTCGAAGGCGACCAGCTCGGTCTCGGCGGTGGTGGTGACCGCGTCGCCGGTGCGCGGCCCGCTGTCGACGAACGAGGTCTCGCCGAAGAGCGAGCCCGGTCCGAGGCTGGCGAGCGCGAAGAGGCCGTAGGGCGTTTTTCTCTGGATGCGCACGGTGCCGCTGCGCAGCAGGTAGACGCCGCGCGATTTCTCGCCCTCCTTGACCACCATCGTCCCCGCCGGGTACGAGACGAGGGACGCACACTGCGCGAGCCGGGACAGCTGCTGGTCCGAGAAGTGGGAGAACATCTCCCACTGTCGTAGTAGATCGTGAATCTCCAAAGTCCGCCTATTTTATACCGGAAGGACGTCGCGCGGGGGCTTCACCGTGGCCCCGTCGAAGTCATCGGTTCTGAGTCTTCCCCCTCCCGACCTCACCCCCTCGATCCCCCTCTCCCATCGCCCACCCATCCCCCGGGAGAGGGGGAGGCCTGCATTAGTACGATCAGCCTGCGGGTTTTCTGCCTTTGGGAGGGTTCCCCCTCTCCCGGTTGGGGGGTGTGCGATGGGAGAGGGGGCCAGGGGGTGAGGCCCCCCTCACAGCAGCGGCAGCTGCACCGGGCCGAGCCGCCGGTCCAGGACCTCGCGCTCGACCACGTCGAGCCAGGTGGAGCGCTGGGCGGGGTCGAGACGGAGGGCGGCGAGCCCCCGCTCGGCGAGCTCGCGGTCGAGGCGCTCCTCGACCGCGAGCTGGAAGGCCGGGCTCGCCGACCGGATGCCGTCCGGGCTCGGCTGCTCGATGACCGGCACGTGGACGAGGAGGTCGTAGCCGCGGACCCACGTATCCACCAGCCGATCGATCCCCTCCTGCCGTCCGGCGGCGAGGATGAGATAGACGTAGTTGTCGAGGACGCTCCGGTCGCAGATCACCGCCGGGTAGCGCGCCAGGGCGACCAGCTCCTCGGCGATCTGAGTGTGGAGGATCCACGACTGCGCCGCGACCGAGGTCTCCTCGTTGATCGGCAGCGGGCAGCGCCGCGCGATCTCATGCACCACCTCGACCGCCACGTCGCGCGTCTTGAGCCGCGCCGCCAGGCCGTAGCAGAGCGTGGTCTTGCCGACGCCGTGGCTGCCGATGAAGG
This sequence comes from Thermoanaerobaculia bacterium, assembly GCA_035637095.1. Lineage (GTDB taxonomy): Bacteria > Acidobacteriota > Thermoanaerobaculia > Multivoradales > UBA5704 > UBA5704. Next base: position 23,363 of record DASPXX010000268.1, read on the forward strand.
CGATCTTGCAGCGGGTGGTGGTCATTCAGGGAAGGCATTGTAGCGCCTCCCCCAGCAGCTCCAGCGCCGCCGCGAGCTGCTTTTCCGCGATGGTCAGCGGCGGCACGAGCTGCGCGACCTTGCCCTCGGGGCCTCCGGCGAGCAGGAGAATGCCGCGCTGCAGGGCCTCGCCGGTCCAGCGCTTGGCACGCTCCGGCGTGGCGAGCTCGATTCCCCAGAGGAGGCCGCGGCCGCGCACGGCGGCGACCGTCCCGGGGAAGCTCTCGCGCCAGGCGGCGAGACGGGCTTCCACGGTGGGGGCGAGCCTGGCGGCCCTCGCGGGCAGGGCTTCGCTCTCGATCACCCGGAGCGCCGCGAGGGCGGCGGCGCAGGCGAGCGGGTTGGCGAGGAAGGTCGCGGTGTGCAGGGCCTCGCCCGGGGTCTCCCAGGCGCGGAAGAGCGCGCGGCGCCCCACCACCGCGGCGATGGGGAGGCCTCCGCCCAGGGCCTTGCCGCAGCAGAGGAGGTCCGGCCGGACACCCTCGGCCTCGACCGCGAAGAGCGTGCCGGTGCGGCCGAAGCCGGTGAAGATCTCGTCGGCGACGAGGGCGGTCCCGGCCTCGCGACAGAGGTCTGCGAGGGCGGCGAGCCATCCGGACGGCGGCAGCAGGACGCCTTCCCTTCCCACGACCGGCTCGACGATCGCGGCGGCCACGTCCCGGGCGCGCAGCGCGTCCGCGATCCGGCCGGGATCACAGCCGTGGGGGAGCCGCCGGACGCCGGTGTGGAGCAGGGCGCGGAACGGCTCGCGGAAGGCCGGCCGCGAAGTGACGGCCAGGGCTCCCAGGGTGGTGCCGTGGTAGGAGGGCTCGAAGGCGAGGACCGCGGTGCGGCCGGTTGCGGCGACCGCGGTTTTGAGGGCGATCTCGACCGCCTCGGCTCCCGAGATCGCGAAGAACACCTGGGCGTCGTCGACCGGCGCGAGGCGGACGAGCCTCGCGGCCAGCTCCACCCTGAGAGGATGGGCGTGGACGTCCCCGAGCCCGTGGAGGAGCACCCGGGCCTGCTCGCGGATCGCCCGCACGACCTCCGGGTGGGCGTGCCCCACGGCCGCCACCCCGAAGCCCGACGTCATATCTATATAGATGTTGTCGTCGACGTCCCGCACGTTGGCGCCGCGGGCCTCCTCCCAGAGGAGGGAGGGCTGGCCGCCAAACAGCGTGTTGATCCCGGGGGCTTCGAGCTCGCCGAGGCGGCAGGAGAGCTCGCGCGAGCGTGGACCCGGCGGCGGCTCGACGATGCGCGGCAGGGCGTCGCCGCGCAGCTCGCCGCGCGAGGTCACATCTCGCGCCGCCCGGCGAGCGAGCGGCCCAGTGTCACTTCGTCGGTGTACTCGATGTCGCCGCCCACCGGCATGCCGAAGGCGAGGCGGGTGACGCGGACGCCGCGGGGTTTCAGCACACGGGCGAGATAGAGCGCCGTCGCCTCCCCCTCCACGTTCGGGTTGGTGGCGACGATGACCTCTTCGATCCCGTCGAGGCGCTCGAGGAGGCCGGGGATGGCCAGGCGGTCGGGGCCGATCCCGCGGTGCGGCGAGAGGGCTCCGAGGAGCACATGATACAGGCCGTGGTACTCGCCGGTGCGCTCGATCGGCTCGAGGTTGAACGGCTCCTCGACCACGCAGATGCGGGTGCGGTCGCGCCGCTCGTCGGAGCACCAGCGGCAGGGATCGACCGGCGTGATGCTGTTGCACACCGAGCAGTGGAAGAGCTTCTCCTTCACCTCGACGATCGCCTGGGCGAGCGCCTGGGCTTCGGCGGGGGAGACCTTCAGCAGGTGATGGGCGAGGCGGGTCGCGGTCTTCGGGCCGATACCCGGCAACCGGGACAGCTCACCGATCAGCCGGGCCAGTGGGTCGGTCATCGTCCGCTCGCGAGCCGCCGGGGCCCGCTCAGAACAACCCCGGCATGCTCGAGGCCAGGGAGCCCATCTTGCCCTGCATCGTCTCCTCGACCTTCTTGCCGGCCTGGTTGACGGCCGCGACGATCAAGTCTTCGAGCATCGACAGATCGTTCGGATCGAGCGCCTCGGGGTCGATCTTCACCGAGACGAGTTGCTTGTGGCCGCTCATCTGGACGGTGACCATGCCGCCGCCGACGCTGGTCTCCACCACGAGCTCCTCGAGCTCGCGCTGGAGCCGCTCCTGCATCTCTTGGGCCTGCTTCATCAATTGGCGCATGCTGCTCATCGGGCTTACTCCTCCCTGGATCTTCCGTGCTCTTCGATTTTCTCCACTCGACCGCCGAAGATATCAAGGACTGCCTGGACTTGGGGAATCTCTGCAACGTCGGAAGCGCTTGCGGACGGGGCTGGGGCGCTCGCCGGGGGCGCCGTCCTGGTCTTCTGGGCGCCACCCCGCATTAGATGCCAACCGGCCCCGGTGCCCCAGACGGCGGCGGCCGCCTCGTCGACGATCTGCCGGTTGGCCGGCTGCTGCAGCCGCACCTCCAGCATGCCGTCGTCGGGCGCGGTGGCGATCTGGAGCTGCCCGTCCTTTAGAGAGAGGTCGGCCTCCGAGAGGAGAGCGGCGAGCGGCTGCTTGCGCCGGCTGACCTCGTCGAGAAAGGCCTGGATCTGGTCCGGCTCGGCGAGCCGTGGTCCGGAGGGCGGACGCTCAACCGGTGGTGGCGGCGCCGGCGGCGGCGGAGCCGGCCGAGCGGTCGGGGCCGGGGCCGGCGTCGTTGTCGTCCTTGGCGGGGAGGGGGAAACCCCGCCGGCCAAGAGCTCCTCGACCCGGGTCAGCTTCGGCAGCTCGGCGGCGCGCAGCCAGGCGATCTCGACGGCGAGCGCGCCGGTGTCGCTCCTGCGGACCAGCTGCTCGCTCGCCAGGAGCTGGTGGAGGAGCCGCAGCAGGTTCTCGTAGCCGGCGGCTTTCGCCGTGGCGGCCAGCTTCTGCGCCTCCTCGCCCGGCAGGTCCACCTGCTCGGGATCGCCGCCCATGCCGAGGTGCAGGGCGTCGCGGCAGAAGGCGAGGAACTGGCCGTAGACGTGGCGCGGATCCCACCCCTCCTCCTCCACCCGCCGCACGAAGCCCGCCACCGCCGGACCGTCGCCGGAGAGGACCGCCTCCAGGAGGCCCTGGAAGAGGGCGACGTCGAGCCCGCCGAGCAGGCGGACCGCGTCCTCGTCGGCGATCGTGCCGGAGCCGAACGTGGCGAGCTGGTCGAGGAGAGCCACCGAGTCGCGCACGCTCCCCTCGCCGGCGCGGGCGAGGAGGCGCAGGGCGGTCTCGCTCGCGGTGATCGCCTCGGCCTCGCAGATCGCGCGCAGGTGCGCCGCGAGAATGGGCGAGGGGACGCGCCGGAAGTGGAACTCCTGGCAGCGCGACAGGATGGTCGCCGGGACGGCGTCGATCTCGGTGGTGGCGAAGATGAAGACGAGGAAGGACGGCGGCTCCTCGACGATCTTCAAGAGAGCGTCGAAGGCCTGGCGCGACAGGCGGTGGATCTCGTCGAGCACCACGACCTTGTAGCGGTCGTTCGCCGGGGAGTACTTGAGGCTCTCGGTGAGCTCGCGCACCTGCTCGACCTTCGAATAGGTGGCGGCGTCGACCTCGATGACGTCCAAATCGGAGCCGCGGGTGATGTCACGGCAGGGCCGGCACTCGTTGCAGGGATCGATCGCCGGCCCGCCGTTGGGTCCGTTCTCGCAGTTCAAGGCCTTGGCGAGGACGCGGGCGGCGGTCGTCTTGCCGACGCCGCGGATGCCGGAGAAGAGATAGGCCTGGGCGATGCGCCCCTCGCGCAGGGCGTTGTGCAGAGCGGTGACGATGGGCTCCTGGCCCACGAGGCTGGCGAAGCTCTGCGGGCGCCATTTGCGGGCGAGAACCTGGTAGGTCATCTTGATGATGGTTGGTGATGGCTGGCAGTAGCCCACGAAGGGTTCCGGTTTGTCTGCGGCACTCGGCCGGCACCCTTAGCGCTGCTCCCTTCCGGGCCTGACGCGGTTCGGGAGCGGCCGATGCACAGGACCCGAACCCTTCGTGCGCCACTGCGTGGCTCCCCATGCTATGTGCTGGGGGCAGGGATGTAAAGCCTCGGGGAGAGGGGATTATTTCCGGGGTGAGGCGCCCCCGGCCAACCCTCGCCCGGTGAGGGTCTTCGGGAGGACGTCCTCGCCGGGAAGATCCTGCGGCTCCTCCCGGTTGTGGTGGAGGCGAAGCGATTGCCTCGGCGTGCCCTTCAGGTTAAGATGTCGCGCCTGCCCGGGGTGCGCCCGTGGGCGGGGGTCGCATGGAGAGACCGGAAGATCGGCTCTGGATGCAGGAGGCCCTCGCGGAAGCGGGGCGCGCCGCGGAGATCGGCGAGGTGCCGATCGGCGCCGTGATCGTCCTCGCGGACCAGATCATCGGCCGCGGGCACAACCGCCGTGAGACCGACCGCGATCCCCTGGCGCATGCCGAGATCCTGGCGATCCGGCAGGCGGCCGGGCGGGTAGGAGGGTGGCGGCTCGGCGGCAGCACGATCTACGTGACCCTCGAGCCGTGCGCCATGTGCGCCGGCGCCCTGGTCAACAGCCGCATCGACCGCCTCGTTTTCGGCGCGGCCGATCCCAAGGCGGGCTACTGCGCGACGCTGGGCAACCTGGTCCAGGATCCGCGGTTGAACCACCGGCTGGACGTGACCGCCGGGGTCCTGGGAGAAGAGAGCGCGGCCCTGTTGCGCGACTTCTTCGCAGAATTGCGGAGGAAATGATCCCGAAACGGATCGCAATGTTCTTTACACGAGAGATCCGGAGAGATGTCCGAGTGGCTTAAGGAGCACGCTTGGAAAGCGTGTGTAGGGGAAACTCTACCGTGGGTTCGAATCCCACTCTCTCCGCCAAAATATTGAATAGAAAGAGCTTCGGAGAGGTGCCAGAGCGGTTGAATGGGGCGGTCTCGAAAACCGTTGACCGGGCAACCGGTCCGTGGGTTCGAATCCCACCCTCTCCGCCAATTGATCGACGAGGTGTCGCCGGCGCGAAGTTGACGGTCCGGCCCTGGGCGGGATATCGTACGAAATTCGTGTCAGACGACCGGAGCGGGCTCAGAGAGAAGCCGCTTCCTTCAACCCTGAAATGTCTGGAGAAGGCGGGTCAACGTGAAACGGACCTTTCAACCGAACAATCGCAAGCGCAAGCGGACCCATGGCTTCCTGGTGCGGATGCGCACGCGCAGTGGCCGCGCGGTCATCAACCGGCGCCGCGCCAAGGGACGCAAGCGCCTGAGCGTCTGATGGCGGAGCCCGCCCCCGGAACCGGGGAGCGGTTGCTCTCCGCGGAGCGGCTGCGGCGGCGGGCCGACTATCTCAGGTGCTACCGGACGGGCCGGCGGCGCCACGGCGCTCTGGCCGTCGTCCATTTCGCACCGAACCAGCTCGGGCATTCACGTCTCGGCATCACTGCGAGCCGGAAAGTCGGCAAGGCGGTCGTCCGCCAGCGGCTCAAGCGCAGGATCCGGGAGATCTACCGGCGATGGAAGGACCGCGGGACGCTCCCTCCCCTGGATCTGGTGATCCACTTGAAAGTCGAGGCCGGCACGTCGAATTTCGAAACCTTGCAGGCCGAGCTCCTGCGGCTGTTGGGGAGCCTCGTGCCGCGGCGGGGAGCGGCGGAATGATGATCCGTCTTCTCGTCGCCCTGCTCGACCTCTACAAGCGGCGCATTTCGCCGCTCCTCCCGCCGTCCTGCCGTTTCACCCCGACCTGCTCGGAGTATGCCCGTCTTGCCCTGCTCAAGCACGGCCTGGCGCGCGGTCTGGCTCTCGCGGCCGGCCGGCTGCTCCGCTGCCATCCCCTCCATCCCGGAGGGGTCGACCTGCCGTAGAGAGGAACCGAAGCTCTTGGACAACCGCCGTTTGCTGATCGCCGCTTTCCTGTGCATGGCGCTCGTCGTCGTGTGGTCGATCCTCGTCCCGCCGCCGCCGAAATCGAAACCTCCCGCCGATGCGGAGCTGCCGGCCGCCCCGGCCGCAGGAGCTCCCGCCGCTCCGGCGGAGCGCCCGGCGCCCACGCTGTCGGCCGCGCCGGCTCGCCCGGTGGCGCCGATCGGCGCGTCGAGCGAGGAGAAGGTCACTCTGCGCGAGGGGAGCACCGAAGCCGTCTTCACCAACCGCGGCGCCCAGCTCGTCTCCCTGGAGGTGGGCGGCGCGCGCAATCAGGGGCCGGTCGAGCTGGTCCGGCGCCGCCGCGACGACCTCTATCCTTATGGCCTGACCACGGGGGACCGCCGGTCGCACCCTCTGAACCAGGCCCTCTTCGCGGTCGAGCAGGGCCCCGGCGGCAGGTCCGTGACGTTCCGCTACAGCGGCCCGCAGGGCACCGCGGAGAAGACCTTCTCCTTCACCCCGGAGGGCCTGATCCAGGCGAAGGTGAGCGTCCCCGACCAGCGCGGTTGGGGCGTGGTGCTGGGACCGGGCATCCGCAACGAGCCGCCGGACGAGCTCAAAGGGCGCATCCAGCAGGCGCAGCGCGGCGCGGTCTACTACACCGACGGCGTCAAGCTCCTCTCCCCCAACACCGACAAGGTGAAGGCGTTCGCCGGACCGTCCCTGCGCTGGATCGGCGTCGAGGACGCCTACTTCCTGAGCGTCGCCATCCCGGGCGAGGGGCTCGACCGCGCCGTGGTCGAGCCGGTCCTCCTCGACATGACCGGCGGCGGCGACGGCGCCCGGTTCGTCCCCGTCCCGGAGAAGCTCACCTCGGCGCAGAAGGACATGGCGCGCGACTTCCGGGTGGTGCTCAAGCCGCAGGGGGACTCCCTCTCCTTCCTCGCCTTCTGGGGGGCCAAGGAGTACGACCGCCTGGCGTCGCTCCCCTATGGGCTGGAGGGGGCCATCCGTCTGGGGCGCTTCGGGTTCCTGGCGCGCGCGCTCCTGGTCGGCCTGCGCTGGATCCACGACACGCTGGTGCCCAACTACGGCTGGGCGATCGTCCTGATGACCGTGCTGATCCGCCTGCTCCTGCTGCCTCTCACCCACACCAGCATGAAGTCGATGAAGAAGATGCAGGAGCTCAATCCGAAGATGCAGGCGATCCGGGAGAAGTACCGGACGAAGCTCAAGGACAAGCAGGGGCGGCCCAACATCGAGATGCAGCAGAAGCAGAACCAGGAGATCATGGCCCTGTACAAGGAGCACGGGGTCAATCCGGCGGGCGGCTGCCTGCCGATGCTGCTGCAGCTGCCGATCCTGTACGCCTTCTACAGCCTGCTGAGCACGGCGATCGAGCTGCGCGGCGCGCCGTGGATGTTCTGGATCAAGGACCTGGCGGTGCACGACCCGTACTACGTGCTGCCGATCCTGATGGGCGTGACCCAATTCCTGCAGGTGCGGCTGGCGCCGCAGGCGGGTGATCCGATGCAGCGGCGCCTGTTCATGATGATGCCGATCGTGTTCACGTTCCTGTTCCTGCCGTCCCCGAGCGGCCTGGTGTTGTACTGGCTGACCAACAACATTTTGACCATCGTGCAACAGGGGGTTTACAACCGTCTGCAGGGGGGCGCCGTCGGGGGGAGAGCGAAGACTGCGCACCAGAGAGGGTGACCGAAAACCGATGAACGAACCGAAGAGACGATTCTTCTCCGGCGACAGCCTGCAACAGGCCCTGGTCCAGGCGGCCAACCACTTCCACCTCGATCCGGAAGAGATCGCGTACAAGAGCATCGAAAAGAAGCACGGGTTCATCAAGGTGCGCCGCAAGGTGGTCATCGAGGTGGATCCGGACGCGCCGCGCCGGGAGCGCCAGGAGAAGCCGGTGGCGGCTCCTCCGGCGACGGTCGCGACGGCCCCGATGGCCGCGGCTCCTGCGGCGGCCCGGCCCGAGGCGCCGCGGGACGCGCGCCCCGAGGAGCGCCCGGTGCTCGACCGTCCGGCGCCGGCGGGGGGAGAGCGTCCCCCGGGGCCTCCGCGCGGCGAGCGGCGGGAGCGGGATGGCCGCGGAGCGCGCGGCGATCGCGGCGACCGGCGGGGACCCCGGCGGGACGATCGCGGGGCGCGGCCGGGGCGCGAGCGGAGCCCGCGCGAGGCGCGGGAGCGGACGCCGTCATCGGCGCGTACGCCGTGGAACAGCGTCGAGGAGCCGCGGCGCCGCGAGCCGGGCATCCTCGAAGCCGGCGGCCTGGTCGCCCTGCCCGACGCGCCGCGGCGGGTCACGGAGCGGTTTCCGGTTGCCGAGGGACCGCAGGCCGAAGCGGCGCTCAAGGCCGCCACGCTCCTGCTGCGCGTCACCGGGCTCGACCTGGCGCCGCGGGTCCTCCAGGGCGAGGACCGGCTGGAAGTCGATCTCACCGGCGAGGACGTCGACTGGTGCTTCGCCGACGACGGCGAGCTGGTGCTGGCGATCGAGCACCTGCTGCCGCGGCTGATCCGCAGCCTGAGCGGTGAGCCGGCGCTGGTCCGGGTCGATTGCGACAACTTCCAGGAGATCCGTGAAGAGCGTTTGCGCAGCCTGGCGCAGCGGATGGCTGAGGAGGTCCGCCGCTTCGGCAAGCCGCGGACCCTGGAGCCGATGAACCCCGCCGACCGCCGCATCATCCACGTCACCCTGGCGGACGACCCGCACGTCGTCACCGAGAGCGAGGGCGACGGATTCTTCAAGCGGGTGATGATCCGGCCCGCGTGACCTCCCTCATGTTCCACGTGGAACGGGGCTCCTGATTCCACGGGCGCCGCGTTTCACGTGGAACGTTCCCGCCGCATGCCCTTCCCCCTTCCTCCCTTTTCCCGGGACGATTTCGCCGCCGAGCTCGCGACGTGCTCCCCCGAGCCGCTCTCCGCGCGGACGGTGGATGCGCTCCATGCGCACTACCAGGAGCTGTCGCTGTGGAACCGCCGGCTGTCGCTCATCGGGCCGGGGACTGCCGGGGCCGCTGGAGACCTTGTGGCGCGCCACTATGGGGAGTCTCTGGCCGCGCTGCCCCTCCTCCCGGCGGAGGCCCGCACCGGCCTGGACCTCGGCTCGGGGGCGGGATTTCCCGGCATCGTCCTGGCGGCGGCCCGGCCCGGGCTCGCCATGACGTTCGTCGAGGCGCGGGAGAAGAAGTGGGCCTTCCTCCTCGCCGCCATCCGCCGGGCGTCGTTGCCCTGCACGGCCCTGAATGTTAGAGTCGGTGCTCCGCTGCCTGCCGGACTGCCGGCGCGCCTGGATCTGGTCACCACACGGGCCTTGAAGCTCGATCCCGAGATGCTCGATGCGCTCGCGGAGCGCCTCTCGGACCACGGCTGTCTCCTCCTCTGGGTGGGCGGAGAGGACCCTGGGATCCCTCCCGCGCTGGCAGCGGACGGAAGCGTCCGGTTGCCCGGCAGCGAGCGGCGGCGCATCCTGCGGCTCCGGCCCCGGCTGGATGATAGAACCTGATGAGCACGATTCTCGCGATCGCCAACCAGAAGGGCGGAGTCGGCAAGACCACCACCGCCATCAACCTCGGCGCGGGCTTGGGCGCCCTGGAGCGCCGCGTCCTCCTCGTCGACTGCGATCCCCAGGGGAACGCGACGCGCGGCCTCGGCGCCACCGCCACTCCGCCTGATCTCTACCAGACGCTCACCGGCGAGGCCGAGCCCGCCGCGGCGATCCGCCCGTCCGGCTTCCCCAATCTCGACCTCATCCCCTCGCAGCGCGATCTCGTCGGCGTCGAGGTGGAGTTCGTCGGGCAGGAAGGGTGGGAGGGGCGCTTGAAGCGGGTCCTCGCCCAGGTCGCGGGGAACTACGACCTCGTCCTGCTCGACTGTCCGCCGTCGCTCGGTCACATCACGGTGAGCGCGCTCACGGCGGCCCACGGCGTGCTGGTCCCCCTGCAGTGCGAGTACTTCGCCCTCGAAGGGATCAGCGAGCTCGTCTCGACGGTCCAGCGCGTGCAGAAGGGGCTCAACACGCGCCTGGAGATCGCCGGCATCCTGCTCACCATGTACGACGACCGCACCAACCTCTGCCGCGACGTGGCCGACGAGATCCGCCGCCACTTCGGCGCCAAGGTCTTCGAGACGGTCGTG
>DASPXX010000269.1:0-4701 GCA_035637095.1 Thermoanaerobaculia bacterium
CCGTCCGGCGACCAGACGGGCTCGTCGTCCTGGTCGACGCTCGGAGCGATCCAGTGCAGCGTCTTCGTCGCCGGTTCGTAGAGCCCGATGAAGTTGTGGTCCCCCCTGCCGCTGACGAAGGCCAGACGCGAGCCGTCCGACGACCAGCGGAGCGACCGGGCGGAGCCGCGCGCGTGCACCCACTGCTGGGGCTCGCGGCTGCCGTCGAGGGGCGCCTCCCAGATCTGGCCTCCTCGCACGAAGGCGACCTCGTCCCCCTTGGGCGAGATCACCGCCCCGGAGCCGACTCCGATCTTCACCGGCTCGCCCGTCCCTCCCCCTCCCCCTCCGGCATCGAGAGCGATCCGCCAGACCGCCAGCTCGGCGCCCGCCGGATCGCTGGTCGGATTCGGGATCTCGCCCCGGCCGTTGGGGCCGCTGCCGCGGAGATAGACGAGGGTCCTGGCATCGGGCGCCCACTCCAGCCCGGAGATGGCCTGGCCGTCGTCTTTGTCATAGCGGGTGACCTGCCTCCCGCGGTACTCCGGGGGCTCGGCCACCCAGATGTTGTGCACGCCGCGCGTGTTCTGGACCCAGGCGAGCTTGCCCCCCACCGGCGCGGTCAGCAGCTCCGAGGGGAAAGGCGCGCTCAGGATCTGCTCCAGCGTCGGCCCCGCCTGGGCCGGAAGGCGGGCGGCGCCGAGCAGGAGGAGAGCGATCAACGGAACGAAGAGACGCGGACGGACCATGCAGGCGATCTCCTGTGTCTTGCAGCGTTGTGGAGATCATCTCACGGGTCCGCCGCCCCCACTCATACGGCTACGGCAGGAAGCGCAGTCCCGGATCGTGCTCGGCGCGGCGGAGAAAATCCGCAATCCGGGAGACCAGATCGACACCGGCCCGCTCGGTTTTCAGAGACTTCTGGAGGAGGGAGAGGGCCGCCAACGCCTCCCGATCGATCTTGAGGGACGAAAAGATGGGCAGCATCTCCTGGGAGAGCCGCTTGAGATCGGCCGCCCGCCCCTCGCGGGCGTAGAGGATCGCGAGCTCCAGCGAGACGAGGGCTGTGTCGTAGGGAATCCGATCGGCGATGAAGCCGTCGCGGGCAGCGAGGAAGAGCCTCTCCGCCTGCCCGGTCTTGCCCAGACCGAGCGAAACCTTTGCCTTCACCCATTTCCGGCGGTTCTGCGCCCAGGGCTCGGGGAACTCGCGGTAGAGCGGACAGGTGACCCGGTACAGCTTCTGGGCCTCGTAGAACCGGCCGGTCTCGGCCAGGTCCTGGATCAGATTGTGCTGGGCACAGAGCCTGAGGCGCGGCTCCAGGTCTCCGTCGATCAGGTCGATCGCATGGTAAAGGATGGGGATTCCCCGTTCCGGGTGTCCCGCGTAGCAATGAATGAGGTCCATGCTGACCAGGCTCTTCCCGGCACGATGGGAATGGCCCGTCCGCAGAAAGATCGCCACGGCGCGCCGCAGGAGCCGCAGGGCATCGTCGAAGCGACGTTGGGATCTCCGGAGGGACGCCTTCAGATCCAGGAACAGGGCGAGCTCGACCGGATCGCGGCTCCCTTGCCGGAGCAGGTTTTCCGCTTTGAGGAAGGCGTCCTCTGCCGCCTGGAGATCTGAGCTCACACGGCGTGCATTCCCCAGATAGGCCCAGGTCCTCGCCTGCAGATCCTGAATGAGGCCCGCCCGATAGTAGGACGCGTCCAGTCGGGCCGCGACTTCCAGGGCCAGCCGCGCAAGGTCCTCGACTCCCCGGGGGTCCTGGACGGTGGTCTCGCGACACTGCTCGACGAGGAGCTCGCACAGCCCCCAGGTCCGGAAGCGGGGGGAGTTCCGCAGGAGCAGGAGCTGCTGTTCCAGGGAGAGCTTCATCAATTCGACGAAGAGACCCGGCGCCGATGCCCGTTCCTTGGCGACAGACCGTTCACGCTCGGCCATCAGGCCCTCGACCCGGTCCAAAGCCGCCTCGTAACTGGTGTGCACCTCCTCCCCGCCCCACCCTGAGAAGGCTCTCGCCGGCCGCACGGTCACTCCACGAAACCGGAGAGAGCATCTGGGGCACTCCACGAGATGCGCGAGAAGCGCCTGGTGCACCTCGCTGTGCGAGAGATAGAACTCCTCCAGAACCAAGTCGCTGGGATGCAATTTCACGAAGCTCCTCCTTCTACCGCGAAGGTTGTTTCTTCTGCGAAGACGGTTTCCTCGGGAATCCGGAGCGCCGGAGAGCTCCGGAGAATCGGCCCGGTATCCTGCTCATAATACTAGTTTCTCCGGGCCAGGAAAACGAGACGACCTGTCCGCGGGAAAAAGAGCGCCGGCTCGGAATGGCCCGGCGCTCGTCGCGCGAACGAGAGCCGGCCCTCAGCCGTTGGGGTCCGTCTCGCCCCCTCCGCCCGTGGTGGTGCCGTTGTGGCAGCCTCCGGTCCCATTCGGGTCCATCCCGCAGCCTTCCGTTGGAACCGCGATCGGGTCGGGCGTCCGGAACCACGCAGCGAGCCAATCCCAGAGAGCCGCCACGGCCGAGGGTCCGTCGCCGGCGAGGGACCAGGGAGACGCCTGGGCGGCTCCAGCCGTGAAGGTGACCAGCAGGAGAAGGGCAACGAGGACGCGCGTCAGATTCTTGGACATGGCAAAGCTCCTCTTCCAGGTCCTTCCGGGCGTGGCCTCCATTGGCCGCGCGGGGACCGTTCACATGGAAGAGTGCAACAAGTTACCCCAAAGCGTGTCACCTGAACGGCAACTTTGTGCGAAAATCTCGTCACCAGGTTTCCGCCTGCGGAAACTTGGAGCGAAAGAGAGGCTGATACCGCCTCGTTTTTGCCGGAAGCGGGACGCGCGGTGGGCTACTGCGGAGGCTGGAGGGTATAGCCGAGCTGCAGGAACATCTCGATCTGGTCGTTGACGATCCAGGCTTCGCGGATCTTGCCGTCGGCGATGCGGAAGACCGTGATCCCCGTCACCTCGATCGGCTTGCCGGGCGAGGACTCGCTCCCCCGGCTGGTCGCCCGGACGGTATAGCGGGCCACCACCTTGTCGCCTTCCGCGATCAGATCGTCCACCTTGTACTCGACTTCCGGGAAGATGTCGCGCGCCCGCTGCTGGGCGGCGCGGATCACCTCGGGTCCGTGCACGTCCTTCGGCGCTCCCGCGGAGCTGTCCACGAAATCGGGAGCGAGGAGCTGATCGAGGAGGTCGAGGTGGCCGGCTCCCAGGACGTCGCTCAAGTAGCGGCGGACCAGCGCCTTATTGGCAGATCGATTGGCCTCCAGCGGATCAGGCTGCGGCTTGTCCTCGGAGCGGACCGCGGCGGGCAGGGCGATCAGAAACACGGCGAGGGCCAGGGCGGCCCGCTGACTGCGGTGCAGGTTCTCCATCTTCATCCATCCTAGAGAGGATCGAAGCACTCCCGTCCGGTGCAGCAGCTCTCCTCGTCGGCGACGCGGCCGTCGGGGCCGAGGCAGGTCATCGTGTGGCTGCACCAGAAGAAGCCGTCCCGGGTGTTGGGGATCGACGGATCGGGCTCGGCGTCGATGAACATCCCCTTCCAGCGGAGATAGCAGCAGCAGGTCTTGCTCCGGGGATGAACGGATCGGGTCTCTCGTGTCAGGTCCATGCCGTCATAACTCCTTGCCGGCGCCGGCGGCGGCGAGCAGGGCCCGGCGGACCGCCACCCGCGCCAGCTGGATCTTGTAGCGGTTTCGCGACAGGGGCTTCGCACCCTGCACGGCGAGCTTCCCGGCCTCCTCGGCGACCGATTCGTCGATCGACTTCCCGACCAGGAAGCTCTCCACGTCGTGCGCCGTCCAGGGCACCGGCGCCACTTGGCCGAGGACCACGCGGGCCCGTTTCACCCGCCCGGCCTCCGCCTCCAGCGCCACCGCGGCGGTCGCGAGCGACCAGTCGAGGGTCTCGCGCTGGCGCACCTCGTAGTTGGCGACCTGGCGTCCGGCGGGCGGACCGAGCACCAGCTCGGTGACGATCTCGCCCGCGGCGAGGTCGTGCTCGCGCTCGCCTGCGGCCTGCGGGACGCGGTAGAGCTTTTCGAGCGGGATCCGCCGCTCTCCCTGCGGTCCGAGGACCGCCACCTCGGCGTCCAGGGCGATCAGCACCGGAGCCAGGGTGGAGGGCGTCACGAAGTACGCCGGGCCGTCGTTGCCGAGGATCGCGTGGTACCGGTTGTCCCCTTCGAGGACCATCGACTTGCCATCGCGCATCGGGAGGAGGCCGAAGCCGTTTCTAAAGTACCAGCAGCGGGGGCGCTGGCAGAGGTTCCCCCCCACCGTCGCGACGTTGCGGATCTGCGGGCCGGCGAGCCGGCCGGCGGTCTCGGAGACGGCCGGATGATCGAGGCGCAACACCTCGGAGGTGGCGAGCTCGTCGATCCGGGTCAGGGCGCCGATACGGAAGCCGCTCTCCGCGGCATAGTGGATGCCGTGGAGCGCCGCGATTCCCTTGAGGTTGACCAGCCGGCCGGGGGTGACCACGCCGTCTTTCATCAGAGCCAGCAGGTCGCTGCCGCCGGCGAGCGCCGTGGCGCGGTCCGGCTGGGCGGCCAGGAGCTGGACGGCCTGCTCCCGGGTCGCCGGGCTCGCGTAGTCGAAGGGCTGCATCAGGCCACCCCCTTTCCCTGCGCCTCCAGAGCGTCGAGCACCCGCTGCGGGGTCAGCGGCAGGTAGGGCACGCGGACGCCGAGGGCGTTGGCCACGGCGTTGGCGA
>DASPXX010000270.1:0-29492 GCA_035637095.1 Thermoanaerobaculia bacterium
CGATCCCGGCGAGGCCTGCATCGCCGAGGCCGGCGCCTTCATGTACATGGACCCCGGCATCCAGATGGAGACCATCTTCGGCGACGGCTCCGGACAGGACGCGGGAGGCTTCATGGGCAAGCTCCTCGCCGCCGGCAAGCGGGTGGTCACCGGCGAGTCGCTGTTCATGACCGTCTTCGGCAACGCCGGGGCGGGACGCCAGAAGGTGGCGTTCGCGGCGCCCTATCCGGGCAAGATCGTGCCGGTGGACCTGAAGCAGCACGGCGGGCAGTTGCTCTGCGAGAAGGACGCTTTCCTCTGCGCGGCCAAGGGGATCGCGGTGGGGATCGCGTTCACCCGCAAGCTCGGCGCCGGCCTGTTTGGCGGCGAGGGGTTCATCCTGCAGAAGCTGGAGGGGGACGGCCTGGCCTTCATGCACTCGGGGGGCACGATCCTGTCGCGCCAGCTCGCGCCGGGCGAGACGCTGCGGGTCGACACGGGCTGCATCGTGGCCTTCGAGAGCACGGTCAGCTACGACATCCAGATGGTGAAGGGGGTGAAGTCGATCATCTTCGGCGGCGAGGGGCTGTTCTACGCCACGCTGACCGGCCCCGGCCGGATCTGGCTGCAGTCGCTGCCGTTCAGCCGGCTGGCGAAGAAGGTGATCGCCTCGGTGCCGCGGCCCACCGGAGGGCACTCGGTGGGGGAGGGCTCGGTGCTCGGCGGCCTCGGCGGGCTGATCATGGGGGGAGACAGCTGAAGGCCCTCACCCCACGGTCGCTTCGACCTTGAGCATCCGGCCCCAGGCGTTGCGGAGGTTCTCGGGGAGATCGAGGTCGTTGAAGATCTCCCTGACCTCCTCGCGGTTGACGAATGTCCAGATGTCATCCCATTGGGCGTAGCGGAGGAGATGGGAGATGACCCAGGCTCTCTGCTCGATGGTGCCGTGGCGCAGGAGATGGCGGGCCTCGGCGTCGGTGACCTTCTGATCCGGGAAGAAGTAGAGGGAGTCACCATGCATGCCCTCAAGTATAGCCGACCCCGAGGGCCTCTTGACCCCGCATCGCGGGTCCGCTAGATTTCCTTCGCTCGTACGAGAGAACGAGCGGGCATAACTCAGCTGGTAGAGTGCAAGCTTCCCAAGCTTGATGTCGCGGGTTCGAGTCCCGTTGCCCGCTCCAACGATTTCGCGGTGCCTCTCCCGCGGTCCATCGAAAGAAAGCTATGGCGCTGTTCCGACGTGACACCGGCTCCTCCTCCGCCTCGCCCGGCGGATCTGCCGATCTTTCTCCCTCCCCGTCTCCGTCGTCCTCGGCGCAGCGGCGGCGCATCACCCATATCGCCGCCGGCTCGCGGGTCGAGGGGGCGCTCACCGGCCCCACCGAGCTGTTGATCGAGGGCGAGGTGGAGGGCGAGATCCGGATCGAGTCGACGGTCAGGATCGGCACCGAAGGGGTGGTGCGGGGTCCCATCTCGGCGCAGGTGATCCACGTGGGCGGCCGCGTCGTGGGGGACGTCCAGGCCTCCGATCGCGTGGAAGTCGCGCCGTCGGGCAGCCTGGAAGGAGACATCGCGGCGCCGCGCGTCGTCATCGCCGAAGGCGCCTTCTTCAAGGGCCGGATCGACATGCGGCCGGACCGGGAGAAGGCGAAAGACAAGACACCGGAGCCCCGCCGCCGGGGTGCCGAGGCGGCCGCTCCCCAACCAGCACCTGACCAATCGGGGACATAGAACGTGCGGATCGGAATCCCGAAGGAAATCAAGGATCACGAGTACAGGGTCGGGATGATCCCGGCCGGTGTGAACGCGCTGGTCGAGGCGGGACACGAGGTGGTGGTGCAGGAGGGGGCCGGGCTCGGCAGCGGGATCCCCAACGAGGATTACATCGCCGCCGGCGCCCGGCTGGTCCCGGATGCCGCCGGCGTCTGGGGCTGGGCCGAGATGATCGTCAAGGTGAAGGAGCCGGTCTCTCCCGAGTACCCCCTGATGCGCTCCGGGCAGATCCTCTTCACCTATCTGCACCTGGCGCCGCTGCCGGAGCTCACGGACGTCCTGCTGGAGCGGCAGGTCACCGGGGTCGCCTACGAGACGATCGAGGACCGCCAGGGGCGCCTCCCGCTCTTGACGCCGATGTCGGAGGTGGCCGGCCGCATGGCGGTCGTGGTCGGCGCGAGCTTCCTGCAGCGCATCCACGGCGGCCGCGGCACCCTCCTCGCCGGCGTGCCGGGCGTGCCGCCGGGCGACGTGGTGATCCTGGGCGGCGGCATCGTGGGGATCAACGCCATCAAGATGGCCATCGGCCTGGGCGCCAACGTCACGGTGCTGGAGACGAATCACGACCGGATGCGCCACATCGACGACCTCTTCCATGGCCAGGTCATCACCCTGGCGAGCAACCAGTACAACCTGCGCGCCGCGCTGCGCCGCGTCGACCTGCTGATCGGCGCCGTGCTGATCCCCGGCGCCGCCGCGCCGAAGCTGGTCAGCCGCGACATGCTCAAGCTGATGAAAGAAGGGGCGGTCGCGGTGGACGTGGCGGTGGACCAGGGCGGCTGTTTCGAGACCACCCATCCGACCACGCACTCCGATCCGATCTACGTGGTCGACGGAGTGGTCCACTACTGCGTCGCGAACATGCCCGGCGCGGTCCCCCGCACCTCGACCTTCGCGCTCAACAACGTCACCCTGCCGTACGCCCTGGCCCTCGCCAACAAGGGCGTGCGGCAGGCGGTCGCGGAGGATCCCGGTCTCCTCCTCGGGGTCAACACCTACAAGGGGCACATCACCTACGACGCCGTGGCCGAGTCGCAGGGCCGGCCGTTCAAGGCGTTCACGGATCTGGTGTAGGCGTGACGAGGGCTTGGCTCGAGTTGCCGGGGTGGGTGACGCAGGTCGGCCTCCATGGTACACTTATGTCATGAAGATGCGACCGATCCAAAAGTCTACGGAGGGGAGATTTACCCGCGACAAGGTTCGTGTTCTCCTGAAGGCTGTGCATGTCTTGGAGCTCGGCCCCGCCCAATGGGAGGTACGAACCCTCGGCGAAAGGGGGACCTCGAAGCTCTTCCAGTCGAAGGCCGCAGCGGTCGAGTACGCTGCTCACCTTCGCCCTGACTCGAAGGTCGTTGTGCATCACCGGAAGCCCAAGAAGGTCACATTCGCGCGGATGACGAGGAGCGCCGGCAGAGGTGTGAGCATCAGGGAAGAGGCCATCCGCTAGTGGCCCGGCCGCCAGCTTCGTACGACAACAACGTCTTCATCAACTGTCCCTTTACCGCTGATTACAGCGAGTTGTTTCGCGCAATCGTCTTCACCGTCGCCGATTGCGGTTTCACTCCGCGTAGCGCTTTGGAGAAGAGCGACTCCAGCGAGACGCGCATAGAAAAGTTGTACCGCATCATCGGAGAGTGTCGCTATGGTATTCACGGCATCTCTGTAACGGAGCCCGACAGCAGTCATCATCTACCTCGCTTCAACATGCCGCTTGAGCTCGGTATATTTCTTGGAGCACGAACGTTCGGGGCGCGACACCAGCGCGACAAGGCCTGCCTTATCCTCGATCGAGAAAAGTATCGCTATCAGATCTTCTGCTCCGATCTGGCCGGCCAGGATCATCCGAAGAGTCATGGCGGCACTCCACAAGGTGCAGTGAAGTGTGTCCGAAACTGGCTCCGGGATGAGAAGCTCGATAGTCACCTGCCAGGAGGCGAGCGTATGTGGCACCGGTTCGAGAAGCTCAGGAGTGACCTCCCCGTGTTCTGTGGCGGCTTTCAACTCGAACCCGACGACCTGGGATTCAACGACCTCACCACAGTCATCGAGGAGTGGCTCCGGCTCAATCCCGTGTAGAGCCTCCAGGCTCTCCTAGCCACCCCCGCCCGGTCACCCCTTCCCATAGTCCCCGCAGATCCGCCGGCACCGGCGCCTCGAAGCGGAGGAGCTCTCCGGTGCCGGGGTGCCGGAATGCCAGCTTCCAGGCGTGGAGGGCCGGGCGGGGGAAGTCGCGCAAGGGAGCCTGGACGGGCCGCGGCAATCCCTTCCAGCGCTCCTCGCCATAGACCGGATCTCCGACCAGGGGATGTTTCAGGTGCTTCAGATGGACGCGGATCTGGTGGGTGCGGCCGGTGAGCAGGTCGAGCTCCAGGAGCGCGATGCCCGCCGCCGCCGCCAGCGTCCGGTAGCCGGTGCGCGCCGGCCTCCCGTCGGACCGCACGGTCATCTCCTTGCGCCGCGTTGAATGACGCCCGAGCGGCGCGTCCACCATCCCGGCAGGCGGTGAGGGCTCGCCGTAGACGATGGCCAGATATTGCTTTTCGACCTCGCGGCTCGCGAAAGCCCGGGCCAGACGCGTGTGCGCCGCCGGTGTCCGCGCCACCACGAGCACTCCGCTCGTCCCCTGGTCGAGACGGTGGACGATGCCGGGCCGCCCCTCGCCGCCCACGCCCGCCATCTCGGGGTAGCGGGCGAGAAGGTGGTGCGCCAGCGTGCCGGTCGCGCGCCCGGCCCCGGGATGGACCGTCAAACCCGCCGGCTTGTCGAGGACGACGACCTCCGCATCCTCATGGAGGACCGCCAGCTCGCCCGGCTCGGGCCGGACCCGCCCGTCGCGCCGCTCGGGGGGATGGCAGTCGATCCGGTCTCCGGTCTCGATCTCCGCGGACGGCTTCGCCTCCCTGCCGTTCAAGCGGACCACACCGTCGCGGATCCATTTCTGGATCTGGTTGCGGGGGAGATCGAGCCGCGCCGCCACGTGCCGGTCGAGCCGCTCGCCAGCCGCGGCGGAACCCACGGTCCAGGACAGCTCGCGAGGCTCCGGGCCGGCGCTCAGCTCGCGCTCTCGGCCGCCTTCTTGCGCGACCGGAAGCTGTCGATCGCCATCAGGACGATACCGATCGAGATCGCGCTGTCGGCCACGTTGAAGGACGGCCAGTGATAGGAGCCGACGTAGACGTCGATGAAGTCGGTCACCGCTCCGCTCGACATCCGGTCGATCAGGTTTCCGACGGCGCCGCCGACGACGAGCGCCAGCGAGACGAGCAGCAGGCGGTCGTGCGCCGAAGCGAACCAGAAGTAGATGGCCACGGCCGCCAGGGCGGCGAGGCCGAGGAGGGTCAGCAGCCAGCTCCCGCCGCTCATGCCCTGGGACGCGAACAGGCCGAACGCCACCCCGGTGTTGCGCACGTGGGTGAGGTTGAGGAGACCGGGAATGATCGGTTGCGCCATGTGCTGCGGCAGGTGGATCTCGACCAGCCATTTCGTCCACTGGTCGAGAGCGATGAGGCCGAGCGAGACGAACAGATACCGGAGCTTGCCGAGCCAGGAGGATGCGGCGGTGACGGTCAGGGCGGGATGGACGTCGTCTCGTTCCAAAAGATCTCTCCTGGCGGCTCAGGCTCCGAACCAGTGCCGGGCGGCCTCCACGGTTGCAGGAAGCGCGGAGGGCCGCTGAAAGAGCCGGATCGCCGCCACACCGGCGGCTCCCGCCGCGGCCACCTCGCCGAATCGCTCGATTGTAACCCCTCCGAGCGCGTACACGGGCAGGCCGGCCGCCGCCGCGCGGGCCAGCGCGCCGGTGCCGGTCGCCGGACCCTTGCCGGGCGTCTCCCAGACCGGACCGAAGATCGCATAGTCCGCGCCCCCGTCCCGCGCCTGCTCGACCTCCGCCACGCCATGGGTCGACACCCCCAGGAGGAACCCCGGCCCGAAGCGCCGGCGCAGAGCCGCCACCGGCACGCCGTCGGACGGCAGATGGACACCGTCGGCGCCGGCGGCCAGGGCGATGTCGGCGCGGCCGTTGACGAGCAGGAGGGTCGTGGAGGGGAGGACCGCACGGGCGGAACGGACGATCTCCCAGAGGGAGCGGTCGTCCAGGTTCTTTTCGCGGATCTGGACCGCATCGACGCCGACGGCGGCGATCCGGGCGATCCAGGCGGCGAGGTCTCCGTCCGGCAGGGAGCGCCGGTCACTGATCGCCAGCAGTCTGAACATCGGGGGACTCGCCGTTCTGGGCGACAGGCACCAGATTCCGCCGCGTGACAATGGCGATCAGGTCATGCGCTCCCCAGACCAGGTGGACCATGCCGAAGCCTGTGACGGCGCCGCGGAACCAGGGGTGGAGGAACAGGCTCCGCAGCGCCTGGACGTGAACCAGCTGGACCAGGATCCGGTCCCACTCCGGGCTCCAGGGGGCGAAGAGAAGCAGCAGTCCCGCCTCGAAACAATAGAGGACGAAGAACAGGCGGATCATGGTGGAGAAGCGCACGAGGCGGAGATTGTAGCCTGGAACCGAGCCCCGGCTTTAGCGCGCATACCCCAACGACCGCAACCGCTCCAGAGTGTGGCGGTCGAGATCCGCGGCTTCCCCGCCGGAAAGCCGCAGGAGCCGGCGCGCCCGCTCCCCTTCCACTGCGAATGCCGCCAGCAGCCGCCGGGCCTCCGCCAGCTCCACAGGAGACAGCCCGGACACGTCGGCCGTCTCCCCGGGGTCCTTCTCCAGGTCGTAGAGCTCTTCCCTCCCGCTCAGGCTCCACCGGATGTACTTGAAGCGGCCGAACCGCACGGCCCGGCGGTCCTCGTAGCGGTTGAGGCCCAGGCTGAGGAGCGGAGCCGGAGCGCGGGCCGCCAGGAGCGAACCCGCCGCGGGGTGGCCCGGGGGGAGCGGAACACCGCAGGCTTCGAGGACGGTGGAGAACACGCTCGCGGTGGAGACCGGATCTGTGATCCGACCGATCCGACCGATCCGACCGATCCGTCCGACATGATTCCCCGGAAGCTTCACCAGCAGCGGCACGTGGAGGACCTCGTCATAGAGGCTGTGGCCGTGGCCGTAGGAGCCGTGCTCCCAGAGCTCCTCGCCATGGTCCGAGACCACCAGGATGAGGGCGCCGTCGTAGAGCCCGAGGCGCTTCAGCTCGGCGAGAAGCTGCCCCACGGAGTCGTCGACCCAGCGGACCTCGGCGAGATAGAGCTGCCGGACCCAGTCGCGCTCGCGCGCGGTCGGGACCCAGGTCCCGGAGCGGATCTCCTCTTCGTCCCATCCCTCGAAGCGCAACCCTGAGAAGCGCTCTCCGGGCGGCGGGGTCCGGCCCTGGAGATAGCGGCGGGGCGGTCCGTAGGGAGCGTGCGGGTCGAAGGTGTGGATCCAGAGGAAGAACGGCTCGTCCCGGTGGGCGTGCAGCCAGTCCGTGGCCGCACGGGCGAGCTCCGGCGGCGGCGCCTCGTCCAGCCGGAACCGGGAAACCTCGGCCGCCAGGAGGGTGGCGCCCAGCGAGTGGCCGAGCCAGGGGCCGGGCCAGGCATGGAGCTCGTCGAAGCCCTGCGTCAGGTTCGCCGTGGGTCCGAGGACGGTGCTCGAGACGAAAGCCGCCGTGCGGTAGCCGGCATGCCGCAGCACCTCCGCCAGGGTGGGAAGGCCGTCCGGCACCCGGCTGCGCAGGTGGACGGCGCCGTGGACCTGCGGCGAGACGCCCGTCATCAGAGACGCCATGGCGGGGAGCGTCCAGGCCGCGGACGAGGAGGCGCGGGAGAAGCAGAGGGAGTCTCCGGCCAGGGCATCGAGATGGGGAGCCCGGGCCTCCAGAGCGCCGGAGCACGCCAGGGCATCGGCCCGCAGCGTGTCGATGCTCAACAGGATCACGTGCGGCACCTTCAGGAGTGCGGATGAAGGGGCTGGTGCGGGTGCCGGGGCACGGTCCAGGAAGAGCAGAGGGGTGACGGCGAGGACGAGGAAAGCAGGGGCGGCGAAAGACACCCTTTGAAGCTTCAGCCTGCGGGCCAGGAATCCGACGGCGAGGACGAGGATCCCGAAAGGAAGAACGGCTCGTCCGATCGGCGCGTCGGGGGCCAGATCCAGGAGGACGCCTCGCAGGAGGACGGCGGTCAGGAGGGACGCAGAGATCGGGACGGCCAGAGGCCGGGCGCGCAGGAGGAGCCTCAGGAGGACGTAGGCGGCGAGCCAGGCGGCGAAGGCGAGGGCGGCCGAGGCGAAGAAGGTCAGGAGGAGGTTGGCTCCCGAGCGCAGGCCGGCGGGCCGTTCGAGCCAGAGCGAGAGGACCACGTCGAGGCCGCCGGCGCAGAGCGCGGCGGCGAGGCCGGTGGCGATGGCACCTCCGGCAAGGAAGCGGCGGAAAGCCGGGGGCTGCGGCAGGACCTCGCTCATGGCGTCTCGAATTCTGTCACCTTGCACGCACCGGTGCCATGGTACTTTCTTCCCATGAACAGAAGCCTTCCCAAGACTCTTCTGACCGCCCTCTTCGCCGGCTCGCTGCTCTCCGCCTGCGCCTCGACCGTGCCCGGCACGGCCCGGGGCGGTTGGGCCGGCGGCGAGGAGAACGTCGAGGACGCCTCCCTCGGTGCGGACGTCCGCCTCGCCCTCATCGACAAGCTCGGCTTCGACGCCCTGGGCATCGCGGTCGACACCGAGGGCGGGCACGTCTTCCTCACCGGCCGGGTCGAGAAGCGCGCCACGCAGGAGCTCGCCGAAGAGGTGGCCCTATCGGTGCCGGGAGTGACGAAGGTCGAGAACAGCCTCGAGCTGAAGGGGGGCGGCCGGCCGCGCGAGACCACGGCGGACCGCGCCGTGTCGCACACCGAGTCGGAGGTGTCGGATGCCGCCCTGGAGCTTCGCGTCGGCAAGAACCTCCTCGGCGAGATCGGCCGCTACGCGCTCCACCTGGAGGTCGAATCGAGCGAGGGAGAGGTCAGCATCCGCGGCAGGGTCCCCGACCGCGAGCGCAAAGATCTGGCCCTGCGGGCGGCTCAAAATACGCCGGGGGTGAAGAAGGTGATCGATCTGATCGAGGTGGGGCGGTAGATTTTTCCGGATCCGGACAACAAGGAGAGACCGTGGCCCTGATGCAGTGGCTGAAGAACCTGTTCACCTCCCGCCCGTCCGCGGCGCAGGGCGGCAAGCCCCCCGGCCGCAACGACCCGTGCTGGTGCGGGAGCGGCAAGAAATACAAGCAGTGTCACCTGCGGAAGGACTCCGAGAAGCGGCTCGAAGACGGTTACGCCGCCCGAGCCGCCCAGATGGCGGCCCGCAACTTGGGACCCGACGCCGTCACCCGCGGCGGCAAGGCCGGCACTCCCAAGGCCGCCAACCCTCCGGAAGCCAAGGAGTGGAAGGGCGGCGGCAAGGCGCCGTAGGCTGAGCCCTCACCCCCGGCCCCTCTCCCGCAAGCGGGAGAGGGGTGCAGGTAAGCCTCTCCCACTGTATCCCGAGCTTGCGCGAGCTAACCCTCTCCCCTCTCCCGCTCGCGGGAGAGGGGCCGGGGGTGAGGGCTCTTGACAGCCGCGCCGCGGAGGCCTAGGATCTCCAAAAAAGACCGAACGCTCGTTCAGTCAATGGAGACCGGGAGATGGCGCGACGGAAGACCCAGGCGGACAAGACGGACGCCTCGACCCGCAAGGTCCTGAAGGCCGCGCTGTCTCTCTTCTCCCGTAACGGATACCGCGCCACGTCGATGCGCCAGATCGCGCGGCGGTGCGGGTTGTCGGTGGGGAACCTCTACCACCACTTCGGCAGCAAGGAAGTAATTTTCCAGCGGCTCATCGACCACTACTGGGCGGTGCTGCTCGATCCGGAGCTGCCGCTCAACCAGATCTTCTTCCGCGCCCGCTTCCCCGAGGACCTGGAAGAGATGGCGGCGGCCATCGAGCAGGTGGTGGCCGAGAACGCCCCCTACATCCTCCTCATCTATATCGACGTCATCGAGTTCAAGGGGCGCCACATCAAGACGTTTTACCAGCAGATGGCGGACCGCTTCGCCGCCGCTTATCAGGAGAGCCTCCGCCAGCGGCAGGAGCGGGGCGAGATCGCCGAGGAGGTGGACCCCCTCGTCGCGGTCATGCTCGCCACCCGCTGGTTCTTCTATTTCTTCACCGTCGAGAAGTGCTTCGGAGTCCCCATGCATTTCGGTCTGGACTCGCAGCAGGCGGTGGGGGAGTTCGCCAAGATCCTGCGCCGAGGTCTGGTGCCGCGGCACGAGAAACTGTCACGATCCGCGTCCGTCGCGACGCGAGGAGGGTAGAGCAATGTTGTCAAGAATCAAGGTCGGCGCATTCGGCGCATTCGCCACATTACTGCTGGCGCTCCTCGCCGCGACACCGGCGCTGGCGCAGCTCAGCACGGCGACCGTCGAGGTGGCGGTGGCCGACCCGGACGGCGGGGCTCTCCCCGGCGTCACGGTCTCATTCGAAAACGTGGACACCGGCTTCCGCCGCCAGGCGGTCACCGGCGAATCGGGCGGCGCGACCCTGCAGGCCCTGCCGCCGGGCACCTATCGCGCGCACATCGAGCTGGACGGCTTCGCGCCGGTCCAGCAGGACGGCATCGTGCTGCGCGTCGGCCAGACCGCCCAGATGCAGGTCACGCTGACGCCGGCCCAGGTGGCCGAAACGATCACGGTCAGCACGACGGTGCCGCTGGTCGACGTCTACAAGACGGACAGCTCGACCAACATCGTCCCCGAGCAGATCGAGCAGCTGCCGGTGCCCGACCGCGATTTCCAGCGCCTGGCTTTCATCGCGCCGGGCGTCTCGCGCGAGCGCGGCGCCTTCCGCTTCATCGGCGGCGGACCGGTGGTGGGCTCCGGCGGCAACGCCAGCCAGTCGACCATCCTGGTCAATGGAGTGGATTTCACCGATGCGGCCCTGGGACTCTCGAAGATCCGGTTCAGCCAGGACGCGATCAGCGAGTTCCGGGTGATGAACAGCCGCTACGACACGGAGATCGGCGGCACCGCGGGCGGCGCTCTGTCGATCATCACCAAGGGCGGCACGAACACGTTTGCCGGCACCGCGTTCGGCTTCTATCGCGCCGATTCGCTGCGCGAGCAGAGCAAGCTGGAGCAGGGCGGCACCGACTACTCCCGCAGCCAGCTCGGCCTCGCCCTCGGCGGCCCGATCTCGACCGACCAGACCCACTTCTACGTCTCCGGCGAGGAGGTCAACGAGGACAACTTCGCCCTCTTCCGCCCCGGCGGCAGCTTCGCCTCGACCTCCCGCGACGTGAAGCATCCGTTCGATCAGACGCTCGGCTTCGCGAAGCTCGATCACCGGCTGAGCGACGCCAACTCGCTGGCGGGGAACTTCGCCTATGAGCGCTACCGCGAGGAGAATTTCCGCGTCGGCGGCATCGCCGACGAGCCCTACGGCCAGGAGCTGCAACGGGACAACTGGAACATTACGCTGGAGGACGTCGCGGTCCTCGGCGCGCAGGAGTTGAACGAGCTGCGCCTCCAGGGTGGCAATCGCAAGTTTTTCGAACCGCTCAACTCCCATGCCCCGGCTGAGTGGTTCTCCTCGGGCAACACGCTGCAGACCGGCGGCAACATCCTGGGCGATCTCCTGGGAGAAGGCAAGGAAGCCGAGCTGCGCGACACCTTTCATTGGAACCTCGCGGGGAAGCGCGGCTCGCACGACATCAAAGCCGGCGGCTCGGTCCTCTATCACGAGGAGCGTTCGCGGATCGACACGTTCCAGACCGGGCTGTTCATCTATCTGACGGACACGCGGGCCCTCCCCTTCGCCTATCTCTACGGCGAGGGATCGAGCGACGTGACCTATGACACGAAGCGCTACGCGGTGTTCGCCCAGGACGACTGGAAACCGGCGTCGAGCCTGTCGCTCAACTTAGGCGTGCGCTACGATCTGGACGACGGCGGCAACAACCCGGGCTTCACGCATCCGCTCATTCCCAAGCCGCGCAAGAAGGACACCAACGACGTCCAGCCGCGCTTTTCCTTCTCGTACGACGCCACGAAGGACGGCCGCAACGTGCTCCGCGGCGGCATCGGGATGTTCAACGGCCGGTATCTGCTGGTTCCCGCCGGAGTAGAGCGGCAGCAGAACGGTTTTTCCGGCCGCGTCTCCCGCACCCGGGTCAACGGCGCGCTGCTCGGTCTGCCGGCGTTCACGCTCGATCCGAACCACCCGACCACGACAGGCCTCCTGCTGCGGCCCGATATCTCGCTGCTCGCTCCGGAGCTCGAGACGCCGGAGGCGGTGCAGGCGAGCCTGGGCTTCACGCGGGCGCTCTGGCAGGGCTTCTTCCTCGACGTGGAGGGAGTCTATGCCGACGGCGACAACGAGATCATCATCCGCGACGTGAACTTCGGCGGCAACGCGCATCCGGTGCGGCTGAATCCCGCCTTCAACCAGATCAACATGTACACCAACGAGGGGCGATCGAAGTACGAGGCGGGGATCCTCCGTCTCAATGGCAACTTCCGCCACGGCGACCTGCTGACGGCGTCGTTCACGGTATCGGACAAGAAAAACATCATGGACGACTTCTCCCCCGAGTTCCCGTTCGGGTATCCGAGCGATCCGACGGACATCGACGCGGAGTACGGCCGCAGCCGGTCGGACGAGCGCTACCGCTTCGTGATGACCGGGATCTTCCATCTCCCCTGGGAGCTGGTGCTGGCGCCGATCTACGAGTACGGCTCGGGCCAGCCGTGGAACCACCGGCTCGGCTATGACTTCAACGGCGACGGCAAGAACTCGGACCGTCCGGCCGGCGTCGATCGCAACGACGAGGAGGGACCGGAGTTCCGCCAGCTCAGCCTGCGCCTGACCAAGGGGTTCCAGCTCTTCGGCGACCAGCGGCTGGAGGTGATCGTCGAGGGCTTCAACGTTCTCAACACGACCAACTACGACGTCAATTCGATCGATGGCGCGGAGTTCCTCTCCGGTCCGACGCTGGCCAACTCCTCGCTGCCGTTCCGGCCGAACCCGAATTTCGGCAAGGCGCGGGCCACGCTGCCCGGGCGGGAGATCCAGCTCGGTCTGCGTTGGGTGTTCTGATGCCTCGTGTGGTCATCATCACCGGAGCCGCGGCCGGGATCGGCCGGGCCACGGCGCGGCGGTTTGCGCAGGACGGTGCGCGGATCGCCGCGTGGGATGTGAGCGAAGCGGAGAGCGACGCCCTCTCCGCAGAGCTGCGGGAGGCCGGGGGCGACCCCTTCTTCTCGCGCGTCGACGTCACGGACGCCACCGCGGTGGCGGCGGCGGTGGCGTCCATCGTCGAACGCTGGGGACGGATCGACGTGCTGGTCAACAACGCGGGGATCTTGCGCGACCACCAGCTCGTCAAGTGGAAGGAGGGCCGGAAGCTGGCCGAGATGAGCGAGCGCGATTTCGACGCGGTCGTCTCGGTCAACCTCAAAGGGGTCTTCCTCTGCACCCGCGCGGTGGTGCCGCACATGATCGCCGGCGGCGGCGGAGCGATCTTGAACGCCTCGTCCGTGGTCGGCTTGTACGGCAACTTCGGCCAGACCAACTACGCCGCCACCAAGGCGGGAGTGATCAATATGACGCGGACTTGGGCGCGGGAGCTGGGGCGGTACAAGATCCGTGTCAACGCCGTGGCCCCGGGCTTCATCGCGACCGAGATGGTGCAGCAGATGCCCGAGAAGGTGCTTGCCTCGATGGTGGAGCACACGCCGATCGGCCGCATGGGGCGGCCGGAGGACATCGCCGAGGCCTATTTCTGGCTGGCCTCGGACGCCGCGAGCTTCGTCCATGGCACGGTGCTGTCGGTCGACGGCGGACTGGTGATCGGAACCTGACCGTGATCCATGGCGACCTCCTCGGTGAGCGCGCGCGCCTGACGCCGGACAAGACCGCGCTGGTCTGGGTCCCCACAGGCGCGCGCTACACCTACGCCGAGCTGGACACCCGCGCGGTGCGCTGCGCCCGCGTGCTCCGCGAGGTCCTCGGCCTCTCGCCAGACGACCGCGTGGCGCTCCTGGCGGACAACTGCGTGGAGTATCTCGATCTCTTCTTCGCCGCGCCGAAAGCCGGAGTGATCCTGGTTCCCCTGGGGACCCGCCTCACACCCCCCGAGCTGGCCGGAATCCTGGAGGACGCCGAGCCCGCGGTGTTTTTCTACGGCAGCGAGCACGCGGAAACCGTGAAGGCGCTGCGGGAGCTCGCCGCGGTTCCTCGCTGGATCGCGCTCGACGACTTCGCCGAGCTCGCCGCCGGTCTGGCAGCCGCGAGCTCATGGCAGCCCGCGCGGCGCGGCCCGGAGGACCTCCACTGCCTGCTCTACACCTCGGGCACCACGGGAAGGCCCAAAGGGGTGATGATCCCGCACCGGCAGGTGATCTGGAACGGCTACAACACCGTGGTGGGGTGGCAGCTCCAGGCGGACGACGTGAGCCCGGTCTTCACGCCGCTCTACCACGCCGGCGGCTTGGCGGCCTTCCTGGTGCCGATCTTCACCATCGGCGGCACGATCGTGCTCCACCGCGGCTTCGAAGCCGCCGAGGTCTGGCGGACCATCGAGGCGGAGAAATGCACGGTGGTCCTGGGCGTGCCGACGATCTGGAAGATGCTCCTGGAAGCGCCCGAGTGGGCCGCGGTCGATCTGTCGCATGTGCGCTGGCTGATCAGCGGCGGCGCGCCGCTGCCGGGCTACCTCATCGAGGCCTACCAGCGCCGCGGCGTGGTGTTCAAGCAGGGCTACGGCCTGACCGAGGTGGGGGTCAACTGCTTCGCCATGACGGTCGAGGAGTCGGTGGCCCGCGCCGGCTCGATCGGCAAGCCGCTCCCGTTCACCGAGACGCGGCTGGCGGACGAGCAGGGGGACGAGGTGCCGGCCGGCGAGGTGGGGGAGCTGTGGATCCGCGGGCCGCACGTATGCCGCGGCTACTGGCGGAATCCGGAGGCGACTGCGGCAGCGCTCGATGCGGAAGGCTGGTTCCACACCGGCGACCTCGCCCGGAGGGACGCCCAAGGCTTCCATTGGATCGCCGGCCGCAAGAAGGACATGATCATCAGCGGCGGGGTCAACGTCTACCCGGCCGAGGTCGAGGGCGAGCTGCTGCTTCATCCGGACGTGCGCGACGCCGCGGTGGTCGGCGTGCCGCACCCTACCTGGGGCGAGGTGGGGATCGCTTTTGTGGTCGCTCGCGCAGAGATCGGCCCTGAGGCGCTCGCCGGCTTCCTCGCCGGCCGCCTCGCAAAATACAAGCTCCCGAGGGAATTCCGCTTCGTCGATGCGCTGCCGCGCACCGCCTACGGCAAGGTGGTCAAGGGGGAGCTGCGGCAGCGGTACCTGGAGGGGCGCTGATAGTCTCCCCGGCCATGAACAAGCCCAAGAGCCCTTTTTTGACGCATCGCGTCTCCGGCCGGGGGGAGCCGCTGCTGCTCCTCAACGGGGCGCTGATGAGCCTGGCGGCGTGGCAGCCGCTGGTGCCGCGGCTGGAGCGGTCGTGGAAGGTCATCCGCTGCGACTTCCGCGGCCAGTTCTTCTCCCCCGGCGAGCAGGAGCCCCATCTCGACGCCCACATCCGGGACGTCCTCGCCCTGCTCGACCACCTGGCGCTCTCCCGCGTGCACATCGCCGGAGTCTCGTTCGGCTCGCTCGCCGGTCTCCGCATGGCGGCGCGCCATCCGAACCGGGTGGCGTCCGTGGCGGCGATCACCTCCAGCGACACCATCCGTCCCGAGGGCGCCTGGCGCCTCCTGGAGCCGGTGCGCGATGCCCTCCTGGCGCTGGATGCCAACCGGGTGTTCGACGTCTCCCTCCCGATGTTCGGCGACGACTACGTGGCGCGCGAGAAGGAGATGCTCGAGCTGCAGCGGCAGTGGATCACCAATCTGCCGGAGATCTGGCACCGCGGCGTCGGGCAGATCATGGTCGCGGTCGAGGCGATCGACTTGCGGGAGGACCTGCCGAAAGTGCGCTGCCCGGTCCAGGTGATCTCGGCCGAGCAGGACAAGATCTTTCCGCCCGCGGAAGGACAGATCCTCGCCGCCTCGGTCAAAAACGGCCGCTTCGCGATGGTTCCCGGCGCCGGCCACAACCTGGTGGTCGAGAAGCCGAACGAGGTGGCGGAGATCCTCGCCGGCTTCTTTTCCAGGATCCCGTTCCGGCCGGGAGGATTCCTGTGAGCGAGCTGCTGGCGCATCGGGTCAGTGGCAGGCATCGGACCGATCCGACTGATCCGACGGATTATCCGACCGATCGGTCCGATCCGACAGATCCGTCCGATGCCACGCCGCTGCTTCTCCTCAACGGCGGCCTGATGAGCATCGCCTCCTGGGACCGCATCATCGGCCCGCTGGAAGCCGCGTTCCAGGTGGTGCGCTGCGACTTCCGCGGCCAGCTCCTGTCGCCGGGCGAGCCGGAGTCGCGGCTCGACGCTCATGTGGAGGACGTGGCTCGGCTCCTCGACGGGCTGGGGATCGACCGGATCCACGTGGCCGGCGTCTCCCTGGGCGGCCTGGTGGGCACGCGGCTGGCCGCGCTCCATCCGGAGCGCGTGCGGTCGCTCGCGGCGATCACGACGTCCGACCGCATCACGCCCGCCATGTGGCAGGAGACTGCGGAGATGCGCGAGCTCGCCCGCGCCGCGGCCGAGGGAGGAGACGGTGGCCGGGTGCTCGACTTCCTGCTGCCGCGGACCTATACCCCGGCGTACCTGGCGGCGCAGGCGGCCTCGCTCGGCTTCTACCGCCACTGGGTGGCGGGGCTGCCGGCCGTCTGGTTCCGCGGGCTCGCCGCGATCCTGTCCGCTCTGGAGGGGCTCGACCTGACGCCCTCTCTCGGCGCGATCCGCTGCCCCACCCTGATCGTCGCCGCCGAGGGGGACCGCACCTTTCCGCCGGAGCACTCGCGCGCCCTCGCCTCAGGGATTGCTGAAGCTCACCTGGAGATCGTCCCGGGCGGTTGCCATGGCCTGATCGTCGAGCAGGCGGAGCGGGTGATGGAGATCCTCCTCGGCTTTCTCGATTCCCCCGCTTCCTGAGCACGGAGTCTCGACAATGTCCAGATATGCATCCCTCGCCTCGACCGGCATCTATCTCCCGGAGCGCGAGATCTCGAACGACCTGCTGCGCGAGCGCTTCCCGGAGCCTCCGGACCTGATGGACAAGTTCGAAGCCTCGACCGGCATCCGCCGGCGCTGGTGGGCGCCGGACGAGTGGGCGACCTCGGATCTCGCCCTGGGCGCTGCACGGCAGGCTCTCGACAACGCCGGACTCCAACCCGCGGACGTGGACCTGATCGTCCTCGGGACCGACTCGCCCGATTACCTGACGCCTGCCACCTCAGTGGTCCTGCAAGCGAAGCTGGGAGCGAAGAACGCCGGCACCTTCGACGTGGGATGCGCCTGCGCCTCGTTTCCCACCGGGTTCGCCGCCGCGGCGGGCCTGATCGCGGCCAATCCCGGGCTCCGCACCGTCCTGGTCGTGGGCGTCTACCTGATGCACAAGCTCTCCGCGGCGGGAGATCCCATGGTCTTCTTCTACGGCGACGGCGCCGGGGCGGCCGTGCTGGTGCCGGCCGGGGAGCCGGGGTTCCTCAACGCGGCGTTCCAGGCCGACGGCGCCTACGCCGGCTACTGGGGCATCTATGCGGGAGGCACGGCGGAGCCGGCCAGCGAGGACGCGGTCCGGGCCGGTCGGACGACCGTGAAGGTGGTCGAGCGCTATCCCCCCGAGATCAACCACGAAGGATGGCCGCGCCTGGTGCGGCGCCTGGCCCGGGAGGGGGGCTTCGCGCTCGAGGAGATCGACTTCCTGATCTTCACCCAGGTGCGCAAGCCGTCCATCGAGCTGGTGATGAACGAGCTGGGGCTCCCCCTGGAGAGGACCCACACGGTGATGGAGGAGTGGGGCTACACCGGCTCGGCGTGCGTGCCCATGGCGCTGCACGACGCGCGGGAGAAGGGGAAGATCAAAAGCGGCGACCTGGTGGTCCTGGTGGGCTCGGGAGTCGGCTACAACCAGGCGGCCGTGGCGTTCCGGGCGTAATCCACCCCGCGAGGGGTTTTCTTTGAAGGAGGAGATATGAGGACGTTCGCTCTCGCGCTCCCGTTGTCGCTTCTCCTGGCTCTGCCCGCCGCGGCCCTGGACTACCAGGGGGGCAGCGTCCAGTTCGCCGGCGGCTTCAATCCCGGCAATGCGCCGTACGGCGGCTTCGGTGGCGGGAGCTGCACGGCCACCAGGACGCCGATCGTCTTCCTGCACGGCAATGGCGACGAGGCCAAGAACTGGGACTACCCGTCCTCGACCGGCGTGCCGTCGGTCTACGACGAATTCAAGAACGCCGGGTACAACGACTGCGAGCTGTTCGGCATCACCTGGCTGTCGTCCTCGGAGCGCGCCGCGCCGCAGAACAACTACCACCAGCCGTCCAAGGCCGCGATGATCCGCGACTTCATCAACGCCGTGAAGTCCTACACCGGCAAGAGCCAGGTCGACGTCATCGCCCATTCCATGGGGATGACGGTGGGCATCCACGGCATCGACTATGGCGGCCAGTGGGGGAGCGTGCGCAAGCTCATCGGCATCTCCGGCGCGGTGCGGGGCCTGGCCTCCTGCTGGTGGATGGGCTACGCCAATCCGTGGGCCACCACCTGCGGCAGCCAGAACGTCTTCGACTCCAACATCTTCGGATTCTTCCCGCACATCTCGCCGGCCTACAACCCGAAGATGGGAGACGGCGGCTACCGCGACAAGCCGTCGGGCAAGACCACCCAGTTCTACACCCTCCGCGCCGGCTACAACGACCAGATCGCCTGCTCGACCGCCTCCTTCTACACCGGCTGCGGCGATACCGCCAAGTTCGACGCCTACACGAACGTCAAGGCGCAGCTCCTGGTCGGCCGCGGCTCGACGGCGGCGCAATACGACTACGACTTCAGCGACTGGACCATCTACAACACCGGCGGCGGCGACAGCGACGGCGTCGGCCACTTCCGGGCCAAGAACAACACGGGCGTCATCCAGCGCAACATGATCAGCGGCACCTGCACCGGAACCGGCTGCTGCGCGGGATACGGGTACACCTGCCAGTAGCCGTTCATCCTCCGTAGGTGTTGAGAGGCTGAAATAAATCCGTGGCGCGCGTCACTCCTCAATAGAAGGAGGGCGCCGCCATGGAACACCTCATCGAGGACGCGAGTCTCGAGCGCTTCGCTGCCGGCACGGCCTCCCGGGAAGAGGCGTGCGCCATCACCCGCCACCTGCTGAAGGGGTGCCTGCTCTGTGCGAAGCGCCTGCGGGAGCTCATCCGGCCGCCGGTCGTCGAGGCCGACTATGGTCCCGCGGTGGACGCTTTCGTGCGGACCGTGGTGCCCAGGGTGAGGGGACCGCGGCCCGCGGCGCGTTCTCCTCAGAGAAAACCGAAATGGATCGGCCTGCGTAGACATCTGGAATAGAGACACAGGAGGACAACCGTGAAGCACAGCACCGAGACCGGCAAACCGCACGCCGCCGCCCATTTTCTGCGCGAGCAGAGCCCGATCGTCGTCGCCCATCTCGCCGAAGGCTGCTCCACATGCGCCGCGGGGCTGGAGGTCTTCCAGAAGATCGACACGCCGGACGCCTCCCGCAAGGCTGTGCTGGAGCTGTTCGAGCGCGAGCTCTTCGCCATGCTGCAGGCCTCCGGCAACGCGGTCCACGCCCTCCACTCGGCCCTGGCGGGCGTCGCCACCACACAGCCGGAGCGTGCGGCCGACTGAAGGCCTCGCCAGGGGTTCAAACCCCTGGCTACAATGAAAAAGGTCGTCCCCGAGGGGACGCCACCCGCGCTCCGCCCCCTTCAGGGGTCGGTTGTTCCCGTGGTAGCCAGGGATTTCAATCCCTGGCGGGCGAGTCTCCCATCGCCTCGCCGAGCGGTTGACGACCCGGCTCGGCGGTTGACTGCGACATTTCCTGGCTGCTCCCGATTTTTCCGGACTACGCCAGACATTTCCGGACTGTCGCCGATTTTTCCGGACTACGTCCGACGTTTCCGGACTGCCGCCGACTTTTTAGGACTACACCGGGACTTTCCCGGACTGTGCCCGACTTTTGAGGACTACGCCCGATTTTTCAGGACGGCATCGGAATTTTGAGGCCACCGCGCGGTTCTTGAGGACTCTTCGCGGACCGTTCGCCGTGATTCGGGGCGTCAGCCCTTGCGCGCCGTCTTTTGCCGTTCCATTTTCTCGCGAACCACGGTGCGGATCGCTTGCAGGGCCTCGTTGGAGAGAACGGCGGGCCGGGCCGCTTTTGCGGTGATCAGGCGGCAGCCAGTCGTCGATGCGGCGCGTCGCCTCCCAGTTGGGGAGCCCTCGCTCGAGGAGATGGCTGGGGTGGATCTGGAGGACCCCGCAGAGCGGCAGCAGGTGGCGGAGCTTCAGGTCCATGCGGCCGTCGAGAAGCCGCGGCAACGTCCCATGGCCGATCTGCAGCGCGTCCTCGATCTGGCGGGGAAGAAATGGGCAGTGCGGCCAGAGCCATGCTCAACAGCGCGCGCACCAGATCCAGACCGTCGTCCCGAGCCATGATGGGCGGACTCTACGCGAGGGCGGCCGGTGGTCGCAAGGGACTGGCCCGCGAACGGTCCTCTCGGCCAGCGCCCCGAGCCGCTGAGGGCCTGCCACGTAATAACCTGGGCACCGCTTCCCACCGGCCCAATTCCGCTCCTGGTGAAGGCTCCCGCGGCCTTCAGGCCGCATGATCGTGGCGGCCGTTGGATCCCAGGGAATTGGCCTGCGGCCTCATCCCTGGGCTATGTTCCTACAGGCAGGCCAAGGGCCGGGCCGTTTCTCCAGCCCCTGGAGAACCAAGGCAGGCCGGAGCGCTCCTCCCGCCTCGAGGAGTGCGTCCCGGTCCTTCATCTTTCAAAGAGCACCGCAGCGCCAAGAGCTGAAGCCCAGCTTTTGACGGCCACCTGAGTATGTGACTAGAAAGGCTCTGCACGACCGAGTTCGGGCCGAGGGCGAGCCCGGTTGATGAGGCTCGCCGGGGTCGAGACCCGACGGTGTGTTCGGCCTGCGGACGAGGCCACCTCCGGCGGGTCCAAGAGCTACCGGCCGCGCCCCTCAGTCCGCCGGGGAGGTCGCCGCCGTGAGGGCGCTGATGGTGTCAACGCTGGCGGCGTCCTCTCGCCTCTGCGCGGAAAGCGCGGGAAGGGGGAGTGTTGCCTCTCGCGAACCTGCGGTACAATGGCGGAAACGAAATCGCTGCCGGAGGGGCTCTATGCAGGCCGCAAGCTCACGGAGGAGGCGTTCTGAAGCGCGGGAGTCGCGCAGCCGGTCACTTCCGTCCGCCTTGGTGGTCCCGCAGCGGCGATCTCCTGCGGATTGATTTTCCATAGACTGCCATCCGCAGTGGCACGCGGTTTCGTTCAACCTGCGTCTCCAAGCCCGATTAGCTTGGTGTAAGAGAGTCGCCGCGACAGACTGAAGGAGCGCGAGTGGATTGGCGGGAATACGAAGCAGAGATTTTCGGAAGGCTCCGGGAGCAGTTCCCAGGTACCGAGCTGGAACTCGACGCGCGCCTGCTCGGCCGCATCTCTGGCTTGGAGCGGCAAATCGACATCCGACGAGCCAAGAAGGAGCAGGTTTTGCAACTTGCAGTTCTGGCCGCTTCAAGGAGATGCTCCCCGAAAGGCCAAACCTGAACACGGACGCAGAGCCTTCTCTTACCCTGGGAGATCTGTGGGTATTCTCATGCAAGCTGATGACGAGCTTCGCAAGCTTCGCAGACTAGAGCGGTTTTTTAACAGGCGCCGCGACAATCGCGCACGCGCCAAGGGTATCATGCTGCTGGTCTTGCTGCTTATCGGGGTCGCTACTTGGGTAGCACGCCTCGTCTCTGGAGGAAGAGAAGAGCTCCTAATTCCAGTACTCGGGGTTTTTATTTTCTCGGATCTCCTGGTTGCGTTGGTTTTAATCTTATGGCCATGGTTGCCGGAGGGGGCGCAGAAATTTCTTTCAGTAATGGGAGGGCTGTTGGCGTTTGTTGTGTGCATTGCGATAATCATGGCTATACTTTCTAAAAAGTAGCCCGTCTGAAGGCCTAAGCCTCGGCCGGCCTGCTTGGCGCCAGCAGCTGGAGCCGCAGCCAATTCACGAGCTGCGCCTCCGAAATTCCGCAATCCGTTCCCGGTACACTTGTACCAGGCATTCATTCGTCTGACAGATGTTTCGTTCCTGCTGGAGCCACCTCAGTTGCTCGGGTCGCAGATGTTTCTCATGACCATAGAGCTTGTGGTAGAGGTCCGCCATCTCGACATCGAGACGGGCAATCTCGGCGTCCGCGCAGATCATCCTCTCGACATCCAGCCGGGCGCGTCTGCAATCGAAGCTGGGTGACGAGGATTCAGGGCGCGCTGTGCTCGGGTCTGGTTTGTCCTCTTTTTTGTTCGCGGTGAGGAGCACCGCCGCCAGAACGGCCAGGGCCAGGCATCCGGCGACCGAGCTCAGTATCCAGAAGAGGGGGCTCTTTCCCTGGCCGGCAGGCGCCGGCGAGGGAGGCCGTGGTGGATCTTCGAGTATGGTGTCGCCGCGGTGGGCTTCCAAAGCGCGGAGAAATTCACCACAGCCGTTCCAGCGCTGGGCGGGGTCTTTTGCGAGGGCGCGCAGGATCGCCTTGTCAATCAAGGGAGGCACGCTCGGGTTCCACCTTCGGACCGGTTCCGGGGTCTGTCTCACATGGGCCTGCTGGATGGCGAAGAGGGAGTCCTCGTCCTCGTCCGGGACGCAGAAGGGCGGCCGGCCGGCGAGCATCTCGTAGATCACACAGCCCGCGCTGTACACGTCGGACCGATGGTCGATCTTCTTGGGGTGCTGGATCTGCTCCGGGCTCATGTAATGAGGGGTCCCCAGCGAAGCTCCGGTGTGCGTCCGGCGATCCTGGCCGATCAGCAAGGCGATGCCGAAGTCGAGTAGAAAGGCGTGGCCCGATGCGTCCAGCAAGATATTCGATGGCTTGATGTCCCGGTGGATCACGCCGTTCTTGTGGGCATAGTCGAGTCCTTCGAGTACGTCACGAGCGATCAGGACCGCCTCCGCGAGCGGCAACGGCCCCCGGCTCCGGGTGAGGCGCTTTTCGAGCGAAACGCCGTCGACCAAAGGCATCACCAGGTAGTAGACACCTCCTTCCGAGAAGAAGTCGGTCACCTGGAGAATGCGCGGATGATGGAGGGCCGCCTGAGCCCGAGCCTCCCGGACGAAGCGCTGCTCGGACTCGGAATCGTTGGCCAGGTGGGGGTCCATCGCCTTGATGGCGACTTGGCGCTGGAGGGTGGTGTGGAGGGCTCGCCAGACCTCACCCATCCCTCCGGTACCGATCCTTTCCGCGAGGACGTAGTCGCGGATCTTTTGGCCGCTCTGCATCGGTCACCCGTTTGGAATTCCAACCTTCTGCTCGACTACGGCGGCGGCTAGCCCTCGGCCCCCGGGGGCTGGCCCTCCGGCTGCGGGCTCACGCCTATATCATACAACGACGCCCGACAGGGAGCCACCCACTTCTCGAACATTCCTCAAGCCTGAGCAGATTTCGTACCCTGGAATCTGACCGCTTCAGCCGATCGGCCATCTGTCGGCTGGTCTTTCCGATTAGATTAAAACCGCAGTGGGTGGTGTGGCTCTAGCGGGCCTGGGCGGCAACGACGAGGACTGGGGCGAGAGGATCGCGGTGGCCGCGAACGGCGATCTGATCGTGGCGGGCAAGCCGCCGCTCATCGGCAACGTTCCTACCCGGTTATCGAACCTGGGAGAGGATTCCGGTTCTTCCCACCGGCCCAACGGGCCGGCAGAGCCCAGCCCAGGGCATCGGAGGCCGAAGGCCGATGCCCTGGGTAGAAATGAGATCCATCACCGCGGCCTGAAAGGTCGCGAGAGTTTCTGCCGCAGGTTCAGGATCTCGCGACCTTTCAGGCCGCATGTCTGTGGGGCCTGTTGACCCAGGGCATCGGCCTTCGACCTCGGATGCCCTGGGCTTGGTTCTCCCGGCCCGTTGGGCCGGATGGGCC
This sequence comes from Thermoanaerobaculia bacterium, assembly GCA_035637095.1. Lineage (GTDB taxonomy): Bacteria > Acidobacteriota > Thermoanaerobaculia > Multivoradales > UBA5704 > UBA5704. Next base: position 23,741 of record DASPXX010000270.1, read on the forward strand.
AGCCATCTCAGCTGACTGGCTGATCACCGTCGCCACCACGCGGGCCGAGCGCGCGGTCCGGGTGAAGCAGGGGGCAGGCACAAGGCCTGCTACAGGTGGCCCTGTGGCCATGGGAGGCGTAGGGGCAACCTTGTGGTTGCCCAGGGGCGAGGGTTTCCTCCCCCCTCCCGCTTGGTATATCTTCCAGCCCGCCTGTGGACCAAGCGAGAGGGGTCGATGAAACTATCTGACGCTAAAGCGATCGTGACCGGCGCGGCCGGAGGGCTGGGGGGCGCTTTCGCCCTGGAGCTCGCCCGTGAGGGGGCCCTGGTGACCGCCGGAGATACCAATGCGGCCGGCTTGCGCAAGCTCGCCGCCGACGCCGAGGGGATGCCGGGGCAGATCTTCGTCGCCAAGCTGGACATCACGGACGAGGAGTCGGTCTCCGGTTTCATCGCCACCGCCGCCGAGCGGATGGAAGGGTTGAACGCTCTCATCAACAGCGCCGGGATCGCGCGCGACGGCCTGCTGGTCAGCCCGGGAGAGGACGGAGAGCTCAAGAAGCTCCCCCTCGCGCAGTGGCGCAAGGTGATCGACGTCAACCTGACCGGCCAGTTCCTCATGGCGCGGGAGCTCGCGGCCTACGTCGTCAAGAACGGCGTGCGCGACGCGGTCATCGTGAACCTCTCCTCGATCGCCCGGGCGGGCAACCCCGGGCAATCCAACTATGCCGCCTCGAAAGCGGGTCTCGACGCCTGTACCCGCACCTGGTCGCTGGAGCTGGCGCGCCACGGCATCCGGGTCGGCGGCGTGGCTCCCGGCGTCACTGAAACCGGTTTCCTCGAAGGATTTTCCGAGGAAGCGCTCGCCAAGCTCCGGGCAGGGATTCCGCTCGGCCGCCTCGGCCGCCCCGAGGACATCTGGCGGGCGGTCCGCTTCATCCTCGAAGACGACTTCTTCACCGGCAGGACCGTCGAGATCGACGGCGGTGCCGCCATGGGAGTGCTCTGATTTCCTGATCGTTTCGCTTCTGCTCAAGTGATGGGCGGCTCGCCCTGAGCCGCCACGCGCACCAAGTTTCCATGGATGGTTTTGTATGCTGAAACTTGGATGCGAATGTGAGCGAATCGCTTAGGCTTGTTTCCGAAACTTCGACTCATCTCCTTCGCGACGTCGCAAAGGAAGCATCGACGCTGGTCGACGCCTTGCGACGGCGCGCCGCCGAGCTGCCTGACCAGATCGCCTACCGGTTTCTCGCGGACGGGGAGGAAGAGGGGGAGAGCATCACGTTCCGCGAGCTCGACCGGCGCGCGCGGGCGCTGGGCGCCTTTCTGCGCCAGGCCGGTGGCGCCGGTGAGTGCGCCCTGCTGCTCTATCCGCCGGGGCTCGAGTTCGTCACCGCATTCCTGGGCTGTCTCTACGGCGGCGTGGTCGCCGTGCCGGCCTATCCGCCGCGGATCAACCGGCCTGACGGCCGGCTGCAGGCGATCGCGGCGGACGCGCTTCCGCGCTTCGCGCTGACCACCGCGGCCCTGCGCGACCGTGCCGCTGCCCTGGTGGAGAGCAACCCGCGGCTCGCCGGAGCCCGCTGGGTGGCCACGGAGGAGGTCGATCGGACGCTGGCCGACCGCTGGCGCCCCGATCCCGGGATCGGGGCGGACAGTCTCGCCTTCCTGCAGTACACGTCGGGCTCGACCGCCGCGCCCAAGGGGGTGGTGGTCCGCCACGGCAACCTGATCCACAACGAGCGGATGATCCAGCTCGCCTTCGGGCAGTCCGAGCGCTCGGTGATCGTGGGCTGGCTCCCGCTCTACCACGACATGGGTCTGATCGGGAACGTGCTGCAGCCCCTCTTCCTCGGCGCCACCTGCGTTCTGATGGCGCCGGTCGCCTTTCTGCAGCGGCCGGCGCGCTGGCTGCGGGCGATCAGCCGCTACCGGGCGACGACGAGCGGTGGCCCCAACTTCGCCTACGAGCTCTGCGTGCGCAAGATCGGCCGCGCGGAGCGCGAGGGGCTGGACCTGTCGAGCTGGCAGGTAGCCTACAACGGCGCGGAGCCGGTGCGCGCCGAGACGCTGGAGCGCTTCGCCGAGGCCTTCGCGCCCCAGGGCTTCCGGCGCGAGGCCTTCTATCCCTGCTACGGCTTGGCCGAGGCCACGCTGTTCGTCTCCGGCGGCTCGCCGGGTGTGGCGCCGCGCATCCAGACAGTGGACGCCGCGGCGCTGGAGCGCGGGCAGGTGGAGGAGGCGCGGCCCGAGGCGGCGGTCCGCCGCTTCGTGAGCTGCGGCCGTCCCTGGCTGGACCAGCGGATCGTGATCGCCGATCCGGAGAGCGGCCAGCCGTGCGGCGAGGGCGAGGTGGGCGAGGTCTGGGTGGCGGGTCCGAGCGTGACGGGCGGCTACTGGAACCGGCCCGAAGAGACCGCGACGAGCTTCGGCATCCTGCTGGGGGGCTCGGACGCCGGTCCCGAGGTCTTCCTGCGCACCGGCGACCTCGGCTTCCTGGCGGACGGTGAGCTCTACCTGACGGGCCGGGCCAAGGACCTGATCATCGTCCGCGGGCGCAATCTCTATCCCCAGGACGTGGAGCTCACCGCCGAGCGGAGCTGCGACGGGCTGCGGCCGGGTTGCGGCGCCGCGTTCGCGGTGGAGGTCGACGGCGAGGAGCGTCTGGTGGTGGTCCAGGAGGTGGAGCGCGAGGCCGAGCGGCGGTGGTCGGGGGAGCCGGGAGCGCTGGAGGCGGTGGCGGAGACCATCTGCCGCGCCGTGGCCGCGGAGCACGAAGTGGCGGTCCACGCCGTGACCCTGGTGCGGGCGGGAGGCGTGCCCAAGACCTCCAGCGGCAAGATCCGCCGCCGCGCCTGCCGCGACGACTTCCTCGCCGGTCGCCTGGAGCTGGTGGCCGCGTGGCGCGAAGGGGCCGCAGACGTGGAGCTGATGGCGCCGCGGACGGCCACCGAGGAGCGGGTCGAGCGGATCTGGGCCGAGGTCCTGGACCGCGAGCGGGTGGGGGTGGACGAAGACCTCTTCGCCCTGGGCGGCGACTCGCTGCGCGGAGTGCAGCTCGCCGCCCGGATCAACGAGGCCTTCGGGGTCGAGCTGCCGCTCGAGGCCCTGTTCGCCGCGCCCACGGTCTCCGGCGTGGCCGCCCTTCTCGACAGCGGAGGCGTGCCGCCCTCCGGCGCACGGCTGCAGCGGGTGCCTCGGGGCGCGGACGTCCCGCTGTCGTTCGCCCAGCGGCGCCTCTGGTTCCTGCACCAGCTCGATCCGGAGAACCCGGTGCACAACATCGCGGCCGCGGTGCGGCTCCTGGGTCCCCTGGACGTGCCCGCCCTGGCCGCGGCGTTCGCGGAGATCCTGCGGCGCCACGAGGCGCTGCGCACCGCCTTCGCCGGCGATGGGGAGGCGCCGGTCCAGGTGGTCCTGCCGGCAGGGCCGCTGCCTCTGCCGGTGACCGACCTGGCGCATCTGCCGGTGGCGGAGCGGGAGGCCATGGCGCGCCGCCTCGGCACCGGCCTGGCCCGCCTGCCGTTCGACCTGGAACGGGGGCCGTTCCTGCGCGCGGCGCTGCTGCGCCTCGGGCCGGCCGAGCACGAGCTGGTGCTCGCCCTGCACCACATCGCGGCGGATGGCGGCTCGCTGGGCGTCCTCGTCCGCGAGCTGGGAGCCCTCTACGGCGCCTTCACGGCCGGGCTCCCGTCGCCTCTCTCCGAGCTGCCGGTGCAGTATGCCGACTACGCGGTCTGGCAGCGCCGGCGCCTGGACGCGGGGGGCCTCGCCTCCGGCCTCGACTTCTGGCGCGGCCGGCTCGCCGGCGACCTGCCGGTCGTCGAGCTGCCCGCCGACCGTCCACGGCCGGCGGTGCTCTCCTACCGTGGCGTCCACCTGGAGCGGCGCCTGCCCCGCAGCCTGACGGACCGCCTGGAGGCGCTGGCCCGCGCCGCCCGGGCCACGCCGTTCATGGCCCTGCTCGCCGCCTTCGAGGCGCTCCTGCATCGCTGGACCGGCCTCGCCGAGCTGGTCGTGGGCACGCCCGTCGACGGCCGCTCGCGCGTCGAGCTGGAACCGCTCATCGGCGTGTTCATCAACAACCTCGTCCTGCGCACGAGCCTCGCGGGCGAGCCCGGATTCCGCGAGCTCCTGGAGCGCGTCCGCGCCACGGCTCTGGACGCCTATGCGCACCCGGAGGTCCCCTTCGAGCGTCTGGTCGACGAGCTGCGGCCGGAGCGGGAACTGTCGCGCACACCGCTCTTCCAGATCATGTTCGTGGGCCAGAACGCACCGTTGCGCGACCTGGAGCTGGCGGGTCTCTCCCTGCAACCGCGGGAGATCGATCTCGGCACGGCCCGCTTCGACCTGGCTCTGGCCATGGGCGAGACGGACGCCGGCTGGCTCGGCACCTGGAAGTACGCCACCGACCTCTTCGACGCGCCGACCCTCGCCCGTCTGTCCGGGCACCTGGAGAACCTCCTCGCCGCGGGCCTCGCCGACCCCGAACGGCCCGTCTCCCGTCTCCCTCTCCTGAGCGCCGCCGAGCACCACCAGGTGGTCACCGCCTGGAACGACACGCAGACGACCGTTCCCCAGGACCTCGCCCTTCCTGACCTGATCGCCGCTCAGGTGGCCCGGACCCCGGACGCTGTCGCCCTGGAATCCGCGGAGCGCCGGATCACCTACAACGAGCTCTGGGACCGCGCCGGCCGGCTCGCCGCACATCTCAAGTCCCTGGGCGCGGCGCCCGACTCCCTGGTCGGGATCTGCGCCGAGCGCTCGCCGGAGATGGTCACCGGCCTGGTGGGAATCCTGCGGGCGGGGGCTGCCTATGTGCCGGTTGACCCGGCGTACCCCGCGGAGCGCATCGCCTACATGGTGGAGGACTCGGGGGTTTCGGTGGTGCTGGAGGCAAGGGACTTAAAGGACTTAAAGGACTTAAAGGACGTAAAGGACAGGAAAACACTTCCGGAGAGCCTCGCCTATGCGATTTACACCTCGGGCTCGACGGGCCGGCCCAAGGGTGCGGCGGTTCCGCACCGGGGGATCGTCAATCGCCTGCTGTGGATGCAGTCGGCCTACGGGCTCACTCCGGAAGACCGCGTGCTCCAGAAGACCCCGTTCAGCTTCGACGTCTCGGTCTGGGAATTCTTCTGGCCTCTGATCACCGGTGCCCGCCTCGTTGTGGCGCCTCCGGGCGCGCACCAGGACGCGGCCCGGCTCGCGGAGCTCATCCGGGAGCACCGGATCACCACGCTGCACTTCGTCCCCTCCATGCTCCAGGTCTTCCTGGAGCAGGAGGATCTCGCGGACTCCTGCCGCACGGTGCGCCAGGTCTTCGCCAGCGGCGAGGCGCTCCCCTTCGACTTGGCGGAACGGTTCCTCGACCGCCTGCCGGGCGTGGCCCTGCACAACCTCTATGGCCCCACCGAAGCCTCGGTCGACGTCACGTATCACGCCTGGATCCGCGGCGGCGGCCGGCGCACGGTGCCGCTCGGCCGGCCGGTCGCGAACACCTCGATCGTCCTGCTCGACCGCCACCTCCAGCCTGTCCCGCTCGGAGTGCCCGGCGAGCTTCTCATCGGCGGCGTTCAGCTGGCGCGCGGGTATCTGAACCGGCCGGCGCTGACCGCCGAGCGGTTCATCCCCGATCCCAGCTCCGCAGCGCCCGGCGCGCGCCTCTACCGCACGGGCGACCTGGCGCGCTTCCGGCCGGACGGCGCGGTGGAGTTCCTCGGCCGCCTCGACTTCCAGGTGAAGATCCGCGGCGTCCGCATCGAGCT
>DASPXX010000271.1:0-22858 GCA_035637095.1 Thermoanaerobaculia bacterium
GGCGATCGCGATCGGCAGAGGAGCCCACCGGCGGCGGGGATGCTGCTTGGATTCCAGATCGATCAGCGAGCTTTCGAACATTGTGCACCTCCCAGGGGTGCTGTCCCCCTATGTTGAGATTGGATGGGAGGTGGGCGGAGAAAGTTCCGCGAGCCGCGCCAGCTGCCGGTCGTGGAGCCGCGCGAGGAGGAGCTGCGCGGCGATCGCGCCGATCAGGGCGAAGAACATGTCCCACTGGGTGTCCCACACGTCCCCCTGGGTGCCTAGGAAGGCGTCCGCCGCCGAGCCGCCGAGGACGGCGGACCACCACTCGAAGAATTCGTAGCAGGCGCTGAACGCCAGGCAGACCGAGGTGACCAGGAAGAACAGCCAGCCGCCCCGCCGCAGAGGCGTCCGGCGCAGCAGGACCTCCCGCGCCAGGATCGCCGGCACGAACCCTTGAGCGAAATGGCCGATCCGGTCGTAATGGTTGCGGCCGAGGTCGAACAGATCCTGCATCCAGAAACCCAGCGGCACCCGCGCATAGGTGTAGTGCCCGCCGAGCATCAGGATGAGGGCGTGGACGAAGATCAGGACATAGAGGAGCGGCGTCAGCGGGAAGCGGCGCCGCGTCGCGAGGAGGATCGGCACGCCGATGAAGATCGGAAACACCTCGAGGACCCAGGTGACGCGGTCGTACGGACGGAGTCCCGAGACCACCAGGGCGACGGCTCCGGCGGCCAGCAGAAGGAGCGGCAGGCGGTCGTGCGGTGTCCTGTTCGTCCTTTGGGTCCTCTTGGTCCTTTGGTCTCTATCCCGGTAGCAGGTGCTTCTGCACCTTGCCGAGGGCATTCCGGGGCAGGCTGTCGACCTGCTGGAAGGTGCGCGGCACCTTGAAGCCCGCGATGCGGGCCTTGCAGAAGGCGATCAGCCCGGCTTCGTCCACCGGGCTGTCGACGACCAGGAAGGCCATGGGCACCTCTCCCCATTCGGGGTGCGGCCGGCCGACGACCGCGGCTTCGCGCACTCCGGGGAAGGAGGCCAGGACCTCCTCGATCTCGCGGGGATAGACGTTGAAGCCTCCGGAGAGGATCAGCTCGTGGCGCCGGCCGAGGAGGGTGTAGGTGCCGGTCTCCGGATCGCGGACCGCCAGATCGCCGGTGCGGAACCAGCGCCGGCCGAGCCCGTCCTGGACGAAGCTCTCGGCCGTCTTCTCGGGCGCCCGCCAGTAGCCGGAAAAGACGTTGCTGCCGCGGACGAGGAGCTCGCCGCCGTCGTCGATCCAGGCCGACACCCCGGGCAGCGGCGTGCCGACCGTGCCCGGGATGCGGTCCCCCGCGTACGGGTTGCTCAGGTTCATGCCGGTCTCGGTCATCCCGTAGCGCTCGAGGATCGCGTGGCCGGTCAGCTCGCGAAACGCCGCGAAGGTCTCCGGCGCGAGCGGCGCGCTCCCCGAGCAGAAGAGGCGCATCCGCCGCAGGCTCCCCGGATCGCCGCCGCGCCGCAGCTCCTCGACGAGCCGCACGTACATGGTGGGGACACCGAAGAAGAGGGTCGCCTCGCCTCCCGCGAGCTCGGCGGCGACCGCCGCGGCTGCGAAACGGGGGCGGAGCTGCACGGTGGCTCCGGCGGCCAGCGCACAGCAGAGGCCGACGACCAGGCCGTGGGTATGGAAGAGCGGGAGCGTCAGGAGGAGGACGTCGTCCGCTTCCCAGGCCCAGGCCGCGAGGAGGCCGGTGACCGTGGCCAGCACGTTGTCGTGGGAGATCATCGCTCCCTTGCTGCGGCCCGTGGTGCCCGAGGTGTAGAGCAGCATCGCGAGGTCGTCGCCGTCGATCCGGGCGGGGACGAACGCGGGATCCTCGGGCCAGCCGGCGAGGTCCTCGGCGAGGACGATCCCGATCTCCCCCTTCTCCTCCGCCTCCAGCTCGTCGAGGACCGGAAGCTGGGCCCGCTCGGTTAAAAGGAGCCGGGGCTCGGCGTCGCCGAGCATATGGGCGATCTCGCGCCGCCGGTAGGCCAGGTTGATCGGCACGAGCGCCGCGCCGAGATGGAAGAGAGCGAGGAGCGCCGTGACGAACTCGGGACGGTTGCCGAGAAAGAACGCCACCCGATCCCCTTGCCGCACGCCGCGGGCCGCGAGGCCCGCCGCGATCCGGCGGGCCTCGGCGAACAGATCCGCGGACGTGAGGTCCAGCCCCTCGTCCCCCTCCCCCCGGAAGCGGAGCACGATCTTGCCAGGCTCCCGGGCGAGAGGGATGGCGAGGAGGTCGAGGAGGTTCATCGCGGCTCAGCAGTTGCCGGGCCGGTTGTTGCAGGCGATGGTGAGCGCCGAGGTGAAGCGGGTGTCGGGAATGGAGGCGCCTTCCGTCTTGACGCTCGACGAGGTCGGATAGTACGAGAGCACCCCGATCAGCTTCACCAGGTTCGTGTTGTCCCCGAAGTCCTGGATCAGGGGGCCGCCCTGTGAGCCGCCGCGCATGTCGGAGCCGTATTCGACCGTGTTGACCGTGGCAGAGGTGGTTTTGAAATCTTTCGCGGTCACCTGGTGCATCCGGTTGCCGCCGTCGAAGTTCGACGGATAGCCCAGGAGCGTGGCATGGTTCGGGCGCAGCTTCTTGGTGGCGTAGCCCAACGTGCCGGTGACATCGCCGATGCGCAGCAGGTCGCCGTTGAAGTCCTGGTCGTCCATCTCGATGAAGCCGTAGTCGGCGGCGTTGGGGAGCTTGCCGTTGCCCTGGGTCCAGGTGGTGGGCGCCACGACGTAGCTCCACTCCCAGAGGCCGTAGGGCGCGTCGCCGTCCCGGTAGGCGGGCGCGAACGCGAAGTCCTCGAAGAAGCCGTTGCTCCCGCCGCTCCCCTGGTGGACGCACCCTCCCGCGGTGATCACGATGCGGTGCCGGAGCACCGCGCCGGAGCAGTAGAAGTCGCCCTCGCCCGGGATGGTGAAGAACAGCACCCCGGCGGTGGAATAGGGGTATTCGAGGTCCGCCTCGACGGGGATCAGATGCTGGCTGGTGAACAGGGCGCCGGTCGAGCCGTTGGCGCGATCGCCGGTCCCCCGGATGGATGCGCCCGCGGCAGGGAGCGGATCGAACAGACGGTTGGAGAGCAGCGGACGGATCCCCGGCCGCGGGAGCTGGCCCGGGAAGGAGACGCTCCTGCCGGCGCCGGACTCGTCCGCGGCGACGGCCGGATCGGTGGCTTGGTCGAAGGCGATCGCGGGGACCGGCAGCGGCCGGGCGGCGCGCAGGCGCTCGGGGGTCCAGGAGCTCTTCACCTGGCCGGCGGCCTTCTGGTTGCGCAGGATGGTCCCGGCGTTCTGGGCGGACACGGCGGGGGCGAAGGCCAGGCCGAGAAGCAGGCCGAGCCCGAGGGCGGCGGCACGGCCGGAGCGATTCTCTCGTGGGTTCATCAATTCCTCCTTGAAAGACCCCTCCATTGTATGCCGATCCTGTGGTGAAATCTCCGCCACGGAGGTAACCTGGGATGGACATCATCTGCCTCGACGAAGCCGGATGCCTGTATCTCTCCCCGCGGATCGACGCGTGGGAACCCCTGGACCGCCACGGAATCTCGGTGGTGATCGATCTCGAAGGGGACTTGGACGCCGGGGTGCCCACCGTTCCGGGGCACATCCTCTACATCTACTTCCCGATCTTCGACGAAGGACTGCCGGACCTGCCCAAGCTGCAGGCGGTCGCCCGGCTGGGAGCCGACATGGTGAAGAGCGGCCACAAGGTCCTCTCGCATTGCGGGATGGGCTTCAACCGCTCAGCCCTTGTCGCCGGCCTCATCCTGGTGCACATGGGGATGAGCGGCGCGGAGGCGATAACCCACCTCCGCCGCTGCCGCCCCGGAGCGCTGTTCAACGAGATCTTCGCGGACTATCTGGAATCTCTTTGAGCAGCACCCGCACCGCCTCGTCGAGCTGCGAGTCCTTGCCGCTCAGCCCCTCTCCGACCGGCTGCTCGACATAGACGTCCACCGGCCGCGGATTCATCTCCATGTCCTCCCCGTGGGCGCCGGTGATCTTGATGAACGGCAGGCGGACCTGCGAGCCGTCCAGGAGATCGATGTCCGACGTGTAGATGATCCAGCCGGCGGTGGGCTCGCCCACCACCTTGCCCAGACCGAGGGCGCGGTACCCTTCCGTGAAGTCCTCGCCGTCCGACAGCGTGTGGCGGTTGGTCACCAGCACGGTCGGCCGCTCCAGCGCCCGCTGCCCCAGAAGCGTGCGCGCCGGCGCCAGCGAGAACCCGCGGTAGGTCATCCCCATGTAGCCCCGCCGTGACAGGATGTCGATGGCGTAGGCGTTGACGTAGCCGCCGTTGTTGTTCCGCACGTCCACCACCACCCCCTGCTTCGTCATGTTCTGGACGTCGAGGTCGACGAGGAGCTGCGCCAGCGCGGCGTCTCCCATGTCGTACATGTGGACGTAGCCGAGGCGGCCGCCGCTCACCCGCTCGACGTAGGCGCGGTTGGCCTCGACCCAGGCGCGGTAGGTGAGCCCCTTCTCGGTCTTCTGATCGACCGGCCGGACCGCGACCTCCCGTGATCCCGCACCGTCGGGCCTGCCGGCCACGGTGAGCCGGACCTGGCGGCCGATCGTGTGGTCCAGGAGCTCGTCGAGATCGGTATGGGAATCCACCGGCTTGCCGTCGACGGCGAGGAGCCAGTCGCCCACCGCGATCTTGCGGGTGACCGCGGCCGGCCCCTGGGGGATGACCTCACGGACGCGCAGCTTGCCGGTCGCCTCGAGCTGGGCGGGGTCGAAACGCAGGGCGAGCCGCCCGGTCGACCGCTTGAGCTCCGCGGGCGGAGTGCGGATGCCCGAATGGGAGGCGTTCAGCTCGCCGATCATGAGCGTCAGGAGCCGGCGCAGCTCGTCCGGCGTGCGCGCCGCCATGGCCCGGGGGAGGTACTCGGCCCGCGCGGCGTCCCAGTCGACGCCGTGCATGTCGGGGTCCACGAAGTTGTCGCGCAGATAGCGCCAGGCCTGGTCGAAGATGCCGAGCTTCTCGCGGCCGAAGTCGACGTCCATCTCCGCCGAAACCGCGAGCGTCCGCGGCTCGCCCTTGCCGAGCGGCGCGGCGATGATCGAGCCGCCGTCCAGATACCAGACCTCCTTGCTGTCGGGCGAGAACTGGACCGATCCCTTGTCGCTCGGGGTCGACGAGATCTGACGCGCCACGGCCGGCCCCGCGGCCAGATCGTCGAGCGAGTAGACCCAGACGTTGGACTGGCCGGCGGCGTTGGCGAGGAGCGCCGCGTTCTTACCGTCCGGCGCGATGGCCAGGGCGACCAGGTCGAGGCCCACCGGCAGGAGGCTGGCGCGCTGGCGGATGCCGTCGAAGACGATCTCGACCGGAGCCGGCTTGGCAGCCTTCCCCGGCGGAGCCTTGGCGGCCTTCGTTCCGGCCTTCTCGACCGTCTCCGGACCCGGGCTCTTCTCGGGCTCCGCCTTCTCCGGCTGGAACAGGTCGCGGAACTGGTCCTCGCGGAAGCGGGGCGTGCGCGGCAGGAGGTCGATGCGGGGGAGCTGTCCGGGCTCGGAGCGCTGGCTCGTGGCATAGAGGAGGAAGGTGCCGTCAGGGCTCCAGGTCAGGTCGTCGGCAGCGGTGTTGGCCAGGAAGCTCGCCGGCCGGGGCTCCCCGCCGTCGACCGGCACCAGGAGCACGTTGCGGAACATCCGCTCGCCATAGCCCAAGACCGCGACCCAGCGGCCGTCCGGCGACCAGATGAACGGGCGCTCGGAGCCGATGGGAGGGCTGTCGAGGAGGACCTGGACGAGGCGGCGGTCCTTGCGCGTGGCCAGATCGAGCACGCGCAGCTCCTGCCGGTCGCGCTGGAAGGCCAGGAGCTTGCCGTCCGGGGAAAAGCCGGGCGTATCGTCCACCCCGGGTCCGGCGGCCAGAGGCTCCTCGCGGCCGGTGGAGAAGTCGTAGAGCCAGAGCTTGTGGTCGCCGCCGCGCTCCGAGACGTAGGCGAGCCGGCGGCTGTCCGGCGCCCAGACGACCTGGTACTCGGCGGCTTCGGGGGTGTTGGTGACGCGCACGGCCCGGCCGCCGTCCTGGGCGGAGACGGCGAAGACCTCGCCGTGGGCCACGAAAGCGACCTTCTTGCCGTCGGGCGAGAGGACGAATTGATCGGCCTCGGAGGCGACGTCCCGGCGCTCCAGGGACGGACCGGCAGACGATCCTTCGAGGGTGATCGTAACCTCGGCCGCGGCGCCTGTCGCGGTGTCGAGCCGCCAGATCCCCAGGCCGCGCTCGAAGACGATGGTCCGTCCGTCTCCGGAGATGGCCGGCCAGAGGAGCCGGCCGCCGGTGAAGCGGGTGACCTGCGCCGGCGCGCCGGGGCCGCTGCCGCCGATCTCTTCGGACCACAGGTTCTCGGCGCCGGAGCGGTCGGACATGAACCAGAGCCGCTGGCCGTCGGGGCTCCACAGCGGCCACGCCTCCTTGCCGCCGCCGCTGCCGGCCCGCCGGTAGACTCCGCCCTGGAGCAGCCAGATCTCCGACTCGTCCATGTGGCTGTGGCCGTGCCGCCACCACTGCGCGGAGACCACGCCGCGGGCGGTCATCGCGACCGTCGTGCCGTCCGGAGAGGGAGCCGCGAAGTACTCGTTCACATAGCGGTCGGCGCTCACCTCGATGGGAGTGCCCCCCTCGGGGCGCACGCGGTAGACGTCGTTCATATTGGCCACGTCGTGGCTCGGCGAGGAGAAGTAGATCCACCGGCCGTCGCGCGACCAGGCGTCGACCACCTCGGGCTCGTCGTCCCAGGTGAGGCGCCGCACCTCGCCGGTCGCGAAGCTGAAGGTATAGACGTCGCCGTTGCCCGTGCGCGTCGAGACGAAAGCCAGAGAGCGGCCGTCGGGCGACCAGACGGGCCGCGACTCGTGAGCGGGGTGCGCCACCAGGAGGTGCGCCGTGCCGCCCGCAAGCGGGACCGACCAGAGATCGCCGCCGGACGAGAACACGATCGTGGAGCCGTCGGGCGAAACCGCGGGCTGGGAGAACGACGGGATGGGATCGGCGGCGGCGGATTGGGCTCCGGCGAGCAGCGAAATCAGGGCGATACACGAAAGCCTCTGCACGAGCGACATGACACCTCCACAGGAAAGGACCCGGCGCGCAAGTATACGGCCGCAGGTTGTCCGAGTTGCTCTGTCTCAGGATGACAGCGGGATGGATTTCCTTTCCTGCGCAAACGATGCGGCATCCTCGCGCGTCCGCCGCCTTTCGGTGTAGCGTGTGGCGCATGAGCACGAGCCCGGGTCACTGGTTCGCTTTTCGCGGCAGCGAGCTGCTGGTGCGGGTGGAGGACGAGGCGGCGCGCCTGCCGTGGCCGGATGAGATCTCCGACCGGGTGAGCCGCGGGGGCGATCCCCATTCGATCGGCACGATCGAGGGCGCAACCTGCTGGGCCGTCGAGCTGGAGGTCGCGGTCGAGCCGCCGGAAGGGATGGCCTTCCACGGCCTGCGGCGCCTCTGGTCGCTCCTCCCCGAGGAGGTCTGGAAGCTCGCCGGCCGGGCGGTGCAGATCGTCGACTGGGACCGCAACCACCGCTTCTGCGGCCGGTGCGGCACGCCGACCGAGCGGAAGGAGACGGAGCGGGCCCGGGTCTGTCCAAGCTGCGGCCTGCAGCAGTTTCCCCGCCTCTCGCCGGCCGTGATCACCCTGATCGAGGACGGCGAGCGGGTGCTCCTCGCGCGCTCGCCGCATTTCGTCAAGGGGGTCTACAGCACGCTCGCCGGGTTCGTGGAGCCCGGCGAGTCGCTGGAGGAGGCGGTGGTCCGCGAGGTCCGCGAGGAGGTCGGCGTCGAGCTCACCGGTCTGCGCTACTTCTCCAGCCAGCCCTGGCCCTTCCCCAACTCGCTGATGGTCGGCTTCGTGGCCACCTGGGCGGGAGGCGAGATCCGGCCGCAGGAAGGCGAGATCGAGGACGCCCGCTGGTTCACCCCCGACGACCTCCCCCTGCTGCCGCCGTACATCAGCATCGCGAGGCGGTTGATCGACGACTTTCTGGAACGCCACGGCGGGGTGCGGGGGGAGACGGCTAGGTGGTGACCCTCACCACCCCCGCCTTCGCCAGCAGCTCCGCCAGCACCTCGCCGCACCGCTCGCGCGTCACCACCCCTTCCGGCAGATAGGCCACCAGCCAGGCGCGGCGGGTCTCGGGGCGCACCTTCACCCGGACACTGCCGGTGATCGGGGTGTCGAGCGGTCCCTCGGCGTCGACGAGCAGGGGCTTGCCTTCCAGGTTGAACGGACCCTTCAGCGACTCGTAGCTCTCCCCCGGCCGGCCGGCGCGCAGGACGAGCGGCGGCGTGAACGTTCCCTCGGCGGCGACGCAGCAGGGCACCGCCAGCTCCACCGACAGGCAGTTGTTGATGTCGACCAGCGGATGGATCTCCGGCAGGTCCTCCCCCTTGAGCACCCTGCGCAGCAGGGCCTCGGAGGCGGGACGGTAGCGGGTGGGATCGGTGCCCGCGGCCCGGAACAGCTTGCGCAGGGCGGCCGCCGTGGCGTGCGAGGCGAGATCGATCCCTTCGAGCGAGGCGCGCGCGAGCTCCGAGACCTCGTGCCGCAACACCGCCAGCCGGCCGTCCCCCGCGCTCCCGGGCTCCGCCTCCAGGAAAGCCCAGAAGAGATCCCAGCCCGGCAGCTCCAGAGCGATTGGAAACGGCGCCCCCGCGCTCATCGGCCGGCCCCCGCCACCGTGGTTGCAGCCGCCGGCTGGAGATATTTGTCGTACCAGGCGAGATACCGTTCGAAGCGGTCCTCGAGGAAGCTCGGCCGGTTGAGCGAATGCCCCTGGCCCGGATAGATGACCAGCTCCGTGGTGCGGCCGAGCCGCCGCAGCGCCTGGTAGAGCTGCTCCGAGTTGAGACAGGGGACGTTGACGTCGTTCCCGGAGCACAGGAGGAGCATCGGGGTCCGGATCTTCTCCACCTGGAAGAACGGCGACAGGCGGAGCCACAGCTCGGTGTTCTGCCACGGCAGCCCCAGCTCCCCCTCCCATTCCTTTTGATAGTGGTCGGTGCCGTAGTTCGCCAGGTAGTTGGTCTCGCTCGCCCCCGAGATGCCCGCCTTGAAGCGCTGGCTCTTGACCATCACATAGTTGGTCAGGATGCCACCGTAGCTCCACCCGCCGACGCCGAGGCGCTCCGGATCGGCGACTCCCTGGGCGACGGCTCCGTCCACCGCGGCCATGACGTCCTCGAAGTCCTTGTTCCCCCAGTCCGCCCAGATCGCCCGGCTGAAGGCGTGGCCGTAGCCCGAGGAGCCGCGCGGATTGGCGGTGATCACCGCGTAGCCGTGCGCCGCGAGGATCTGCCACTCGAGCTGCCAGCCCGTGGAGAATTGCGACACCGGGCCGCCATGGATGCGCAGGATCGCCGGAGCCCGCTTTCCCGCGGGAAGGTCCGGCGGGAGGGTCAGATAGGCGTCCACCGGGGTGCCGTCCGCGCTCTTCGCCTTGGAGCGCCGCGTCTCGGCCAGCTTGATCCCCCGCAGGAATTCGTCGTTGACATGGCTCAGGCGGCGCAGCCCCGAGCCGTCGACCGCCGAGACCTCGGGCGGATAGGTGCTCCGGGCCTCCAGCACCGCGGTCTCCCCCTTGGAGCCGAGGGAAATTTCTTCGATCTCCCGCTCGCCGGTGACGACCCTCTCGACGGGGCCTCCCGCGGCGGGCACGCGGGCGAGGTGGACGTTGCCGCCATCTTCCAGAAGGAAGAGGATGGAGCGGCCGTCGGGCGTGAAGAGGGGATTCGAGACGTTGCGGTCGGTCTCGCGGGTGAGCAGGCGGGCCGGACCGCCCGCCACGGGCACCACCGCGACGGAGCTCGTGTCGTACCAGACGTCCTTCGGATCGCCGCCCGCCACGTAGACGATCCATTGGCCGTCCGGGCTGAACGCCGGCGACCTGTCGGCGCCCTCCCACGTGGTCAGGGCGCGCGGGGTGGACCCCGCCTCCGGCGCCACCACGAAGACGTCGCTGTTGTCGGCCGCGTCCGGGTCGGCGCCGGCGCGCTTGCTCACGAACGCGATCGTGCGGCCGTCGGGAGACCAGACGGGATTCGTGTCGTCGAACGGGCCGGAGGTGACCTGCACCCCCTTCCGGCTCTCCAGGTCGAAGACGTAGAGATGGGTCCGGCGGTCGTCGAGGTACTCGGTGTCCTGCTTGAACTGGAGCCGGTGGATGACGATCGGCTTCGGCTTCTTCTCCTTCTTCTCTTTGTCCTTGTCCTTCGTCTCCCCCTGGACCGCCGCGTCGTCCGGGTCGGGATCGGTCACCTCGAGGACCAGGCGCTTGCCGTCCGGAGACCAGGCGAGGTCCGAGACACCGCCCGGATAGTCGGTGAGCTTCGTGGCTTCGCCGCCCCGCCGGTCGAGGAGCCACGCCTGGGTCTCCTCCCCCTCGCGGTCCGAGAGAAAGGCGAGCCAGCGGTTGTCCGGGCTCCAGCGAGGCCGGCTCTCCCCCTTGGGGCTGGCGGTCAGCTGCACGGCCTCGCCTCCGGCGAAGGGGACCATCCAGAGATCCGTATCCTGCCGGTCCTCCTTCAGATCGTCGCTACGGACCACATAGGCCACCCACCGCCCGTCCGGCGAGACCTGGGGGTCCTGGGCGGTTTTGAGGGCGTGGATGTCCTCGACCTTCAGAAGGCGGGGCTCGGCCGCGGCGAGGGGGAGGGCGAGGAGGGAAAGGAAGGAAAGAAGAAGGATTTTGCGCATACTGGGGCGAATCGTAGCAGAGGGCCCTCACCCCCGGCCCCTCTCCCGCAAGCGGTAGAGGGGAGAGGGTTAGCTCGCGCAAGCTCGGAATGCTGCGGATTGGCTAACCTACACCCCTCTCCCGCTTGCGGGAGAGGGGCCGGGGGTGAGGACCCTACTGCATCTCCACCACCACCACCCCGCCCGGCCCTTCGAGCTTCACGCGCCCCACCTCGATCGACACGACCTTGTAGCCGGCCACGCTCTCGCCCGGCGCCACCACCTTGTCGCCGAACAGGGCGACCGGCTGCTGATCCGAGTAGGCGATGCCGTTGAGCCTCAGCATGCCGCCTCCGGCGAGCGGCAGCTCCTGCTGGTAGGTCTTCACCTGGCCGGGCTCCGACGTGGGGGCGGGCGCCGCCGGTTGCGGAGCGGGGGTGGCGGGGGCGGGCTCCGGCTCGGCCTGAGCGGGCGGCGCAGGCGGCTCGGTCGCGCGGGCCGGGCTCAGCGCGATCTCCCGCTGCCGCATGTCCGTGATCGCGGGATCTTCCTCGGGACGCTTCTCCTCGACCACCGGCGGCGCGGGTTTCTCCTCGACGACGACCGGAGGCGGTGTCGGGAGCAGAGCCGGCTTCGCTTCCGGAACGGCAGGCGCCGGGACGGACTCGGCCGGCGCAGGCGGCGGCTCGCTCCGGACCGGGGACTCCACCGGCGGCACCACGGTGGCGCGCTGCTCTTCCCCGCCGCTCCGGAAGAGAGACAGCCCGAAGCCGATCCCGATCCCTAAGGCGAGCAGGGCGGCGATCACCACCGGCAGCAGCCAAGGCCGCCGGGCGGGCGCCCGCAGACCGGGGATCACCGGGACCTGTTTGTAGCGAATCTCCCGGGCGGCCTCGTCCTGCCGCGCGGCTTCCTGGCGCGCCCGTTTCAGGGCCTCGTCGATCAGGCTCATCAGACCTCTCCCTCCAGCTCGCGGATCGCGCGCCGGACGTGCCACCGGGTCAGCAGGTCGTCCCCGGTCACGTAGCCGCAGAGCAGCGTCTTGTCGCAGACCGCGTTGACCAAGCGGGGGATGCCGCGCGAGTAGCGGTAGATCGCGCCGAGCGCCCAGCGGTTGAAGCCCGGCGAGCCGTTCGCGCCGGCCACGTGCAGCCGGTGCTCGATGTAGTGCACCACCTCGGGACGGGTCAACGGCCCCAGATGGTACCGCACGGTGATCCGCTGCCGCAGCTGGCGCAGGCGCAGGGCGTTCAGCTTCTCGCGCAGCTCCGGCTGGCCCAGGAGGACGATTTGCAGGAGCTTGCGCTGGTCCGTCTCCAGGTTCGAGAGGAGGCGGACCTCCTCCAGCACCTCGAAGTCCAGGTCCTGCGCCTCGTCGATGAACACCACCACGTCGTGCCCGTGGACCAGCTGGTCGAGCAGGAACTGGTTGAGCACCTGGAGGCACTCGACCTTGTCGGAAGGCGCCGGCAGGCCGAGCTCGGTCAGGATCGTCCGCAGGAGCTGCGTGGCCGACAGGCAGGGGTTCAGGATCAGCGCCGTCCGCACCTCCGGCCCGAGCTCCTCCAGGATCGCCCGGCAGACCGTGGTCTTGCCGGCGCCCACCTCGCCGGTGATCTGGATGAACCCCTTGCGCTCCCGGATGCCGAACAGGATGTGATTGAACGCCTCGCGATGCCGGTCGCTGAAGAACAGGAACCGGGGGTCGGGCGTGATGTTGAACGGCGACTCTCGGAAGCCGTAGAAGTCCTGGTACATGGGGTCAGTCAATCCTTGCGGGCATAGACCCGCGCCGGTCCCCGCTCCGCCACCAGCACGTAGTGCTGCTCGATCCGGCGGGCGATCTCCGAGCCGGGCCGCATCTTCCAACAATAGATGGAGTCGATTTCGTCCCGCCAGGCTCCGGGGTCGAGATCCGCGGGCCGCACCTCGACCGTCCGGGAGTCCGGCCACCGCACGCCGGGGCGGAAGCGGACCGGGAACACCCCGGACGCCGCCTCGTAGTTGTCCCAGTCGAGGAGCCCCTTCTCGACCGCCACATAAGAAAAGGAATGTCCGAGGATGCCGGGCCAGCCCGCCGCGTCCCGCACGAAGAGGAGCGGCAGGACCCGGGACCCGGGAGCGATGCCCGCCGTCCCCGCGACGAGCTCCCGCACCTCCCGGTCCGCGCCGCGATACCAGGAGAGGAGGAGGCCCGCCTGCACCAGGGCGAGGACCGCCAGCCCGCCGATCGCCACCCCCCGGCCGCGCCGGCCCAGCCCCGGAGCCAGCCAGGGGAGCAGGACGAGCGGAGCGAAGAGAGCGATCCGGTGCTTGAGCATCGAGCCCTCGGCTCCGCCGTCCGGCGCGACGAAGAAGAGGCCGGCCAAGAGGATCGAGAGGATCAGGAACGCATCCCCCTCTTTCCAGGAGAGCCGCCCCTCCCCGGCGAGCCGCCCGCGCAGGGTCAGGGCCACCGCGATCAGGAAGGCCAGTCCCAGGATCGATCCGACCCGCAGCGCTCCGTGATGGAGGGAGAACACCGTCCCCATCTGAAGGAAGTAGCGCCAGAGGATCGACGCCGGACGAGGGGTCCAGACCATCCCACCCGTCCCTCCGGCCAGATACCAGAGCGGCAGGACCAGCTGCGGAGCCAGGATCGCCAGATGAAGCAGATGGCGCCTCCGGAAAACCCCCTCGCGGCGCCACGTCATCAGCCAGAGCAACCCGAGGGCGGCGAGCGCCAGGGCATGAGCCACCAGGTGCGCGAGCCAGGTGAGGAGGAGCACCCCGTTCAGCAGGAGCGCCAACCGCCACCCCGGCGCCTCCCGCGCCCGCCACCAGATTCCCACCGCGAACAGGAACAGGGCCAGTCCGAGGCAGAAGTTGTAGAAGCCCATCTGGAAAACCTGGTTGTAGGACAGCGGAAACGCCAGAAACGCGAGCCACCCGCGAGCCGGATCGACCGACGCCGCCAGGAACCGGGCCCCGGCCAGGAACAGGAGGATGTAGCCGCTCACCAGGACCTTCTCCGCCGTCCGCGGCGGCACCGCCTCCATCAGGCCGGCCATCACCGCATGCCCGAGCCAGTTGGGAAGCGGCCGCGCATCCACCTCGAGATAGCGGCCGAGCCACGGATGCCCGACCCGGTCCCCGTGCTGCCGCACGACCCAAGCGTTGTACGTATGCGCCGGCCCGTCCGTCGTGGGAAGGTACTCCACCGCCCAGACCGGGACGAGGTAGGCCAGGCACAGGGCGAGGTAGAGATATTTCTCTCTCACGGAAGCACCCTCACCCCCGGCCCCTCTCCCACGAGTGGGAGAGGGGTGTAGGTTAGTCAGTCCCTGACATCCCGAGCTTGCGAGAGCTAACCCTCTCCCCTCGCCCGCTTGCGGGAGAGGGGCCGGGGGTGAGGGCTAAACCCGCATCAGCACCGATCCCCAATGCAGGCCGGCGCCGAGCGCGGTGAAGGCGACCAGGGCGCCTTCGGGGGCCATCCCCTTCTGCCGCGCCTCCCAGAAGGCGATCGGCAGCGTGCCGCTCGTCGTGTTCCCGTACTTCTGGATGTTATTGTGGACCTTCTCGTCCGGCAGGCCGAGGATCTGCTGCGCCTTCTCGTTGATGCGCAGGTTGGCCTGGTGCATGATCAGCAGATCCAGATCCTTGATCCCATACCCCTGCCGCTTCAGCACCTCGTGCGTCGCCTCCGGCATGCGGGTCACGGCGAGCTTGAACACCGCTTTGCCGTCCATCACCGGCACGGTCTCGGCCGCCTGGATCATCTCGCAGGTCACGAACGGCCGGCGCTGCGATCCGCCGCCCGGCACATGGAGGATGTCGCGGTGGTTGCCGTCGCCATAGAGCGCATGGTCGAGGATGCCGCGGCTCTCTTCTCCGGGAGCCGCCTTGAAGACCATCGCGCCGGCGCCGTCGCCGAACAGCACCAGCAGGTGGCGGAAGCGCGAGTTCCACTGGAAATCCTCATCCGACAGCGGACCGGGATCGCGGCCGTGCAGCACCTCGAACGTGCGCGCCGAAAACGGCATCAGCGAGGTGTGGACGTCCGCGCCCACGAGGAGGACGTTCTTGCCGATGCCGCTGCGGATCAGCGCATCGACCACCTGCAGGCCGTAGGCGAAGCCGGCGCACTGCTGGCGGATGTCCAGAACCGGCAGCGGCTTCACCCCCAGCTTCTGCTGGATCAGCGTCCCGGTCCCGGGAAAGTAGTGGTCCGGCGTCATCGTGGCGCAGACGATGTAGTCGATCTCGGCGGCCTCCATGCCCGCGTCGGCCAGGGCGGCGATGGCCGCTTGCGCGCCGAGATCGGACGAGGCGACTCCCGGATCGACGTAATACCGGGTCACCACGCCGCTGCGCTCCCGCACCCACTGGTCGCTCGTCTCGATGATCCGGGCGAGCATGTGATTGTCGACTTCGTGCGGCGGGATGGCGACGCCGGTCCCCGCGAGCACGGCACGAGACTGGGTCATCGCGAGCGCTCCTCTCTCCAGGAAAAAGATCGAATCATTCGGGAGGCGGCAGCCCTTGCTGCCGGCGGAGCCGGGGGTCCGACTCCCGGGGGATGTACCTCACGGTCAGGTCGCCCCGCTTGATGAAGCGGTAGAGGAACGAAGGCTTTCTGCCGTCGAGCCCGGCCGGTGTCGTCGCGTTGTACGTCCAGGTCTCGACCGGCGGCTCGCCCGGCGCGGGGGAGATGTCGTGATCGGTCTTGCTCGGCGGACCGTAGAGCACGTACGTCGTGCCGCGGTCGGTACGCCGGCCGCGGTAGCCGGCCTCGCTGAACTGGCGATCCGCCTCGGCCGCCCGTTCGTCGAACGTTTCGCGCAACGGGTTGCCCGGCTTGGCCGGATTGGGATCACGCTTGGCCCAGAACTGGTCGATGAACTGGGTCGACCGGGCATCGTCGGTGAGCGCCAGATAGGCCTTGATCTCCTCGGGTGTCGCGATGCGCGCGATCGGGCCGATCAGCCAGCTCGACGTCTCCGGCCCGAGAAACGGATTGGTCAGGTCGGCCGCGCTGGTCACCCGCGGCGCCGAGGAGCCGCAGGCGAGGGCCGAAGCCATGGCCGCCGAGAGGACCAGACCGGACGCGGTTCTACGGATTGTGGCGAAGCAGATCAAGGAATTCCTCCCGCACCTGTTTCTGATGGAAGATGCCGCGCAGCGCCGAGGTGACGGTCAGCGCCCCGGGCTTCTTCACGCCGCGCATCTCGACGCAGAGGTGGCGCGCCTCGATGACCACCATCGCCCCGAGCGGGTTGAGCTTCGCTTCGAGACAGCTGACGACCTGCTCGGTCAGCCGCTCCTGCAGCTGCGGGCGCTTGGCGTAGAACTCGAGGATGCGGGAGAACTTGGACAGGCCGATGATGCTGTCGCGCGGGATGTAGGCGATATGGGCGTGGCCGTAGAAGGGGACGAGATGGTGGGCGCACATGGAGTAGAAGGGGATCTGCTTCTCCATCACCATGTGGCTGTACCCTTCGTCGTTCGGGAACGTGGTGACCTTCGGCTCCGCCCCCTCGGAGAGCCCGTGAAACATCTCGATATACATCTTGGCGACCCGCAGGTCGGTCTCGGCGAGGTTCGGGTCGTGGAGGTCCAGGCCCAGAGCGGTCAGGATCCCCCGCACATGCCGGGCGATCTCCTCGACCTTCCGCTGCTGGTCCGCTCCCAGCTCGGCGAGCGCCACCGGCGGCACATGCGGTGCAGTGATGATGTCCTGATCGTGGCTCATGGGGCGGCTCCTCGCGCGGCGCGCAGAACAAGAGCCCTATCCTACACCAGGGGGGAGACCTCACCCCCGTCCCCTCTCCCATCGCCCCCCCGCCATCCGGGAGAGGGGCGCCACTTCGACGACTTCGTGGTCCTCATCGCCCTTGAGCTCCTCCGGATCAGGCTCCACTGGAGGAAGCCGAACCGTTGATGCGGCGTGCTGTCGCCATCTTGGAAAGGAGCCTGGGGCCGGATCACCCGAGGACCCAGATCGGGAGGGAGAACCTGGAGATTCTCTTGAGCGAGATGGTCCAGGAGGGGGCGAGTGATCTGGGTAAGCCGTCGGCGCCTGGATGGGCCGCCCTTACCCCCTCCTAGGAAGGCTGCTTTGGCGAGGCAGAAGGAGACGGCGTCAGATTCAAAACCCTGACCAGGGCGCGCTTTAGTTGATTCTTATCGACGGTGGACAGTTTACCAAGTCGCTGGATGACTCGGGATTGCGCAATCGTCGCGAGGGCAGGCTTGATGTACGAAGGGTGCAGGAGCCCCGCCTCACGCCACTGCTTCAACGTCACCGCCCCCAGAGCACCCTCGACGCTGGTAATGCCCATCACGATGATCAGGTCCAGGTGCTCGGTATCGCTGAGCACTACCGCCTCGACATTGTAGTCGTCGTTGCTGACGACAACTGCCGGTCGCTTCTTGTTCAGATTCCGATACTCAGACAATGGAAAAGGAACCAGGACTACATCGCCGAACTCATAGATCGTCGTACTCGGCATCTTTCGGGTTGTCCCACATGCGCCTGAAGGAATCCTCCGAGAGACCTGTCAAGGCGCCGGTGAACGCCCGATTATGCCGCTCTCTTTCTTCCTCGGTAAGAATTTTGTCCACAAGCTCGCTGACCTGCACGAAGCCTTGAGGCGACAATTGACGGATCTTGTCAAGCACGACCGTCTCTCTCGGGAGTACTTTGACGTCCACGTCCGACGTAGCGGCTCGATGGGCTGACATCTGGTATATCCCTTCCTGGCCTGCTCAAAGGCGATGGCCGGCTCCGGCTCCCTCGCGCACCCTAAGTCAACCCATCCTATGCTACGCCGGAAGTCCGGTCAAGGGGTTTTTGCACGGAACGTTCTCTGACAGCCCCTCAAAGTTCCGCCTTCTCGCTTGACTTCCGCCCTACTCTCGCGTAGGCTGCCTCTCGCAGTTCTCTTTCGGCAGGTCCCGGGGGACGGAAGGCATTGCAACGTCAGAATAGTGCTCCCTGGCCCACCGGCCAAGGGGTCGTGAGCACCGGTTCCGTGAGGAGACGTACGAAGTTTCTCCTTCTCGTCGACTTCCGCGCCTCTCTCGCTTAAGCGCCCCTCGCAGTTCTCTCTGGTCTTCTCCTGCCGCAAATCGACGCTCCAACGCCGCAAATATGAATCTCCCGACCTCCCGCCCGAGCGAATGTGCCGCAAAAACGCTGGTCCGGATCGCCATGATCTCAGAACGTGCCGCATATTCCGAGCAACTTGCGGCGTTTCGTCTCGTCCAAGACGCCCGCACTCGACAACTTGCGGCGTCGGAGCCTTTCGGCGTGACTCCAACCCCTTCCGAGCCGCAAATTCGCGTTCTCCCGAGGCTTGTTGGTCCAAGTTTGCGGCACGCCCCATCCTTGGCGCCGCAAATTGTCGAGGGGCGGCTCTTCCCCCTGCAGGGAGCGCCGTGAATTGTCTGGTAGTTGCGGCATATTTCTGGAGGGCGCTCACTCCCCCCTGAGAATTTGCGGCACATTTTTCCACTCAGAGGGGGCGCCGGTTGACAGCCCTTCCCCCTGGGCGCCACCATCTGGCCTGAGGCTTGCCCATGCGGATCATCCTGATCTCCCCCAAGGGACCGCTCTACCGCCACCGCGGCGGGATCTTCAAACGGTCTCTCCGCTACATGCCGCTCACCCTCACCACCCTGGCCTCGCTCATCCCCCCGGAGCTCGACGCGGACATCCTCCTTCTCGACGAAGGCATTCAGGAAGTCGATCCAGCCGGGATCGAGGCGGACCTGGTCGGCCTGACCGTGATTACGGGCACGGCCATGCGCTCGTACGAGCTGGCGGCGGCGTTCCGCGCCCGCGGCATCCAGGTGGTCCTCGGCGGGCCGCACGTGACGCTCGTCCCGGAGGACGCCCAGCCCCACGCCGACGCGATCGTGGTCGGCTATGCCGAGGAGAGCTGGCCCGAGCTGCTACGGGATTTCGCGTCGGGCCGGATGCGCCGCCGGTACG
The DNA here is from genome assembly GCA_035637095.1 of Thermoanaerobaculia bacterium. Lineage (GTDB taxonomy): Bacteria > Acidobacteriota > Thermoanaerobaculia > Multivoradales > UBA5704 > UBA5704. The sequence goes on from DASPXX010000271.1 coordinate 18,680, forward strand.
ACCAGCGGCCCGGCCTGTCGCTCGCCGGCCTGCCGATCCCCCGGCGCGATCTGCTGCCGCGCAACCGGTATCTGACCGACGACGTCTTCGAGGCGACCCGCGGCTGCGTCCACCGCTGCGACTTCTGCGTCGTCCCCTCGGCCTGGGGGACCCGGCCCTTTCAGAAGCCGGTCGAGGACGTGATCGCGGACATCCGCCAGAAGGGATCGCGCAAGCTGATCTTCGTGGATCTGAACCTCATCGCCGACCGCGAGTACGCGGCCCGCCTGTTCACGGCGCTCATCCCGCTGCGGGTCCAGTGGTACGGCCTGGCGACCGTCCTCCTCGCGGACGACAAGGAGCTCCTCCGCTTGGCGCAGAGGAGCGGCTGCAAGGGCATCCTCATGGGGCTCGAATCGATCTCGCGGGAGAACCTGCGCGCCTCGAAGAAGGGCTTCAACTCACCCGAACGCTACAAGGAGCTGGTCGAGGCCCTGCACCGCCACGGCATCGCGCTCCAGGGGTGCTTCGTCTTCGGGCTCGACCACGACACGCCCGAGATCTTCCTGGAGACCGCCCGCTTCGCCGTCGAGGCGCGAATCGACCTGCCGCGCTTCGCCGTGGTCACCCCGTTCCCGGGCACGGCCCTGTACCACCGCCTGGAGAGCGAGGGGCGGCTCCTCACCCGCAACTGGGAGCTCTACGACGGCCAGCACGTGGTCTTCCAGCCGGCGCGGATGAGCGTCGACGAGCTGCAGCGGGGGATCGAGACCGCCTGGAAGTACACCTACAGCGTGCCCTCCATGGTCCGGCGCCTGGCGGCCTCGCCGAGCCCGTGGCCGGTGCGGCTGGGCACCAACCTCGGGTACCGCTTCTACGCGCACAACCTGCACCGCTTCTACAACTGCGACTGGATCCTGGGCATGGGAAGGGCCGCATCCGCCGCGTGAGACTGACCCTCGTCCACCCCTGCATCGGCCGCCGCGCCGGCGACCGCTCCTACATCCGCACCTGGCAGATGGAGCCGCTGCCGCCCGCCCTGATCGCGGGGATCACGCCGCCGGATGTCGAGGTGCGCTTCTACGACGACCGGATGGAGGAGATCCCCTTCGACGAGCCGGCCGACCTGGTGGCGCTCTCGGTCGAGACCTACACGGCGCGGCGGGCGTACCAGATCGCCTCGGAGTACCGGAAGCGCCGGGTGCCGGTCGTCATGGGCGGCTTCCACGCCAGCCTCTGCCCGGACGAGGTGGCGCGCCATGCCGAGAGCGTGGTGGTGGGCGAGGCCGAGGCGCTCTGGCCGGAGGTAATCGACGACTTCCGGCACCGCCGGCCGCGCAAGATCTACCGCCAGGAGGGGCGCACGGCGCTGGCCGGCGCGAACCCCGACCGCCGGATCTTCCGCGGCAAGCGCTACCTTCCCGTCGGGCTCGTCGAGGCAGGCCGCGGCTGCCACTTCAAGTGCGACTTCTGCGCCGTCCAGACCGTCTTCCAGGCCACTCAGACCCGCCGTCCGGTGGACGAGATCCTCGCCGAGCTCGCGGCGATCCGCCACGAGAAGAAGCTGATCTTCTTCGTGGACGACAACATCACCTCGAACCTCGCGCAGGCCAAGGAGTTCTTCCGCGCCCTGATCCCGCTCAAGGTCCGCTGGGTGAGCCAGGCGAGCATCAACGTGGCATTCGACGAGGAGCTCCTCAATCTCCTGGAGCGCAGCGGTTGCATGGGCGTGCTCATCGGCTTCGAGACGCTCAACCCGGAGAACCTCCGGGCCATGAACAAGACCTTCAACACCATGCGGGGCGGCTACGGGAAGGCGCTCGAGAACCTGCGGCGGCACAAGATCCGGCTCTACGGCACCTTCATCTTCGGCTACGACGAGGACACGCCGGACCAGCTCCCGCAATCGGTGGCCTTCGCCCGCGAGCACGGCTTCTACATCGCGGCCTTCAATCACCTGACGCCCTTCCCCGGCACGCCGCTCTACCGCCGGCTCGAAGAGCAAGGCAAGCTCCTCTACGAGAGCTGGTGGCTGGACGAGGGCTACAGCTACAACAAGGTGCCGTTCCGGCCGTCCCGGATGACCGCCGAGGAGGTCGAGCGCTGCTGCGTCGAGGCACGGCGGCAGTTCTACTCCTGGCCGAGCATCCTGGGCCGCGCGACCGATCCGGTCAACCGGGCGGACGGCTTCATGTTCCGCAACTACTTCCTGATCAACTGGCTCCACCGCGCCGACGTCGACGGCCGCAACCACTTCCCGCTGGGGGCGGAGGATTGGCGGGGGAAGCTGTTGACCGCCGAGTGATCGTCGATCTCGCCACTCCTGCCGACGATCCGGAGATCCGGCGCCTGCTCCGGGACAATCCCATGGACGGCGAGATCCGGGTGTCCCTGGAACGCGAGCCGAACGCGTTCCTGGCCGCTGCGGTGGAGGGGGAGCCTCACCACACGGTGGTGGCCCGCGAGCCGGGGACGGGGCGGATCGTGGGGATGGGCACGCGCGCGGTGTGGAACGCCTTCGTGAACGGCGAGCCGCGCCGGGTCGGCTACCTGAGCCAGCTCCGGGTCGACCGCACGGTCCGCGGCAGGCGCCGGCTGCTGGCCGCGGGGTACGCGGCGCTCCGCGAGCTGCGGGGTGCGGACGAGGCGCCGTTCGACATCACCTCGATCATCGCGGACAACGAGACCGCCCGCCGCCTCCTCGCCGCCGGAATCCCCGGCCTCCCCAGCTATCGCGAGCTGTCGGGCTTCGTGACGCTCGTGCTGCCGACCCTGCGGAGACGTCGGACACTCTCCTCCGTGCGGATCGAGCCAGGGCTGCCCGGCCGGATGAGCGAGGTGGCGGACTGTCTCGCAAGGAACCGCCGGCGCTATCAAGCCGCGCCGTTCTTCACTGCCGAGGAGCTCTTCTCCCCCGAGCGCAGCCGCGGGCTTGCGCCGCAGGATTTTCGTCTGGCGCTGGTCGACAGTCGGGTGGTGGGCTGCCTGGCGCTCTGGGATCAAGGCGAATTCAAGCAGGTGGTGGTCCGCGGTTACGCTCCGCGGCTCGCCCGCTGGCGGCCCTGGATCAACCGGCTGTCCTGGGTTTTGGGGACTCCGCGCCTGCCCGATCCCGGCGAGCCGCTCCCCCACGCCTCCATCTCCCATGTGGCGGTGGACGAGGATGACCCCGAGATCTTCCGGGCGCTCGTGGAGTCCGCGCACGCCGAGGCCTGCGCCCGGCGCTATGCCTACGTCGTGACCGGCTTCGCCGCGGGGCACCCGTGGCTGCCGTGGCTCGAACGCCGTTTCCGTCCCCGGCGCTACACGAGCATGCTCTACACGGTGGACTGGGGGGAAGGCGCGGCCGCTGTCGAAGCGCTCGACGGCCGGCTCCCCCACGTCGAGGCGGCGCTGCTGTGAGAGGCCGGCTGGTCCGCCGCGAGGAGCTGACCGCGGCCGAGCGCGAGGCCATGGTCGGCCTCCTCACCGGCTCCTTCGAAGGAGTCACGCGCGAGCGCTTCGCCGCCGACCTGGCCGAGAAGACCTGGGCGCTGCTCCTCGAAGACGAAGAGGGGCTGCGGGGATTCTCGACCCTTCTCCTCTATGAGTCGTCCCCGCCGGGCGAGGGGGTCTGCACGATCGTCTATTCGGGAGACACGATCGTCGATCCCGCCGCCTGGGGAAGCGCCGCGCTCCCCCGCTGCTGGATCGCCGCGGTCCGCCGGCTGCGCGAGGAGCACCCGAAGGGTCGCCTCTGGTGGCTCCTCTTGACCTCCGGCTTCCGCACCTACCGCTTCCTCCCCGTCTTCTGGAAGGACTTCTGGCCGCGCTGGGACACCCCGACGCCGCCCGAGGCGCAGGCCCGGCTCGACTTCCTCGCCCAGGAGAAGCTCGGCGGCCTCTATATAAAGGAAGGGGGGACCGTCCGCTTCCCCCAGCCGCAGAAGCTCCGCGGCGAGCTCGCCACGGTCCCCGAGGGACGGCTGGCGGACCCGCACGTGGCGTTCTTCCTGGAGAAGAACCCCGGCTGGCGGGAAGGCGACGAGCTCGCGTGCCTGACCGAGATCGCGGAAGAGAATCTGACGGCGGCGGGGCGGCGGATGTGGCGGGCGGGGGTTCGCATCGTGTGAAGAACCTCCCCTGGCTGGCCGCCAACCTTCCCGGATACCTGCGCTTCCGGCAGGCCCTCGCCGACCCGGAGAGGTTCCAACGTGCTCT
>DASPXX010000272.1:0-15492 GCA_035637095.1 Thermoanaerobaculia bacterium
CGGATCGCCCGCGCCGGAGCGTTCTCGGCGCTCGGCGATCTCGCCGCGGCGCGGCGGCAGGCCGACGACCTGGTGGCTCTCTACCCCGAGAACGTCCACGCCCAGCGGCTGCGCCGCGACGTCGACACCCAGCTTGCGCCCGAGGTGCGGCTGGAGGGGCGCTACGACACCTCCGACCGCGGGCTCGGCGAGTCGTGGAGCCAGCTGGAGGTGAGCGCGCCGCTGGGCACCCGGGCGCGGCTCGCGGCCGGCGGCTATGGCAGCCGCTCCGAGGACGAGCGCTATTCGCGCGGCGACGTCCGGGAGGCCTATCTCGGCCTGTCGCTGCGCCCCGGCCGCTGGCTGAGCTTGAGCGCCGAGGTGATGTGGGACGTCTCCGGCGACGATCTCGGGCGCGGTCCGGGCGGGAGCGCGCGGCTGGCCCTGCTGCCGGACGACCGTTGGCGCGTCGACCTCGGGTACTCCCAGGATGCCTGGCGCGACCTGCCGCTGCGGGCGCGGGCGGCGGGGATCGTCGCCGACACCTTCGACGCCGGGCTTTCCTACACCGCGGGCACGCGGGCGGACGCGCGGTTCGGCGGCGGGCGCTCTACGCTGTCCGATGGCAACGAACGCACCTGGGGGCTGGCCGCCGCGCATCTCCTCGCCCGGGAGGGGCCGTTCTACCGGGCGACCTTCGGGGCCGAGGTCTACGCCTCCGAGAACAGCCGCAGCGACGTGGCCTACTTCAGCCCGTCGCGCGACCGCAGCGTCTCTCTCACCCACCGTTCCGAGTGGGTGTTGGCGAACGCCCCCGGCCATCGGCAGTCCCTCTCGCTGCTCGCCCACGCCGGGATCTACGACCAGGAAGGGTTCGACTCCGGCCTGGTGGGCGGCCTCTGGCTGGAGTCGGACTGGGATCTGGCGGGGCGGTCGGTGCTGGTGCTGGGTGCGGGGGCCCGCAGCCAGCTCTATGACGGCTCCCGAGAGCTCGACCCCAGGTTCTACCTGACGGTGCGGCGGAGGTTCTGATGCGTTCCAGAACATCAGCCCTCCTCCTCTCGACCTTCCTCGCCGGAGCCCCCGCAGCGGCGGCGCCGCTGGGCCTCGCCTGGGGTGTGGTGGCCGAGCCGGCCGCGGCCGGAGCGCTGACTCCCGGCCAGGTGGCCGAGCACCTGGAGTTCCTGCAGGCCCATGGCTGGCAGGCGGTCAGGAGCGGTGGTCCCGGCAGCGCCGAGACCGGTGAGCGGTCCGTCCTCCTCAGCTTCGACGACCCGGCGAGCGCGCTGCGTTATGTCGTGCCGCTGCTCGAGCTCTATCGGATGCCGGCGGTGGTCACGGTCGGTCCGGCGCAGGCGGCTGATCCCGCTCTCACTCCGGTCCTCGAGGGGCTGGCCGCCTCGCCCTGGGTGGAGCTGATCCCCCGGGTGGACGCAGAGCCGGGGGCGGCGGAAGCGTCCGCTGTGCGGTGCGAGGCCGGCAACGGCGGCCCCGCCGGGCGGGAGGACGAGAAGCTTTCACTCCTGAGCCGGAGCCTGGCGGCCCAGGTGGCCCGCCTGCGCGAGATCACGGGCGTGGCGCCGGCCGCAGTGGCCTGGGCGCCGGGCACCTGGAGCGGGCCTGGGGAGAGGGTGGCGGCCGGCCTGGACCTGACGGTCCAGCTGCCGGCCTTCACGGAGATGCCGCCACCGCTCGACCCGCCGCGCACCGCCCGCTACGCGGTGCCCTCCTGGGCCGGCATCTGGGCGCTGGTGCAGGCGAGCGTCCACTGGGATCCGCGGGACCACCCGGTACGCTTCGTGGAGGTCGACGCGGCCTGGATCTGCGCCGGCGGCGATCCCGAAGCACGGATCGCCCGGATCGTTGAGGTGGTGCGGCGGCTCGGCTTGAACGGCGTGCGGATCCTCCCCGGAGGCCCGGCGGGCGTCTGGTTCACGACCGCGGCCGCCCCGGTGCGCGGCGACGTCGTCGGACCTCTGGCCCGCGCGCTGCGCGACGCCGGAGCACGCTGGGTGATCGTCGACCTCCCCGCCGCCAGCGGCGACCCGGGGCGGGACGTCGCCCTGGCGCTCGACCTCTTCCGGGCCGTCGACGCCGACATCGCGGTGCTGCCCGCTGCAGCCCGCCCCCAGGACCGGCTCGGCGAGGCGGTGCTCTCCGTACGCCCGGCGGCGCGGTTGGCCTGGTCGGACGAAGGGCGCGCCTACCATCTCGATGCCGCCGCGCCGGGACAACAGGCCCCCCGCGGTTTGACCGTGAGCTCCACCACGGTCGCGGCGGCGGACGCCGAGGCCGCCCGCCGGGCGGTCGCAGGGTGGGAGTGGATCGGGCTGCCGGTGGAGCTTGCAGAGGCGGGGGTCGGGAGTGGATTGCGCTCGCTCGCCGCCTTCGCTCTGCCAAGGTGATCGCATGCGCCATCTCTTCCAGTTCGTCTTCTTCTATCCCTTCTTCATGAGCCTGTTCTGGATCGTCGGCTCGCTGGTCTTCTTCTGGCGGCGGGAACGGCGCCGCGAGAAGCCCCCGGAGCTCGAGTCGTACCCGCAAGTCAGCGTGCTGATCCCCTGCCGCAACGAGCAGCTCGCGATCGAGCAGGTGGTGCGCGCGGTGGTGGCGAGCCGCTATCCCAACCTCGATATCCTGGTCATCGACGACGCCAGCACCGACGAGAGCCCCGCCATCGTCGAGCGCCTGTTGGCGGAGATCCCCAACCTGCGGCTGCTGCGGCTCGAACGCAATGTGGGCAAGGCCAAGGCCCTGAGCCTCGGCGCCCTCGCCACCCAAGGCGAGTATCTGATGTGCATCGACGCCGACGCCCTGCTCGACGAGCAGGCGATCCACTGGATGGTCGCCGATCTCGAGCGCAGCCCGCGGGTGGGGGCGGTGACCGGCAATCCGCGGGTTCTCAACCGCACGACCCTGGTCTCGCGCATCCAGGTGGGGGAGTTCTCCGCCATCGTCGGCATGATCAAGCGCACCCAGCGTCTGATCGGGCGGGTCTACACCGTCTCCGGGGTCTGTTCCTGCTTCCGGCGCAGCGCCGTCCACGACGTCGGCTACTGGTCGTCGCAGACGGTCACCGAGGACGTCGACATCAGCTGGAAGCTGCAGCTCGCCTACTGGGGCATCCTCTACGAGCCGCACGCCGTCTGCTGGATCCTGGTGCCGGAGTCGGTCCGCGGCTTGTGGCGGCAGCGGGTGCGCTGGGCGCGCGGCGGCATGGAGGCGGCTCTGCGCTACCGCCAGGCGATCTTCCACTGGACCGGGCGCCGGATGTGGCCGGTCTTCGTCGAGCTGATGGTCAGCACCGCCTGGTGCTATGCGGTCTTCCTCGTCCTGCTTGCCTGGATCCTCACCCAGCTGGCGCCCGCCTGGATGCCGCCGGGGCTGCAGGTCGCCACCCTGCTGCCCGGCTGGAGCGGCAGCCTGCTCGCCGTCGTCTGCCTCCTCCAGTTCCTGACCGGCCTCGCCCTCGACCGCCGCTACGAGGGTGCCCGTCTCCTGCGCCAGCTGTTCTGGGCCATCTGGTACCCCGCGGTCTACTGGGTGATCGCCGCGGGAACGTCGGTGGTGGCGCTGCCCATCGCGCTGCGCCGCCGAGGGAGGACCGGCCATGCCATCTGGCGAAGCCCCGATCGGTAAACCGAGCACCGCCAAGGCTCTGCTGTCCCGGAAGTGGTCCAAGCGGCGCCCGCTCCCCGCCGGGCTCCTCTCGCTGCTCACCGTGGGGTTCTGGGCGGTCTGGCTCTACCTGGTGATGCCGCTCGTCAGCCTGCTGCTCTGGGCCTTCGGCGTGCGGCTCTTCATCCAGGAGATCGTGGCGGACGGCTTCGAAGGGCTGCGCACCTCACTGGTCGCCTACTCCTCGATCCTGCTGGTCCTCGTCGGCTTGCTCGCCCTCTGGATCGGCTGGAACGTGGTGCGGTATGGCGGCAGCCACGACCGCCGTACCGTCAAGCGGGCGGAGGCGACCGACCAGGAGGTCCGGCAAGCGTTCCACCTCGACGAGAGCCTGCTTGAGAGGATGCGCACCGAGCGCCTCGTGCGCATCGACCTCGACCGCGATGACTGCGTGGTGATGATCGCGGCCCCATCCCCCCAGGGGCTGGGCTCGGATGCAGCGGGCCCGGACCGCCTCGCCGTCGCTCAACGGGACCGCGACAGCACGTAGCCGGGGTAGCGCGCCGACAGCCAGGGGGCCAGGGCGTCGTGGAGGATCGCCCCCACGCGGTCCGCCCCCTGGTTGGTCATGTGGAAGAAGTCATAGAAGAAGGTGGAGTCCTTGGGCAGGGAGCGGGCGAGGTCGACGGTCAGGACGCCGCGCTCCCGCCCCACCTGCCGCGTCACGTCGTTGTAGCGCTCGAGCAGCCGCCAGGCGAGCGCGCCGTCGAGCTTCTCCCAGAGCTCCACCTCCATCGGCCGGGTGTCGATGCCGGTGCGGGAATCGACGCCGCCGAGGAGCGAGGGCTGGGTGATCAGCACCGGCTCGATGCCGTGCTCGCGGTCGAGGGCGACCAGCCGCTCGAGGCGGTCGCGGAAAGCGGCGAGCCGGGGGGCCTGCTCCTTCCACAGGCGCTCCGCCATGGCCGGCGGGACAGGGTGGAGCGGCCGGTCGCGCAGCGCCAGCGGCTTCGGCATCGCCCCGAGATCCTTGAATTTCCGGGTGCGGCTCCAGCGGTAGAGATTGAGCAGCGTCGCGGCGAGCTCGGAATGGTCGGCGATCTCCGCCCACGGGTTCTGCCCGATCCGGTCGAGCTCGCGCGGCGCGTCGGTGAACATGTCGTTCAAGCCGGCCAGGTAGAGGATCACCTTGGGGTGGAGCGGCACGAGCGCCTGGCGGGTGAGCAGCAGGTGCCCGAACGTGCTGTGCCCGTCGAGCCCGGCGTTGTCGACCCAGACCTTGCGCAGCTCCGGCCGCAGCCGGACCGCGAGGCGCTCCGGCCAGGTCCGGCCGTCGCTCAGGTAGAAGCACTCGGTGGTGCTGCCCCCCACGGCCACCAGCGTCAACCAATCCGCGAAATCGTCCGGCGGCTCGGGGCCACGAAAGCCCAGCGAGTTCTTGGTGTGGATGACGTGGGCGTCGAGCTGGTCGGAGCGCGACTTCTGGTCGGCCCGGATGTCGTAGACCTGGTTCGCCGGCAGCCGCAGCGTGTTTCCCCGCATCCGGAAGCCCAAGGGGTTGCGCGCCCGCAGCACCAGCTCGGCGCCGCCGAGGGCGAGGCCGGTGCTGATCAGGACGACGAGGAGCTTGAGCAGAGCGGGACGTCGCATCCCCACAGCTTACCGCCCCGCCGTCTCCCCTCCCACCTTGACGCTCCTCGCGAGATACGAGGCCTGCGCCGTGCCCGCGTCCTGGATGGCGACCGCGATCCGCTGGTCGCCGGCCGGCATGGTGAGTGTGAGGTTGTACTGGAAGCTCTTGCCCAGGGCGACCAGGGCCTTGTCGCGCGGGATCTGGATGGGGATCTCGACCTGGCGGACCCGGGAGGTCTCGCCGCGGGCGTCCTGGGTGGCCACCAGCAGCCGGACCTTCCCGACGAGTGCCTTCAGATTGTCCTGGAGGAACAGCTTGAACAGCGGGATCTGCAGGCGCACCGGCACGCTGAAGGTCTTGCCCTCGGCCGGCTGGATCGTGCCGATGTCCAAGGAGACCCCGAGCGGGTTCTCCTCGGCGCCGTAGAAGAGGGCGGCGAGGGTGCGGTCCGCGGCCCGTTCGAGCGGCGACTTGTCCCGGTAGCTCCGCCGGTTGCGGACCCGCAGATCCGGACGCTTGACCCGGACCTCGATGCGGTGCTCGCGGCCGTCGCCGAAGCGGCGCGGCGCGAAGCCGAGAGAGTAATAGGTGTCGAGATCCTGCTGGATGCGGTCGAGCTCGGGCATCAGGTTGTTCGCGTCGAAGATCGCCCGGCCGCCGGTGTCGGACGCCAGGACGTTCAGCGAATCCCGGCGGTTGTTGGTCTCGATGTTGACGACGGTGCCGAGCTGGAGCAGCTGATCGCGGCCTCCGCCCAGGTGCTCCGCCGAGGCGGCGTAGCTCACCTCGGCACCGCTCGCCTGCAGGGTGTACAGGGTCACGCGATTGGCATTGGCGTGCGCCGCGAGCGCAGTCCATCGGCTGGCTGTGCTGTAGTGCTGGGCGTCGAGCGCGGCCTGGCTGCCCTGGTAGGCGCGGGCGCCGAACGAGCTCGCATCCATCGGCTGCGAGGCGGGATCGGTCGACGAGCCCGCGTAGCCGGAGGTGGTGCCGCCGCCGCCGCAAAGCTCCTGGAGCGCCTGGAAGAGCTCCTGTCCTGGAGTAACCGCGATTCCGTCGCTGACGTGGAAGATGACCTTGCGGCCGGGCAGGCCGGAAAGGGAGTTGACGAACATCTCCAGGGAGGCGATGGTCAGCAGCACGTCGCGCCGGGCAGACTCGGCATAGCTCTTGATCGGGTCGGCGATGCGCAGGGGGCACGGCACGTCCAGCGGTGTCGAGTCTTCTCCGTCCTGCTCATGCTTGGTGGAGACATTATTCAGTGAGATCGCCTCGTCCTGGATCTCGAACATGGTGTCGAGGGCATCCCGCCGGGACCGCTCCTTGGCGTCGCCCGTGGCGGCAAGCCGGGTCACCTCGTCGAGAACGCGGGCGAGGGCGGCCCGGTCGTCCGTGAACGGCTGACGGACGTGCACGCCACCCAGGTCGTAGGTGACGATCATGGCGCTGTCTCCGGGCGCGATCTCGCGGTCCAGGTATTCACGGATCTGCTGCAAGGCCCTCGCGCGGTGGGCCGGCTGGATGTTCAAGTTGTCGACGTAGATCACCAGATGGAGGGGATCGGGATTCGCTTCTCCCCCGGCGGACACCGGAGGCGCGGGAGCCGCCGGTGCCGGAGCTTCCGGAGCGCGCGACGCCTTGCGCTCCAAGGCCTCGAAATTCGTGATCTCCACCCGCTTTCCGTCCTCGAACAGCTCGAAATCTTCCTTGTGCAAACCGGTCACCGGCCTGCCGCTCTTGTCGGTGACGTATGCGTCGACGTTGACGACGTTGACATCGACCGACTCGCCGAACGTCTCTTGCGGGGTGGGAGGCGGCGCGGCCCACACCGGGGAGACCAACGCCGGGACGGCCAGGCCGAGCGCGAAGAGGAGGGTGGCGTTGTTCAGCGGCTTCATCGGGTCGAGCCCTCCTGCCCGACCTGGACGTCGCGGGCGAGGAACGAGGTCAGAGAGGTCCCCTCGTCGCGCACGGCCACGGCCACGCGCTGGCCGCCCGCCGGCAGGGTGAGGGTCAACTCGTAGAGGAAGTCCTTGCCGAGCGCCACGAGGGCCTTGTCCCGCGGGATCTTCAACGGCACCTCCACCTGGCGGAGCCGGGAAGCCTCGCCGTGCGGACCCTGGGTGACGACGAGGATACGGACCTTGCCTTCGAGGTCCACCTGGTTGTCGCGGAAGGACAGCTTGTGGAGCGGGATCTTGAGCTGGACGGGCACGTTGAAGGTCCCGCGTTCCTGCGGCCGGGCCTCCCCGATCTCCAGCCCGACCTCGAGCGGGTTGTCCACCTGGCCGTAGAAGAGCGCCGCGAGGGTCCGGTCCGCCGCCATCTCCAGAGGTGACCTGTCGCGGTAGCTGCGCGGGTGACGCACCTTCAGGTCGCGGCGCGCGAGCCGCACCTCGAGGCGGTGCTCGCCGGCTTCGTCCGGGCGCCGGGGTGTGAAGCCGAGAGAATAGTAATGATCGAAATCGTCCCGCATGCGGGCGAGGTCCGGCCGGACGTCGTTGGCGTTGAAGATCGGCCGGCCGCCGGTGTCCACCGCCATCACCGAGAGCGAGCCCTGCCGGTTCTGCATCTCGACACTGTCCACCGAGGTGAGCTGGAGGTAGCGCTCGTCCGTTCCCAGGTCGGCTGCCGAGGCGGAGAGGGTTTCGAGGCCGCTCGCCTGGAGCGTATAGAGGGTCACGCGGTGGGTGTTGGCGTGGGAGGCCAGAAGGGTCCAGTCCTTGGCCGTGCTGTAGGACTGGGCGTCGAGGAGCGCGCTCTCGGCCCGGTAGCCGGCGTTCGACGCCCCCGAGGAGTCGAGCTGCCCGACGCCGCCGTCGGCCGCTCCGCCGCCGCCGCAGAGCACATTGAGGGCCTGGAACAGCTCCTCGCCCGGGGTGAGCGGCAGGCCGTCGCTGACGTGGAGCAGGGCCTTGTGGCCGGGCAGGCCGGAGAGCGAGCTGATCAACGCCTTGATCGCTCCGATGCTCGCCAGGACCTCCTGCCGGGTGGCCAGGGCATAGGCGCGGGCGGGCTCGGGGACGTCGTTGCGGCAGATGGGGTCCATCTGGACGGCATAGACGTCGGCTCCCCGCTTGCCGTTCGGATCTCCTTCGCCGTTGCCGTCGCGGTTGCCGGTCCCGTCCGGCCCCATGCCCGCCGGACCATGGCGGGGGTGGAAGCTCCCGGGCGCGGGCGGCGTGGCGAAAACCTGCGTGGTCGCGGCGCTGATCGCCCGGGCCGTCTCCAGGATCTGGAAGATCTGCTCGAGGGCATGGCGGCGCGCCAGCATGAGGTCGTCGCCCCGGGCCGGCATCTGCTCGACGCCGTCGATCGCGCGGGCCAGCGCGGCGCGGTCGGCCGTGAACGTCTGCTGGATCTGCAACCCATGGTCGAAGGCCACGACCATCACCCGGTCTCCGGGCCGCAGGAGGTCGCCGCTCAGGACCTCGCGGAGCTGCCGCAGCACGCGCGCCCGATGGACCGCGCGGATGTGCAGGTTGTCGATGTAGACCACGAGCTGCAAGGCGTCCGCCGGGGCCGGGGCTGCGGTCCGGGAAGGAGCTCCGGGCTCCGCCGCCGCGGGAACGGAGGCCGGCCGGGCGCCGCGGTCGATCTCCTCGAAATAGGAGACCTCGACCGGCTTGCCGTCTTCGAGGATCGCGAAATCGTCCTTCTGCAGACCGGTGGCCGGCTTGCCGTCCTTGCCGGTCACGAAGACGTCGACGTTGACCACCTTGACGTCCACTTTTTCCCCGAAGCCTTCCCGGGCCTGGGCGGAGAGGGGGAGGGCCGTGGCGAGACAGGCCGCGAGGACGAGAGAGACACGAATTCCAGCGTTCATCGTCGTTCCTCCGATCCTTTGCGGTCAGAACTGTCCGCGGACGGTGCCGTCGCCGCTGCCGATCCGGAAGCCGCGGGCGAGGAACGAGGTCTGGGCCGTCCCCTCGTCCCGTACGGCGACCGCGACGCGCTGCTCGCCGGGACCCATGTTGAGCGCCAGCTCGTAGACGTAGTCCTGGCCCAGGGCGATCAGGGCCTTGTCCTTCGGGATCTTCACCGGCACCTGGACCTGCCGGACCTTGGAGGTGTCGCCGGAGCCCGACTGGGTGGCGACGAGCAGGCGGAGCCTGCCCTCGTAGAGCTCGTCCGTCTGCTGGAAGAACAGCTTGTGGAGAGGAATGTGCAGCCGGACCGGGACGGTGTAGCCGCCCTGCGCGCCCGGTGTGACCTCGCCGACCTCCAGGGAGATGTCGAGCGGGTTGTCCTCGCTGCCGAAGAAGAGGGCGGCGAGCGTGCGGTCGACGGCGCGCTCCATGGCCGGCTTGTCGCGATAGCTCGCGGGATGGCGGACCTGGAGCCCCTTGCGCTTCACCCGGACCTCGATCCGGTGCTCGCGGCCGTCCCCCGAGTGCCTGGGCGTGAAGCCGAGCGAGTAGTAGCGGTCGAAGTCGTCCCGCATGCGGGCGAGGGCCGGCCGGACGTCGTTGGCGTTGAAGATCGCCCGGCCGCCGGTGTCCTCGGCCAGCACCGAGAGAGAGCTCTGCCGGTTCTGCAGCTCGAGGTTGCTCACCGTGGTGAGCTGCAGGATGCGGTCGCCCGGGCCGGCGTCCGCGGACGCGGAGGCGGGACCTTCGAGGCCGCTCGCCTGGAGCGTGTAGAGGGTCACCCGCTGGCTGTTGGCGTGTGCCGCAAGGGCGCTCCACTCCTTGGCGGTGCTGTAGCTCTGGGCGTCGACCAGGGCGCTCTGTCCGCGGTAGGCGCCCGGGCTCCCCGTTGCGCCGGTGTCCACCGGCGTCGTGCCTCCCGTCAGGTTGCCGGACAGGCCGGAGGTGGCGCCGCCGCCGCCGCAGAGCTCGAAGAGCGCCTGGAACAGCTCCTCGCCGGGGGTGACCGAGATCCCGTCGCTGACGTGGAGGAGGGCTTTGCGGCCCGGCAGGCCGGAGAGCGAGTTCACCATGACCTTGAGCGCGGCGATGTTGCCGAGGACCTGCTGGCGGGCGGTCTCGGCGTAGGAGCGCGCCGGCTGCGCGATGTCCATGGGGCAGAGCGGATCGATCTCCATGCTGCCTTCCTCGCCCCCGTTGTCCTCCTGGCCCTGCCCGCCGCCGTCCCCTCCACCTCCACCTGCACCTCCTCCGCTCCCTCCGCCCGCTCCGCCGCCGGCCCTCTGCCCCTTGTTGTTGAGCCTGTCCTCCATCCGGTCGGTGCTCCGGCTCCGCTCCTGGATGTCGAGGATCTGCTCGAGGGCGGCGCGGCGCGCCCGCTCGATCTCTCCACCGTTGGCCGAGAGGCGCTCGACGCCGTCCAGCGCCTTGCCGAGGGCGGCCCGGTCGGTGGTGAACGGCAGGCGCACATGGAGACCCAGGTCGTAGGTGACCAGCATCACCCGGTCGCTCGGGCGGAGCTCGCGGGTGAGAAAGTCGCGCAACTGGCCCAGCACCCGGGCGCGGTTCGCCGGGCGGATGTTGAAGTTGTCGATATAGACCACGAGCTGCATGGCGTCCGCCGGTGCGGCGCCGACGGTCAGCTCCATCGAGGGCATCTGGGGCTCGGGCTCGGCCGCAACCCGGGCCGGCGCCGCACCGCGGTCGATTTCCTCGAAGTTGGAGATCGCCACCCGCTTGCCATCTTCCAGGACCTCGAAATCCCTTTTTTGCAGCCCGGAGACGGCTCTCCCGTCCTTGCCGGCGACGAACACGTCCAGGTTGACGACGTCGACCTGGATCTGCTCACCGAAGCTCTCTCCAGCCGCGGGGGCCTGGGCGGAGAGAGGCTGCGCGAGCGCGGCCAGAGTCAGACACGAGGCGACCGCGAGGCCGCTGCGCGTGGGTACTGCCATGGAAACCTCCCGTTGCCCCCCGGCCCGGTCGCCCCGGGCCGATCCCCTGAAGGAAAACAAAGACTTCATCCAGCGTCCGAAAATGATACGCCAGATTCGATCCGATTTCCCCTCCGGGGCCACAGGATCGCGATCAGCGGCACCGCGAGCGCGGTGAGCAGCAGGCTCCCCTCGGGGCCGAAGCCGCCGCCCGTCAGACCCGCCGGTCCGGTCACCGAGGTGTTCAGGAGATGGAAGACCTGGATGCCGCTCACCGGCAGCGAGGCGAGGGAGGCCACGGCGAAGTTCCAGGCTCCATGGGCGAGGGTCGCGCTCCACAGGCTGCCGCTCCTCTCGACCAGCAGAGCGAGCAGGACCCCCGCCAGGCAGGTGTTGATCAGGGCCGGCGCCGAGACGTTCGGGTTCGCGGCATGCAGCAGCCCGAAGACGGCTGCCGTGACCAGGACCGCCACCCACCAGCGCCAGCGCTCCTTCAGGGCGCGGTACATGTAGCCGCGGAACACCCATTCCTCGACTCCGCCCTGGATGGTGAAGCCGATCAGGAGCAAGAAGAGGCGGAGAGCCCCGGCCGGGGTCTCGGCGGCCGGGCTCAGGCCGGCGACGCGCACGTCCGACGCCGGCAGGACCTCCACCAGCAGCATCCAGACGCCCAGGAGAGCGAGGACCGACAGGGGGACCGTGATCGCTTGGCGCAACGCCCGGGGCGGGCCACCCTCCGGCCAGCGGGCCCCCAGGCTCGCCACGCCCCGGCGGTCGAGCCAGCGCAGGAACGGGAGAGTCAGGACGAACAGCACGGGAGCCACCACGACGTAGAGCAGGACCAGGTCCGAGCCGGCACCGGCCTGCTCGCCGCCGGCCAACCGGAAGCCCCTCGTCAGGAGGAGCAGCGTCAGAAGCTGCGCCAGGAGAAAGACCACCAGGAACAGCAGACAGCGGACGAGCGGGTGCCAGCGGGGGCGGGGTGGAGGAGGAGGGACCGCGGGACCGGGAGCGTCGTCGATCATGGGACCTCAGTGTGGCACGACTGTTGCTGTTCTATGGGAGCCGGGAGGTTGAAGAGCTTAACGACAACCAGAGGAGGAACTACTTATGAACATCATCATCATGCTCATCGTAGGTGGCCTGATCGGCTGGATCGCCAGCATGATCATGCGGACCAATGCTCAACAGGGCGTCATCCTCAACATCGTCGTCGGCATCGTCGGCGCGCTTCTCGCCGGCCTGCTTCTCGCCCCTCTGTTCGGCACCGGCTCGATCACGCAAGGGGACTTCAGCCTCTCGGGTCTCCTGATCTCCCTCGTGGGCGCCGTGGTCCTGCTGGCGATCGTCAACCTGTTCCGCCGCGGCACCGTCCGCTGAGCGGCTACCAGCTGCGCTGCGCGGGCTCTCGGGTTCGCCCGAGGGCCCTTTGGCGTTGCAGAGCTCTCCCGAGCCCCGCGCGAGGCTCATTTTCCACCAGGTCGTGTACTTGGAGAGAGTGAGGATTCGCTGGAGGGCTCATGGCAAAGATCGCGTTCGTCCTCGATCCGGAAGAAGGGCACCTTTTCCCCACGTTCAAGCTCGCACGCCAGCTCCAGGAGCGCGGCCACTCGGTGATCTATCTCGGGCTGGCGGACAGCGGCCCTCTCGTCCGCCGGCAAGGGTTCGAGCTCGTCCCGATCCTCACCCGGATCTTCCCCGAAGGCTCCGTCCCGCGGCTGAAAGAGGAGCGGGAGGGCGTCTTCGTCCCCGGGACCAACGGCCACGAGCCCGCCGACGAGGATACGTACGGCCAATACCTGGGCGCCATGGCGCGGGGCGAGGGGTTGGACGGCCCGGTCGCGGAGGCCCGGCCGGACCTCTTCATCCTCAACAGCTTCCTGGGGTTGAACGCGCTGGTGCTGCACTTCCGTTTTGGGATTCCCATCGTCTTCCTGACCCCGTTTTTGCGCACCATGAGCCGGGAGCAGAGCGCCGATCTGCTGGAGGGTACCCTCCTGCGCCTGCGCACCGGAGCGGTGCCGTTCTTCGAGCTGGTCCGGCGCAGCGCCCCGTCGGCGCGGCGGCTGCGCGACGTCACCGGATGCCTGCTGCGCATGCCCGAGCTGATCCAGTGCCCGCGCGAGCTCGACCTGCCGCGCGAGGGCGCCGAGGAGCCGGAGGTCCACTACATCGAGGCCTCGGTCGATCTCAGCCGGCGCGAGGACCGGGGGTTCCCCTGGGAGCGGATCGATCCGGGCAGGAAGCTCCTCTACGCGTCTCTGGGGAGCCAGAGCTTCATGGCCGGCCGCGAGGCGGCGGTGGGCTTCCTGCGCGCCGTGGCGGAAGGGGCCGCGCGCCGGCCGGACTGGCAGCTCGTGCTGGCGACCGGCGGCCTGGCGGAGCCCGCGGACCTGCCGCTGCCGGCCGATGCCGTGGCCCTGCCGTGGGTGCCGCAGATCCCGGTCCTGGAGCGGGCCGCGCTGATGGTCACCCACGGCGGGCTGGGGACGATCAAGGAGTGCATCTTCCACGACCTGCCGATGGTCGTGTACCCTATCGGCCGCGATCAGCCGGACAACGCGAAGCGGGTCGCCCACCACGGCCTCGGCCTCGCCGGCGACCTGGCCGGAGTCACGCCGGAGGGGATCTTCGCCTTGGTGGAGCAGGTGGACCGGGAGCCCTCCTTCCGCGAGAACGCGGCACGGATGGGCCGGCGCTTCCGCGAGGTGGAGGCCTCGGGGATCGGGGTGCGGAGGATCGAGGCCGCGCTGTGACACCTCGCGAGGGGAGCGTCTCCCCCGGTGAGGGGGACGGTTCCCCTGGGGACGCGGGCGATCGCCGCCGGCACCTCAGTCACCGCGCCCGCGAGGGGAGCCAGCGCGCCCGCGAGCGCCGCCACCGCGCCCGGGAGGGGAGTCACTCCCCTCGCGACGGTGGCCATCGCGCTCGCGACGGGAGCGACCGCCGTTGCGGCGGCCCTGACTCCCCCGGCGAGCGGCCCTTCTCCCCTGGCGGGCGCGGTCACCGCGGTCGCGGGCGCGGTCATCGCCGTGCCGGGGGGAGCGGACCAGGCGGCCACGGCGGTCATCGCGGTGGCCACGGCGGTCATCGCGGTGGCCATGGCGGTCATGGCGGTCGCGGGGGGAGCGACCGCTCTCGCAGGGGTGGTCGCGGAGGCCGATCGGGTACAGTCTCTTCCTCTACAACGGGCGGCTCGGCTTCCAGATGGCGGACGGCGTCCCCGCCAACAACGCCCCCTGCAGTGCGCCGTCGGGCGCCACCGCGGGAACCAGTCCCTGCACCAACTACGTGGGTAGCCTGGAAGTCAAGGCGGGCGTCTTACCTCCCATCGTACCTGGACGGAGAGTCGGTGATGAACAGCGATGTCGTGCTCTGGTACGTCGCCTCGGCGCATCACCATCCCAGCGATGAAGACTTGGACACCGCGGGCCTCGGGCCCGGCGTGACGAACAAGCACTGGTTCGGATTCCACCTCGAGCCTCACAACCTCGTGGCCGGGAATCCGCTCGGCCATCCCGCGAAGTGTGACCCATATTGAGCGTGCAGCCCATATCCTCGAACGGCGCGACGTCGGCGCAGCAGGGAGCGCTTACACATCACACATCCTCTTCGGAGAGCGATGCGGCTTTGAGCAGGTGGTGCAGGAGGCCAATCTTCAGCGGCTTGCTTCCATGGATCGGGACCGAAAGCCTGACGTTGCTACCCGTCTTGCCGTAGATGTGGTGGCTACCCTGGACCCGGAGGAGAGACCAACCTCGCTTCTCGAGGGCTTTGGTCAGCTCTCGCCCGGTTACGCTCTTCATACGGCGATTTCGATGATCCGCCCGTCCGCGGACTCCGCCGGCTCGAGATCCACGGCCAAGCAACCCTCGACTGCCTCGTAGAGATTCTTCAGGAGCTCCTCGAAGCTCTCGCCCTGGGTTGCGCAACCGGGGATGGCTGGAACCTCGGCCCAGTAGCCACCCTCTTCGGCTTCATGCACGACGACCTTAAGTTTCATAGGGACATGCTAACACCACTGGAGCCGGCGAAGGCGGCGCGCTGACGCATCACGCCAGCAGCCCCGCGGCCAGCGCCAGACGGACCAGGTCGGCGCGGCTTTTGAGGCCCAGCTTTTCGGAGAGGCGGGCGCGGTGGGTCTCCACGGTCTTGACGCTGATGCCGAGTTGCTCCGCCATCTCCGCGTGCGTGTGGCCGTGGGCCAGCAGCACGAGAACCTGGCGCTCGCGCGCGCTCAGGCGCTCCAGCGCAACTCCGGCCGCATCGAAGGTCTGGAGGCCGGTCTGCGTCTCCGGCGGCTCCTGCGCTTCCGCCTCGGCGAGCATCGGGGAGACGAACGAGCGCCCCTCGCGCACGGTGCGGATGGCGGTCAGCAGCTCCGAATCGGCGGCTCGCTTCACCACGTACCCGGAGCCGCCGGCGGAGAGGACCGAGCGCAGATAGGCCGGATCGTCGT
>DASPXX010000273.1:0-32323 GCA_035637095.1 Thermoanaerobaculia bacterium
CGCCTCTCCGCCGGGGCGGATTCCGGGACGTCCTGGCCGGCCGCGACTCGGTGTGGGTCGCCCCGGCCTGTGCCGACAGCGCCGTTTGGCGCCTTTCGCCCTCCGGGAAGCTGTTGAGCACAGCGTTCGACGGGGCGCCTGGAAGCTGCCCGGCCGCCGCGCTCGAACGCGACTGGAGCGGTACGCCCTGGGTCCTGCGGCCCGACGCGGGCGCGATCTTTCAGCTCGGCTTCGACCTGGGCTGGCATCCGGCCGGGGACGGGATCGCTCCCCCGGCTCCGGCTCCGGCGGGAAGCCGGGCCATCGATTCCTGGTTCTTCTGGGGGGCGGAGCCCTTCGGCCTGTCCCGGGGGGGCGCGGGCGACGCGGCTCTCCTCTACCGCAACGCCGGGGGCCGGGTCGAAGCGTTCCAGGAGGATTGCGGCGCCGGGAACTCCCTGGTGGACGTGGCCGGCGACGAGCGGGGCTGGGCGGTGCTCACCCGGCAGTGGCTGCGCCTGGCCGACCATCAGCCCCGGGAGTAAAATCGGCGGGGCAGGAGCATGAGAAAGAAAGGTACGGACACCATGACTCGAATCCATCGCGCGGCCTTGACCGCGCTCGTGCTGGTCCTCGCGATTGCCGGACCCCTCTTCGCCGCCGGCGAGGGGCGGGTCCTCGGCACGGTGACGGACGGTCAGAACCAACCCATTCAGGGGGCCAAGGTCCTCGTGACCCTTCCCGGCGTCGCCAGCTTCAAGCAGGAGAAGACGACCGACAAGGCGGGCAAGTTCACCCTGCTCATCCTCGATGCGACCAAGCAGTACATGGTCCGCATCGAGAAGGACGGCTTCCAGCCGTTCGAGGAGGCGCTCAAGCCGAAGCTCGAGGACACGATGCACATCTCCTACACCCTGGCTCCCGCGCAGGAGGCGGCTCCCGCGCCCGATTCGACAGAGGCCAAGGAGCTTCAGGGGAAGAACGCCGCGGTCGCCGCCTACAACGAGGGGGTCGGCAAGCTGAAGGCCGACGACAAGGCGGGTGCGATGGCCAAGTTCGAGGAGGCCCTGAAGCTCAACCCCGATCTGGTCGAGGCCTACGCGGTGCTGGCTGACCTCTACGTCGACCAGAAGAAGTATCCGCAGGCGGTCGCCGCCGCCGAGCGCGTGCTGCAGGCGAAGCCGAACGATCCGGGCGCCCTGGCCGCTCTCTACGACGCGGCCCTCGGCATGGGCGACACGGCCAAGGCGGAGGCGACGATGTCCGCCCTCGCCCAGAACGCACCCGGCCGCGAGACCGCGATCCGCATCCTCAACAAGGGCGTGGCCGACTTCAACGCGAACCGGATGCCCGAGGCGATCGCCGCCTTCGAGCTGGCCGAGAAGGCCGACCCGACCCTGCCCAAGACGCAGTACATGCTCGGCCTGGCCTACGCCAACGCCGACAAGAAGGACCAGGCCAAGGAGCACCTGGCCAAGTACCTGGAGATGGAGCCGAACGGCGAGGACGCGGAGACGGCGAAGGCGATGCTGGACGAGCTGAAGAAGTAGAGACAGAAAGGACATCAAGGACGACGAGGACGGCAAGGCCACCGGGCCGTCCTCGTCCTTTAGGTCCTTTCTCCTCTTCCTTCTACACCGGCAGCCGCAGCAGCGCCTCGCACCCCCGCCCTTCTTTGCGGTTCTCCAGGGTCAGCGTGCCGCCGTGCGCCTCGGCGATCTGACGGCTCAGGGCGAGGCCGATGCCGCTCCCCTCCGGCTTGGTGGTGTAGAAGGGGACGAAGAGGTTGTCGGTGTTCGAGATGCCCTGGCCCTCGTCCTCGACCCGGACCTCCACCCACGCGCCGTTCTTCCGCCAGCCGACTCCCACCATGCCATGGGTCGGCATCGCCGCGTCGGCCGCGTTGCGGATCAGGTTGATCAGCAGCTGCTCGAGCTGGTCGGCGTCCGCATTCAGGCTGAGCGGAGGACCGTTCTCGACGAACACGGGCAGCCGGGTCTCCAGGGCCGCGGTGCGGCGGATCAGGGTCCCAAGCTCGACCGGCGCCAGGCGCGGCGGCGGGAGCTTGGCCAGGCGCGAGTAGGCCGCCATGAAGCGGATCAACGCGTCGGAGCGGTTGGCGATGATGTCGAGGCCGCTCCGCATGTCCTCCTGCCACTCCTCCGGCTGCTTCGCCAGGAGGACGGCCATGGTCGAGGCCATCGAGCGGATCGGCGCCAGCGAGTTGTTGAGCTCGTGGCCGAGCACCCGGATCAGGCGTTTCCAGGCCTGCCGTTCCTCTTCGCGCAGCGGCTGGGAGAGATCGGTGATCACCAGCAGCTTGTGCGGGCGTCCCTGCTCGCGGAAGAGGCTGCGCCGGATCTCCCAGCGGCCGGGGCCGCTCGGAAAGGTCTTGGCGACCGTGCGCGCCGCCTCTCCCTCCAGGGGATCGGCCAGGCCCAGACCCTCGGCCGGCTGCTCCAGCAGGCGCTCGGCCGGCTCGCCGAGCAGGCGCTCGCCGGCGCGGTTGACCAGCCGCAGCCGCTCGTCGTCGTCGAAGGCGAAGATGGCGACGTCGACCTCCTCCATCACCCGGTGGAGCAGGGCCGTGGCCTCGACCGCGCCGAGCCGCTGCTCGCGGAGCGTCCCGGCAATGGCGTTGATCTCGTGCATCACCTGGCCGAGAGCGTCGACCCGATCGGGCAGGCGGGCGCGCAGCGAGAAATCCCCCTCGTGCACCGCCTCCAGGAGGTTGGCCAGAGTGTGCAGCGGGCGGACCACCCGCGACCGCAGCTCCAGGCCGAGCTTCCAGACGAGAGCCCCCATGAGAATCGAGACGACGACCAGGATGCGGGTGCTGTAGTTCCCGGTCCACAGCAGGACGAGGGTCGACAGGAAGCCCGGCACCGCGATCGCCAGGGACAGGAAGAGGATGCGGTTCTCGAAGGTGAGCCGCCCGGCGATCCGCTCGCGGATCACGGAGAAGGCCGGGACCGCCTCGGCGCGGCCGCCCAGCTGGTCGGAGAGCGGGCTAGAGTCCATGCTTCTCCAGACGCCGGTAGAGGGCGCTGCGCGACAGGCCGAGCGCATGGGCGGCCTGGCTGACGTTGCCGCCATAGCGCGCGAGCGCCTTGTGGATGAGCACCCGCTCGACCTCCTCCAGGGGCATCTCCTCGAGGCTGCCCGGCGCCGGAGCCGGCGGCTGCAATCCGAGATCGCGCGCCCGCACCCGGTCTCCGATCGCCATGAGCACCGCGCGCTCGACCGCGTGGTCGAGCTCGCGCACGTTCCCGGGCCAGGGGTGGGAGAGGAGCATCTCGACGGCCGACTCCTCGAAGCCGGCGAGCTCCTTGCGGTAGCGCTGGGCGTGCTGGCGCAGGAAGTGCTCGGCGAGCGGCGCGATATCGGCGTGCCGGCTGCGCAGCGGTGGCAGATGGATCTCCACGGTGTTGAGGCGGAACAGGAGGTCCTGGCGGAACTTCCCTTGGGCCACGTCCTCGCGCAGGTCCGCGTTGGTCGCCGAGATGATCCGCACGTCCGCCGTGCGGGTCTTGGACGAGCCGAGCCGCTCGAACTCTCCGGTCTCCAGCACGCGCAGGAGCTTCGCCTGCTGCGGCAGCGAGATGTTGGCGATCTCGTCGAGGAAGAGCGTGCCGTGGTCGGCCAGCTCGAAGCGGCCGACGCGGTCCGCCTTGGCGTCGGTGAACGCGCCGCGCACGTGCCCGAAGAGCTCGCTCTCGAAGATCGACTCGGCGAAGCCGCCGGTGTTCACCGTTACCAGCGCCTGCGCGGCACGCGGCGAAACCGTATGGAGCGCCCGGGCCACCACCCCCTTGCCGGTGCCGTTCTCCCCGGTGATGAGGACGTTGGCCTCCGAGGGGCCGACCCGCTCGATGAGCTCCAGGACCGGGCGCATCTCGGGCGAGGTGGCGATCAGGGTCGGCCGGCCGTCGCCCTGGCCGCCGGTGCGCAGCAGCTCGTTCTCGGCTTCCAGGTGCTTGCCGCGGCGCAGCGCCCTGCCGAGGTCGATCTGGGTGCGCAGAATGGAGAGGAGCCGGTTGTTCTCCCACGGCTTCTCGATGAAGTCGCGCGCCCCCTGCCGCATCGCCTCGACCGCCAGGTTGACGCTCGCCCAGGCCGTCATCACCACGATCGGCAGCGAGTCGTCGACGGCGCGCAGGCGGGCGATCAGGTCGAGCCCCTCCTGGCCCGACGTCGTGTCCCGGGTGTAGTTCAGGTCCATGAGGACGACGTCGAGCTCGCGCGCGGTGACCGTCTGGAGGACCTCGGCCGGCGAGGCGGCGGTCTCCGTCTCGTACCCCTCGGCCTTGAGGAGCAGGCGCAGAGATTCCCGGACTTCCCGGAGGTCGTCGGCGATCAGCGCCCGCGGCTTGCGCGGTTCAGGAAGGGATGCCATGGAGCACTTTCGGGATGACTACTCTATCCCGCTCTCCTGAAAACAAAAAAAAGAGGCTGCCGCTTTCAAGCAGGCAGCCCTGGAGGGAAACGATGAACTTTGGTTCTATCTGGCTTTCGGTCAGACGGCGAACCCCCGCTGCTCCAGCTCGCGCTGCTCGACCTCGCGCTGCGGACCCTGCTCCTCCTCGACGACACGGCCGTCGAAGAGGTGGATCGAGCGCTCCGCGTAGCGGGCGAACCGGGGATCGTGGGTGACCATGCAGATGGTCGCGCCATCCTTGTGCAGCTCCTCGAGCAGCTCCATCACCTGCTCGCTGTTGCGCGAGTCGAGGTTGCCGGTGGGCTCGTCGGCGAGCAGGATCGACGGCTTGCCCACGACGGCGCGGGCCACCGCGACTCTCTGCTGCTGACCACCGGAGAGCTGCGAGGGATAGTGCTTCATGCGGTGCGACATGCCGACGCGCTCGAGAGCCTCCTGGACGCGCTCCTTGCGCTCCTTGGCCGGCATGCCGCGATAGGTGAGCGGCAGCTCGACGTTCTCGTACACCGTCAGGTCGCCGATCAGGTTGAACGCCTGGAAGATGAAGCCGATCTCCTGGTTGCGGATGCGCGCCCGCTCCGAGAAGGAGAGGTTGGCGACCTCCTTCGTATTGAGCGTGTACTTGCCGTCGGACGGCGTATCCAGCAGGCCGAGGATCGACAGCAGGGTCGTCTTGCCGCAACCGGACGGGCCGGCAATGGAGACGTACTCACCGTTCTTGATCTCCAGGTGGATCCCGGACAACGCGTGAGTCTCGACTTCGTCGGTCAAAAAGACCTTGGTGACTCCATCGAGAAGGATCAGAGGCTCGGACGAATTCATCGGTTTCCTCCCTGGTCGTTCAGCTGCCCTGCGTATCTTTATCTACGGCAGTCTTCGGTTTCTCTTCTTCAAATCTCACTTCAGCCGGAGCTTGTCGTGGCCGTCGTATTGCGCCGTATCGGAGAGGATCACCTGGTCTCCGGGCTGCAAGCCGCCTAGGATCTGCATGGTGCTGACCGACGACCGGCCGAACGTCACCTGCACCCGTACGGCCTCCTGGCCACCGTTCACCAGCTTGAACATCTCGACTTTCTGATTCGGCCCGCCGAAGCTCGGCCGCTGCACCTGGAGGGTGTTGGGCAGACGCTCCAGGAGGATCGTGCCGTCGACCGAGAGGTCGGGGCGGGCGCCCTTGGGCAGCGGTCCTTCCAGCGCCACGTCTACGGTCACCGTGCCCTCCTGGACCGAGGGAGCCACGCGCTCCACCCGTCCGGGGACGATGCCGTTGCGGGTGTCGATCGACGCGCTCATCCCCCGGATGACGTCCTTGGCCTGGACCTCCGGGATGCGCAGCTCGGCCTTGAGCTTCTCCGGCCGTGCCACACGGGCGAGCGTCGTGCCGGGGGAGAACCGCTGGCCGACCTGCACCGGGAGCTCCTGGAGCACACCCTGGATGCCCGCCCGCACCTTGAGGGTCTCGACCTGGCGCTGGCGCAGCTCGTAGAGGGCGCGGGCCTGCTCGACCCGGGAGCGCTGCGCCGCGAGCTGAGCCTCGTTCGACTGCCGGGCCTTCCCGATGCGCTCCTTCTCGATCTGGACCCGCTTGGTGAGCTGGTCCGCCTTGAGGCGCGACAGCTTGGCATCGAGCTCGGCCTTGAGCTGCTCGTCGAACAGCTTCTGGTCCGCCTCGGCCTGCAGCTGGGCCTGCGCGGCTTCCGACTCGGCCGCTGTGACCTGGCCCTGCTGGTTGAGCAGCTGGCTGTCGAGCTGAGCGCGGAGATCCTCGAGGTTCGCCTCGGCCGTCCGCAGCTCCGACTCGGCCTCGAACATGTTCTGCTGGAGCTCGGGGTTGCTCATCTCCAGGATGACCGTGTCCGGAGTCACCGCGACGCCGGCGAGGGCCGGGATGCGCTCCACGCGCCCTTCCACCGGGAGAGAGATGACGCGGATGTCGACCGGGACCAGGGTGCCGGTCCCGCGCACCTCGACCACCATCGGGCCGCGGGTCACCTGGCCGGTGAAAAGAGTCTGCTTGTCCACGACCGGGGCCGCGGGCTCGAGACGGGAGATGCCCACCGTGATCGTGACCACGACGATCGCGATAGCGAGTATCAAAAGATTGCGCCGCATGCGGCGTTTTTCTGCGTGTCCTGTGCGGGGCTTGTCCATAGTTTCCTCGTACCGTCAGCCCCTAGTACGCATGCTCCGTGCCATAGGCTCTCGACGGCTTCAAAGCCCCTGGAATCATGAGCTTGAAGTACCCAAACAAGCGGCGGACGGCGGTGGGGCTGTTCGCTGGTGGGATGCGGCCGTCCCAGAAGCGGACACCCTCGCGGCCCCCCTCGCCGCCATGATACCCTGCCGGGCCGTGAGCGCCGAGAGCCACCGCCGCACCGCTCCCCAGGTCCTGGGCTTCGGCCTGATCACCGTGAGCGACACCCGCTCGCCGGAGGACGACGTGAGCGGCCGCATCCTCTCCGGCCTGGCCCACGTGGCCGGCCACCGGGTGGAGGGGGCGGACGTGGTCCTCGACGACGTCGCCGCCATCCGCCGCGCCGTCCGCCGCATGCTCGCGCTCCCCGGCGTCGACGTGGTCGTCTTGACCGGCGGCACCGGCTTCTCGCCGCGCGACGTGACGATCGACGCCGTCCTGCCGCTGCTCGACCAGCCGATCGAAGGGTTCGGCGAGCTGTTCCGCGCCCTCTCCTATCAGCAGGTCGGCGCCGCCGCGATGCTCAGCCGCGCCGCCGCCGGCCTCGCCGGCACCAAGGCCGTCTTCCTCCTGCCCGGCTCGCCCAAGGCGGTCTCCCTCGGCATGGAGAAGCTGATCCTCCCCGAGGCCGGCCACCTGCTGGAGCAGGCGCGGCGGGAGTGACCTACCTTCGCCGCCGGAACAGCCGCATGATCGCCAGCAGCACGATCGAGCCGATCACGGCGATCACCAGGTTGCGCCAGTCGAGGCGGCTCGAGAGACCCCCGTATCCCAGGATGGTCGCCAGGAAGCCGCCGAGCAGCGCTCCGACGATGCCGATGATGACGGTGACGATGCACCCCCTGGGATCGCGCCCCGGCAGGAGCGCCTTGGCGATCAGGCCGGCCAGCAGTCCCAGAACGATCCACGCGATCAACCCCATTCCTTGCATGTCCGCATCCTCCCTTCGCCGCCCGGCCGGAGGTGCGAGAGACGTGCCAGAATGTCTCCGCCATGAGCGAGACGACCGCGCGCCCCCGCCTCTACCTGATCGACGGCTACTCGAACATCTTCCGCGCCTTCTACGCGATCCGCAACCTCTCGAGCTCGCGCGGAGAGCCCACCAATGCCGTCTACGGCTTCATCCAGATGCTGCGCAAGCTGCTGCGCGAGGAGAAGCCGGACCTCGTCGGAGTCGCCTTGGACGTCGGCAAGACCTTCCGCAACGAGAAGTTCGACGGCTACAAGGCGAACCGCACCCCGATGCCCGAGGACCTGCAGAGCCAGCTCCCCTGGATCCGCCGCGCCCTGGAGGCCTACCGCATCCCGGCCCTGGAGCTCCAGGGCTACGAGGCGGACGACGTCCTCGGCTCGATCGCCTGCCGCGCCACGGAAGAGGGATACGACGTCGTCCTCGTCTCGGCGGACAAGGATTTGATGCAGCTGGTGACGCCCCACGTCCTCCTCTACCACACCGGCCGCAACAAGCTCTACGGCCCCGCCGACGTCGAGGAGGACTTCGGCGTGCCGCCGGAGAAGGTGGTGGACGTCCTCGCCCTGATGGGCGACTCGATCGACAACATCCCCGGCGTGCCCGGGATCGGCGAGAAGGGCGCCAAGGCGCTGATCAAGGAGTACGGCTCCCTGGAAGAGCTCCTGGCCCGCGCCGGAGAGATCACCAGGAAGGCCTACCGCGAGGGGCTCGAGCAGCACGCCGGCCAGGCGCGCCTGTCGAAGGAGCTGTCGACGATCCACGTCGACTGCGACATCCCGTTCGATCCGCAAGCCCTCCACCACGACGAGCCGGACGCCGCGGCGCTCCGCTCCCTCTTCACCGAGCTGGAGTTCTTCTCCCTCGTCGAGGAGCTCAAGGCGACCGAGGTGGAGAAGGCCGAGGCCCTGCCGGCGGCTGAGGAGGTCACCGACGTCCGGGACTGGGAGGCGCGGACCTCTACCTTATTAGAGAGGGGAGCCGGCGAGCTCTTCGTCGCCGTGCTCGGCGAGGAGCGGCCGATCGGCCTCGCGGCCGGCGGTCCGAGCGGGGACGCACCGCCCCTCTACATCGACTTCCGGCGCGGCGCGCCGGTCCAGGCCGCCCGGGACCTCCTGGCGCGCTGGCTCACGGACCCGGCGGTCCGCCTCTCCGGGCACAACCTGAAGGAGGTCCTCCGCCTCTGCCCCGACGGCGCGGTCTGCAAGGCGAACCTGTTCGACGAGATGCTGGTCTCCTATCTCCTGAAGCCCTCCATCCACGGCCACAGCCTCGACGAGCTGGCCCTGGAGCGCCTGTCGCGCAAGGCGATCACCGCCAAAGAGGCGGGCTGGGACCGCGGCCAGGAGCCGCCGCAGGGGGACTCGCGCCTGGCCGCCTACGCCGGCGAGCGGATCGAGCTGGCCCGCGCCATGGCCTCAGGGATGCGCCGCGAGCTGGGCGACGGCCCCATCGCCCGCATCTATCAGGAGATCGAGATCCCGCTCGTCCCCGTGCTCCTGGGGATGGAGGAGACCGGCATCCTCCTCGACGTCGACTACCTGCGGGCGATGTCTCTGGAGCTGGGGTGGGAGCTGGCGGAGCTGGAGAAGGAGATCTGGAAGCAGGCCGGCGAGGAGTTCAATCTCAACTCGCCGCAGAAGCTCGGCGCCATTCTCTTCGAGAAGATGGGGCTGCCGGTCCTGAAGCGCACGCAGAAGACCAAGAGCTGGTCGACCGGCGCCGAGACGCTGGAGGAGCTCGCGACCCGCGGCTATCCGATCGCCGAGCTCCTGCTGCGCTATCGCGAGCTGACCAAGCTCAAGTCGACCTATGTGGACGCCCTGCCGGCGCTGGTGGGATCGGACGGTCGCCTGCACACGCGCTACAACCAGGCGGTGGCGGCCACCGGGCGGTTGTCGTCGGTCAACCCGAACCTGCAGAACATCCCGATCCGCACCGAGCAGGGGCAGCGCATCCGCCGCGCCTTCATCGCCGGCCCGGGAAACGTCCTCCTGGTCGCCGACTACAGCCAGATCGAGCTGCGCATCCTCGCCCACATCGCCGACGAGCAGGCGCTCCTCGGCGCCTTCGCGCGCGGCGAGGACATTCATCGGTCCACGGCGGCCACGGTTTTCGGGATCGCGCCCGAGCTGGTCACCGTCGAGCAGCGGCGGGCGGCGAAGACGATCAACTTCGGCATCCTCTACGGCATGAGCGCCTTCGGCCTGAGCCAGGCGCTGAGCATCCCCACCCGCGAGGCGGACCGCTTCATCACCAACTACCTGGATCAGTTCCCCGGGGTGCGCCGCTACGTCGAGGAGACGCAGAAGAGCGCCGAGAAGGACGGGAAGGTCGAGACCCTCTACGGCCGGGTCCGCTTCCTGCCGGACATCCAGAGCAAGAACCGGGCGCTGCGCGAGAACGCCCGCCGCATGGCGATCAACGCCCGCATCCAGGGCACCGCGGCGGACCTCCTCAAGAAGGCGATGATCGAGATCGACTGCCGCCTGCGCGCCGAGCACCCGGAAGCCCGGCTCCTCCTGACCGTCCACGACGAGCTGGTGCTGGAGGTCCCCGAGGGGAAGGAGGAAGCCGTGGCCGCCCTCGTCAAGCAGGGCATGGAAGGGGTGGCCGAGCTGAAAGTACCGCTGGTGGTCGATGTGGGGTGGGGGCGGAGCTGGTACGAGGCGAAGTAACGGGCCCTCACCCCCGGCCCCTCTCCCGCTCGTGGGAGAGGGGCCGGGGGTGAGGGCTCCTCCTACCCCTGCACCTCCCCGTCCTCATAGATAAAGGTCACGACTTTCTCCACGTCCGGATGGAGGCTCCCAGCCTGCCAGCTCCAAAATCAGAGAGACGCTTGATAGATGACCGGCCGGTATCGCGGCTCAGGAATTACCTTCCCTTCACTGCGCGCAGCCTCGAGCCAGGCGGCCTTGGCGGTCTCGACCTCGGCCAGGGCTTCAGCTGGTGTTTCTCCGAAGGCGGAGCAGGCTTCGAGATCGGGGATGTCGGCGATATATCCTCCATCCTCTTCGCTGTAGAAGATATTGATGTGATAGTCCTTCACGAGTCCTCCTCTTCCTGGTCCTCTCCCTCTCCCTCTCCCTCTTCACCCATCTTCAAATTATAGCGCTCGACCAGACTGAGGAACTGCTTGATCTGGTAAGGCTTGGCCTCTCCGCCCACGTCTTGGACATTCAGCAGCTCGGGGACCTTCTTGTGCACGAAGATGTGATGGCTTCCGCTCACGCGGGACAACCGGAAACCGAAGGCCTCGGCGAGCCCGACAAGCTCGCTGAAACGGAGACTCTTCGAGCCAGAAAGGGCTCGACGGAGGAGCTTCGTCTTCTTCACTCTCCTCCCCCTCCTACCCCTGCACCTCCCCGTCCTCATAGATAAAGGTCACGACCTTCTCCACGTCCGGGTGCAGGCTCCGGTGGACGGGACAGGTGAGGGCGGCGTTCTCCAGCTTGCGGCGCTGGTCGGGGGTGAGGCCGTGCGGCATCTGGATCGTCACCGGGATGCGGCCGATCCGCCGCGGGCTCGCGTTCATGTGCTTCTCGGCGCGGAAGGCGAGGCCGGTCAGGTCGAGCCCGTCGCGGGTCCCCACGATCGAGATCAGGCTCAACATGCACGAGCCGAGGGCGGCGGCCACCAGGTCGGTCGGCGAGAACGAGCTGCCGTCCCCCTGGTTGTCCACCGGCGGCACGGTCACGATCTGCGCCCCCGATGGACCGTGCGTCACCTCGACCTTCAGATCGCCCAGATACCTGCCCGTGAAATCGACCGCCATAGATCCTCCCTCGATGGATTCAGAGTGCCAGGGTATCATCGGCCGGCCCATGCGGTGCACCTTCTTCCTGGCCGGCGAGGACCTGGACGCCCTGTCCCGGATCGACCGCGACCGCGACTGGCGGGAGCTCCAGACCGGCGAGCGCGCCTGGATCCTCCAGACCTGGCTGCTGCTCTACCGCGCCGGCCACCCGGTCGAGCTGTCCGGGACTGCGCCCGGGGACGGGCTGGTCGTCTTCCACCCCAGGCAGAAGAGGCTGCTCCTGGCCCAGCGGTCGCGGCTGCGCGACGCGGTCCTCGTCGGCACCCGCGCGGACTACCGCCAGCCGCTGATCGCCGACTTCGAGATCCTGCAGAACAGCTTTTACGCGGACGGCCGGCGGCGGTTCTGGATCCCGCACTGGCCGCAGCCGGGTCTGGTGCCACGAGACCCTGCCCGCGGCGAGCGGATCGAGCGGATCGCCTTCAAAGGGTTCGCGGCGAACCTCCACCCGGGTTTCCGGGAGCCGGAGTGGGCCGGCTTTCTCGCCCGCGAGGGGATCGAGTGGATCGAGGACGCCCTGGCCTACGCGGGACGCAACCGCCTGGACCTGGAGTGGCCGGACTTCCGCACCGTGGACCTCGTCGTGGCTGTGCGCCCCAATCAGAAGACGACGCGGCATTCGAAGCCGCCGACCAAGCTGTTCAACGCCTGGCTGGCCGGGGTGCCGGCGCTCCTGGGGCCGGAATCGGCATACCGGGAGCTGCGGCGCTCCGCTCTCGACTACCTGGAAGTTGCCTCAGTCGCCGAGGCGAAGGAGGCGGTGCTGCGCCTGCGGCGCGATCCTGGTCTCTACCGGGCCATGGTGGACAACGGTCTCCGGAGAAGGGTGGAGTTCACCCCCGAAGCCCTGGTGCCGCGCTGGGCCGACCTCCTCTTCGAGACGATCCCGGCTCTGGCGGAGCGGCGCCCGAGGCTCACCCGCCGTCTCCCCCTGCCCGTCCGCGCCGCCGGCCGCTGGCTCGCCCGGACGTTCACCCTGCGGCCGGCGAAATAGGCCCTCACCTCCCCAGCAACAGGAGGAGCCCGGCGACCAGAGCCAGGATCGCCATGAGCACACCCAGGCCGGTGAAGGTGAAGCCGATCAGGCCGGTCAAACCGTGAAGAATCAGCCAGATGGCAAGCAGCAGCATCCCTGCACTTCGGTTCCCAATGCGAGCCATGGCAAGTCCCTCCTGAGATATGGCGCGGCGCGCGCGGCATAAACATATCCTGATCGGCCTCGTTCGGCCTCAGACTGAGAGCATTCATCCCGAGACATGCCCCTTCTCTACCGGGCTCTGCGACATTTCGCCCGAGATCTGCGACTCCAGGAAATGCGCGGCCATCATTCCGACCCTCTACTGGGCCTGTTCGACCGAGGTTTGCATCATTCCGACCCGGTTTTGCCTCATTCTGAGTCTGGAGCGCATCGCTACAACTCTACTCTGAGTCATTCCGAGAAGAGGGCGGAGCATTACAATGCAGCTCCGCATCATTCGGATCACGGAATACATCATTCCTACCAGGGATTGCATCATTCCGACCGCGGAGCTTTTGGCTC
The DNA here is from genome assembly GCA_035637095.1 of Thermoanaerobaculia bacterium. Lineage (GTDB taxonomy): Bacteria > Acidobacteriota > Thermoanaerobaculia > Multivoradales > UBA5704 > UBA5704. Next base: position 12,939 of record DASPXX010000273.1, read on the forward strand.
CGGCCGACGTCGGAATGATGCAGACCTTGAGTGGAATGATGCAGGAGCAGGTCCTGGGGCGTCACTCGACTGTGCCTGCGCAGCACCCCGCCAGGAGCTCCTGTAGACTGACCGCCGTGCAGCCCCACTTCTTCGCCACCCCCGAGGACTTCCGCCGCTGGCTTGCGGAGCACCATGCCAGCGCGCGCGAGCTCTGGGTCGGCTTCTACAAGCGAGGCACCGGCAAACCCAGCATCACGTGGCCCGAGTCGGTCGACGAGGCGCTCTGTGCCGGCTGGATCGACGGGATTCGCAAGCGGATCGACGACGAGAGCTACGTCATCCGCTTCACGCCCCGCAAGGCGAGCAGCACCTGGAGCGCGGTCAATATCAAGAGGATGGCGGAGCTGATCCGCGAGGGCAGGGTCCTGCCGGCCGGGCTCACGGCTTTCGAGAAGCGCTCCGAGAAGAAGTCGGGCATCTATTCGTATGAGCAGCGCAACGAGGCCGCGCTGGGCGAGGAGCTCGAGCAGAAGTTCCGGGAGCACAAGGCGGCGTGGGAGTACTTTCAGGCGCAGCCGCCGTGGTACCGGAGGACCGCAACCTATTGGGTGGTGAGCGCCAAGAAGGAGGAGACCCGGCAGAGGCGGCTGGCCGTGCTCATCGAGGCATCGGCTCAGGAGCAGCCGATCCGGGAGCTGAAGCGTCCGGGCAAGGCCGAGTGAAACTTGCCAACCTCATCCGTCTACAGAAGCAAGGCGCACGGTCCTCTCTCGGATCGAGGTGTCGAGGCCAAACGGAGGCCCCCAAGATGAAACGCACGACGCCTCTCCTGTTCCTGCTGTTCCTCGGCTGCACGACCACCTTCCCCCATGTGGCGCAAACCGAGGCGGCGACCTTCCCGGGGCGCCAGTTTGAGCATGTCCTGATCATCGTTCTCGAGAACGAGGACAACGAGACGGTGCTGGCGAATACCTACATGAAGAAGATTGCGGACGGCGGGCGCCGCTTCGCCGATTACGACGGGCTCTTCCACCCTTCGTATCCCAACTACCTGGCTCTGGTCGCCGGCGACTTCTTCCATACCAAGGGGGATCAGCAGAAGACCATCGACGCGCGGACCATCGCGGATCTCCTGGAAGCTCATCACCTCACCTGGACGCAGTACGCTCAGAACTATCCCGGTCACTGCTTCCTGGGCGCGAAGACTCCCGACGGGCTCTACACCCGAAAGCACGTCCCCTTCCTGAGCTTCAAATCGATCCAGGCGCCGGACCGCTGCAAGAACGTCGTGTCCGCCGACCAGTTCGACCGGCACAACCTGCCCAACTACGCCTTCTTCACTCCCAACATGAAGAACGACGGGCACGACACGAGCCTCGCCTTCGCGGCCAAGTGGCTCGCGGGCTTCCTCGCCCCGATCCTCGCCGACCCCAGCGTAATGAAGGACACCCTGGTGGTCGTCACCTTCGATGAGTCCGCCACCCAGTCGCACAACCACATCTACACCGTCTTCCTGGGCGGCATGGTCGAGCCGGGTGTCGACACCAAGCACTACGATCATTACAACCTGCTGCGGACCATCGAGGACAACTTCGGCGTGGGGACGCTCGGCGCCAAGGATGCCACCTCGATCCCGATCGTGGACGCCTGGAAGAACGCTCCATAGGGGGTGGAGCGGATCTGCTAGAGTCTCCGGCCGTGGCCGCACCCTCCCTCCTCGACCTGACCGGCAAGGTGGCGATCGTGACCGGCGCCTCACGCGGGATCGGCTCGGCGATCGCGAGCGCCTTTGGCGCGGCCGGGGCGCGCCTCGTTTTGGCGAGCCGCAAGCTCGAAGGGGTGGAGGCTGTCGCCGAGCTGATCCGCGGCACCTGTGGCGGCGAGGTGCTCGCCATGGCCTGCCACACCGGCCACGCAGCCGAGGTCGAAGCCCTCGTCGCCCGGGCCGGGGAGGCCTTCGGCGGCGTCGACATCCTGGTGAACAACGCAGCCACGAGCCCGCACTTCGGACCCCTCCTCGACGCTTCCGAAGCACAGTGGGACAAGACCTTCGAGGTCAATGTGAAGGGGTACGTCCACACGATCCGCGCCTGCGTGCCGCGGATGCGCGAGCGCGGCGGCGGGCGGATCATCAATGTCGCCTCGGTCGCGGGCAGGGTCCCGCACTCCGGCCTCGGGGTCTACGGGGTGACCAAGGCGGCGGTGCTCATGCTCACCAGGACCCTCGCCGCCGAGCTGGCGCCCGACATCCGGGTCAACGCCATCGCCCCGGGGCTCATCGAGACCAAGTTCAGCGAGGTGCTCTGGTCGACGCCCGAGCTGCGCGAGAAGGCCCTGCGCTCCATCCCCCTGCAGCGGATCGGTCAGACCGACGACCTCGCCGGCGCCGCTCTCTATCTGGCGAGCGACGCCTCCGGGTTCGTCACCGGCTCGGTGATGACCGTCGATGGCGGGCAGACGTTGGGCGGGGCGTACTGAGCCCTCACCCCCGGCCCCTCTCCCGCAAGCGGGAGAGGGGAGAAGGTTTGAAGGGCTCCGAGACAGGTAGAAGCTTTTTGGCTAACCCACACCCCTCTCCCGCTTGCGGGAGAGGGGCCGGGGGTGAGGGCTCACTCCCCCGCGGCCACCTCGTGCAGCATCTGGGTGTTCGTCGGCAGGCCCAGCTTCTCGCGGATCTTCGCTTCGATCTCGTCGGCCAGGTCCGGGTTGTCGCGCAGGAATTGCTTGGAGTTCTCGCGCCCCTGGCCCAGCCGCATGTCACCGTAGGAGTACCAGGCGCCGCTCTTGACCACCATCTTGTGCTCGACCCCGAGGTCGACCAGCTCGCCCAAGCGCGAGATCCCCTCGCCGTAGTCGATGTCGAACTCGGCCTGGCGGAACGGCGCGGCGACCTTGTTCTTGACCACCTTGACCTTGGCGCGCGAGCCGGTGACCTCCTCTCCCTCCTTGATCGAGGCGATGCGGCGGATGTCGATCCGCACCGAGGAGTAGAACTTCAGGGCCCGGCCGCCGGTCGTGGTCTCCGGGTTGCCGAACATGACCCCGATCTTCTCGCGGATCTGGTTGATGAAGATCAGGCAGGTCTTCGACTTGGAGACGATCGCCGTCAGCTTGCGCAGGGCGTGCGACATGAGGCGGGCCTGGAGGCCCATGTGGGACTCGCCCATCTCCCCCTCGAGCTCGGCCTTGGGCACCAGAGCCGCCACCGAGTCGATGACCACCGCGTCGACGCCGTTGCTCCTCACCAGCATCTCGGCGATCTCCAGCGCCTGCTCGCCGCTGTCGGGCTGCGAGACCAGCAGGTTGTCGATGTCGACCCCCAGCTTGCGGGCGTATTCGGCGTCCAGAGCGTGCTCGGCGTCGATGAAGGCGGCGACGCCGCCGCGCTTCTGCGCCTGGGCGATCACCGAGAGCGCGAGCGTCGTCTTGCCGGAGGACTCCGGACCATAGACCTCGACCACGCGGCCACGGGGGAACCCGCCGATGCCGATCGCGGCGTCGATGGAGATGGAGCCGGTGGGAATCGCCTCGATGGCCAGGGTCTCGCGCTGGCCGAGGCGCATGATCGCCCCCTTGCCGAACTGCCGCTCGATCTGCGCGAGCGCGCTGTCGATGGCCTTCAGGCGGTCGAATTTTGGTTCTGCCATATCGTCTCGCTCCTTGCGGCCCGCGGGGCCGGGGACATTGTTTCCGGGGAAAAGAGGCTGTGCATACCGTATTGTACGGCCGATTACCGCCCGGTGAACAGTCCCATGGTAGAGGACGGGAATCCGGGGGTCAATCCACCTTGTTGGACCTCGCAAACGATCGCCTCCGCCATCCGCGGCGCTCGATTGTTCGCTATCATCTGACGGAGCACTATGGAACCTATTCTCGTCGAGGCGAGCGAATCGGCGCGGTCCGCCGCAGAGCCGATCCAGCGACTGGAGGCCAACGTCGCCCGGGTCGTCCGCGGCAAGCGCGAGGTGATCCGTCTCGCCACGGTCTGTATCCTGGCGCGGGGTCACGTGCTGATCGAAGACGTCCCCGGAGTGGGCAAGACCACCCTGGCCCAGGCTCTGGCCCGCTCTCTCGGGCTCTCCTTCCAGCGCATCCAGTTCACCAGCGACCTGCTGCCGTCGGACATCATCGGGGTGTCGATCTTCAACCAGAAGACGCAGGCCTTCGAGTTCGTGCCGGGGCCGCTGTTTGCCAACCTCGTGCTCGCCGACGAGATCAACCGTGCCACGCCGAAGACCCAGTCGGCTCTCCTGGAGGCGATGAGCGAGCGCCGGGTCTCGATGGAGCGCAAGCGCTACGCCCTGCCCGAGCCGTTCGCGGTCTTGGCCACCCAGAATCCGATCGAGTACCAGGGGACCTTTCCGCTCCCCGAGTCGCAGCTCGACCGGTTCATGATGTCGCTCTCCCTGGGCTATCCGCCGCGCGCCGACGAGCGGGAGCTGCTGCTCTCCGGCGGCGTCGAGGAGACCCTGGACCATCTCACGCCGGCGTTGTCCCGGGAGACCCTGATGGACCTGCAGGAGCGGGTCGGGCGGATCCGGGTCGCCGAGAAGCTGACGGAGTACATCCTCTCGCTCGTCGAAGCCACGCGCCACGGCGGCGAATTCCAGATCGGCGTCTCCACCCGCGGGGCCCAGGCGCTGTTCCGGGCGACCCAGGCGCTCGCTCTCTGCGAAGGGCGCGCCTATGCCATCCCGGACGACGTGCAGCGGCTCGCCGTGTCGGTGCTGTCCCACCGCGTCCTGGTGAAGCGCGGCCAGGGCGACCTGGACAGCACCCGCAAAGCCATCGAACGGGTGGTGGCGTCGGTCCCGGTCCCGCTGTGAGCCTCTCCACCTCCCTGCGACGCCGTCCGGTCCCCGAGGGGATCCGGATCACCACGGTCGGGCTCTGGTTCGTCCTCCTCTCCATCCTGGTGGCGATCGCCGCGACGAACACGGGAAACAACGCGCTCTACACGGTGCTCGCGGCGATGTTCGCCGTCCTCATCGTCTCGGGCCTCCTGTCGCGGGAGAACGTACGCGGTCTGGAGGTGGAGCTCGCGGCGCCCGGCGAGCTGTTCGCCAACCGGCCGTTTTCCCTGGGATTTGCTCTGAAGAGCCGGGCGCGCCTGTTCTCGCGCTGGTTTCTTCTCTTCACCGTGTCGCGCTCGGCGCAGCCGCTCCTCGTGCCGTACCTGCCGCGGCGCGGGCGGAGCGTCGGCCAGATCGAGATGCTGATGGGGACCCGGGGACGCCACCAGATCCCCTTCGCCCACGTCTCCAGCCTCTTCCCCTTCGGCTTCTTCCGCAAGGGCGTGCGCTACCCGGTGGACCTGGAGCTGCTGGTCTTCCCGGAGATCTTTCCGGCCGCCGGCAGTCGTCTGGATGAGATCGACCGCACGGGCGAGGAGGCCAGCCGCCGGGCCGGTCAGGGGCACGGCCTCTATGCGCTGCGGCAATACCGCTACGGCGACGATCCGCGGGGCATCCACTGGAAGCAGACGGCGCGGACCGGCGCCATGGTCTACATGGAGCGCGAGGCCGAGCACAGCCGCCGGCTGTCGATCCTGTTCGACAACGGCGTCGGCGAGCTCGACGAGGCGAGCCGGAGCCGCTTCGAGCGGCTGGTGAGCGAAGCGGCCACCACGGCGCTCGATCACCTGGCCCGCGGCTACGAGGTGGAGCTGGTGATGCGCGGGCAGGCCCTGGGCTTCGCGGGAGGGGTGCGGCAGCGGCTGGCGATCCTGGAGGCGCTCGCTCTCGTCATGCCGGGACCCCGGCAATCCGATCCCCTGCTGCCGAGCGATCCGCGGGCGCCCCAGCTGCGGGTCCATCTGGAGCCCGAGGAGGAGCGGGAGCCCGGGCCGTCCGGCGGATGGCCGCAGCGCTCGCGGTCGCAATCGGGCCGTTTTCGGAAGATCGCGCCATGACGTTCGGCCGGCAGAAACGGCTCCTGCTCGGATGGATGGCGCTGCTCGCGCCGATCCCGCTGCCGTTCAACGACGTCGTGCAGTGGCCGCTCGTGGCCCTCTACCTGCTGGGGGTCCTCCTGTTCCTGCGCCGCGCCGCGCAGGACCCGCCGCACTGGCTGCCGAACTGGGGGATGAACCTCCTGGGACTGGCCTACGTCCCCTTCTTCTTCCTCGACCTGTTCGTCCTCTCGGGAGGGCGGCTGGTGCAGGCGGTCCTCCACCTCTGCCTCTTCGCCCTGCTGGTCAAGCTCTGGGCGCTGGTCCGCGAGCGCGACAAGTGGCAGGCGGCGATGGGCATCTTCTTCCTCTTCCTGGCGGCCATGGGCACCAGCGTCCACCCGGCGATCGTGCTGTATCTGGTCGGCTTCCTGGTGCTCTCGCTGATGATGTTGACCCGCTTCGCCTTCCTGCACGTCCTGGCCGGCTTCGGCCGCGAGGATCCGGCGCTCGCCCGCCTGCCGCTGCGCGGCTTCATGACGTTCTCCACGGTGCTCACCGTCCTTCTGGCGATCCCGCTCTTCGCCCTGTTGCCGCGCGTGCGCTCGCCCTTCATCGTGGGCCGCGGAGTGGGGACCGGCACGCAGATCGAAGCCGCCGGTTTCTCCGATGAGGTGACCCTCGATTCGATCGGCATGATCCGCAGCAGCCACGAGGTGGCCATGCGCCTGCTCGGGGAGGCTCCTCTCGATCCCAATCACGAGATGCGCTTCAAGGCGTCCACCTACGACGTCTATGAGGGCGGGACCTGGCGCCGGTCACCGACGTCGACGGTCATCCACCGCGGTACCCACGCGCGCTTCTGGATGCGCCGCCAGACGCCGCGCCGCTGGGTGACGATCTATCTCCAGACGCTGCACAGCCGGAGCCTGCCGCTGCCGGTCGAGACCGTGGTGGTCGAGCCGGGCGTCACGAGCCTGGAGGTCGACGGAGGAGGAGCGCTCTCCTTCAAGGCCGCTCCTCTGGAAGTCCGGGAGTACCGCGCCGGTCTGATCGATGAGCCGGTGCTGATCGGCGACATCCCGCGCGGTGCAAGCTCCGCGAGCACACGGGAGCCGGCCCTGGACCCGACGGGTGTCACGCCGCGAATCTCCGATCTCGCCCGCGAGGTCATGGGAACGGGAAGCGTCGGCGAGCGGGCGCACCGCATCGAGCTGTACCTGATGCAGAACTACCAGTACACCCTGGACTTCCGCGGACGGACGGCGGACAACCCGATCGAGAGCTTCCTCTTCGACTACAAGAGCGGCCAGTGCGAGTACTTCGCCTCCTCGATGGTCCTGATGCTGCGCTCGCAGGGGATTCCGGCGCGGCTGGTAACCGGCTTCCTCGGCGGCGAGTACAACCCGTTCGAGGGGTACTTCATCGTCCGCGGGAGCAACGCGCACGCCTGGGTGGAGGCGTGGATCCCGGGGGAGGGGTGGAAGATCTTCGATCCGACGCCGCCGGCCGGCCGGCCCGGTGGCGGCGAGGAGGGGCTGCTGCTGCTGACGCGGCAGGCCTGGGACTACGTCCAGTTCCGTTGGGACCGCTATGTCCTGACCTACGGCGTCTACGATCAGCTGCGGATCTTCGGCGGCCTGCGCCAGCTCTGGGCCGACTTCTGGAAGGTCTTCGACCGTAGCGACGCGGCTTCCTCGCCGTCGTCGGCGCCCGCCGCGCCCGCGGCCCCGGCGGCGGAGGAGGGGGGAGCGAAGCCCAGGACGTCTCCCTTCGGTGTGCCTCTCCCGGTGGCCGTGGGGCTCACTCTCTTGGCAGCGGCCGTAGTTGCCGCCTACCTCCGGCTGCGCCCGCCGCTCACGGCCACCATGGCGTATCGCCGTCTGCGGCGCCGTCTAGGCCGGTCGGGCGCGCCCATCCCCGAGTCCGTCCCGCCGCTCCGCCTCGGCGAGGAGGCCGCCGCGCGTTATCCCGCCGCGGCCGAGCCGCTGGGCCGGGTGATCGACTTCTACCTGCGGGAGAGCTTCGGCGGCGAGTTGTTGGAGGACCACGAGCGCGAGGCGCTCAAGACCGCCCTCGAAGAGGCCGAGCGGGGCCTGCGCAAGGCGGGGTGAGCCCTCCCGCGCTCCGTATAGCCGTTATTTCGGCCGTGTAGCGCTTATCTCCGCCGTATAACCGCTATCCCGGCCGTATAGCCGTTATCCGGAGCGTGTAGCGCTTATCCCGGCCGGATTTAGCCGTTATACCGAGCGTGTAGCCGTTATACCGGGTGTGTAGCCGTTATCCCGGGCGTATAGCGGCTATCCGGGCCGGGTTTGTCGTTATACGGCGCGTGTAGCCGCTATACCGGCGGTATAAGCGCTATCCGGGCCGTGTAGCGGCTATCCCGGCCGGTTAACGGCTACGCGCCGGGGATAGCGGCTATCCCGGCCGGTTTGCCGACGGCGCGAGAGCAGGAAGTGTAGAATCGATTTGCGCCTGTCGGATTGCCGACTGGAGGAGAAGCGAATGCAGAAGACCGTTGCCGTCGCCGAGCTGGGTGAGAGTTTCCGTGCAGTCTTTGACGAGGTCACGGAGCACCACGTTCCTTACATTGTGACGCGCGGTCAGCAGCCCGAGGCCGTCCTCGTGCCGTACGCCGATTTCCAGCGCCTTCTGAAGAGCTCTGAGGACGAGGTGCTGCGTCGTTTCGACGAGGTTCGGGCTCGGATTCGGGAGCGCACGTCCGCGTTCAGTGAGGAAGAGGTCGCCACCGACGTAGCTGCAGCCCGCGCCGAGCTTCCCGACTGATGCGCGCGGTCATCGACACGAACATCCTGGTACGGGCGATGCTGAAGCCGACGGGCTCCGTCGGGCCCGTGGTGGACCTCCTCCGGGAGGATCGCTATGTGTTCCTCTACTCGGAAGCGACCCTAAACGAGCTGATCGATGTCCTGAGCCGCCCACGTATGGTCCGCCGGTACGGTCTCACGGCTGCGGGCGTGGACGCTCTCTGTGCCCTTGTAATCTTACGGGGAGAGCGCATTCAGCCAGGCCGCACCATCACGGCATGCCGCGACCCCAAGGACAACAAGTTCCTGGAGGTCGCAGTTGCAGGCCGTGCCGATGTGATCGTGACGGGCGACGAAGATTTAGAAGTCCTCGATCCCTTCGAGGGCATCCCCCTGATCACACCGGCAAAGTTTCTTCATCTGCTGAGGCAGGCGACAGTAGACCCGTCCTTATAGCCGCGGCCACACGGTAATAGAGGTCAGGACTGAAAATCACGGTGCCGGTGGTTCAATTCCGCCGCCCCGGGCATGACCGGCGCGAGAGAGCCCGGACGCGGGAGACTCGCCGTCTTCATTGTCACAGCTCATATCCCCTCACACAGCAATTCCCGAATGGCTGACGTGAGGGTACTTCTACCGCAGCCCCGAGGGCAGCCGCGGGGAGGCGAGGAGCTCCTCGAAGATCTGCCAGCGCTTGTCCGGGTGGTCCGGTGTTCCTCCTTGCCGCTCGACGTACTCCTTGACCAGGTCCTGGCCGAAGTTGTAGTTGATGACATAGCTGCGGTAGCGCTCGACGAAGCGGATGCGCTGCTCGGCGCGGTCCTGGGGGTAGAGCGCGTATTTCTTCATCCAGTCCACCGCCTGCTGGTGGGTGATCTCGCCGTCGAGATAGCGGCGGGCCGCCTCGTTTCCCGCATAGCTCAGCTTCTGCACCAGGTCCTGGACGGCGTAGTAACGCTCCGCCTGGGCCGGATCCAGACCGGCCAGCGGGAACAGCTTATCCTTCTCGAAGGCCACCCGCTCCGGACCGGGGAAGGCGACCTCGATGCCGAAGTTGGCCGTGCCTTCGGCGATCAGCGACTGCGGGCTGAACAGCGCGTAGACCGCGAACTCGGGCCAGCCGCGGCCGCGCACCAGGTTCTTCTCGAGCAGCGCATTGTAGACGTGGTGTCCGGGGTACCCTTCGTGACACGCCAGGTCGATCGCCCGGTCGATGAAGATGGGCAGGTCGGTGTTGACCTGGATCACGCTGTGATAGCCACCCTTGTACCAGTTGTAGCCGCTCCACGGCTTGCCGGTCACGTACTCGACCTCGAAGCTCTCGTTGGGCGGGATCTCCATGTGCTGGAGAGTCCGCCGGCGGCACTCCGCGATGGCGGCCTGGAAGACCGGGTCGAGCCGCTCGCGCTGGATCACGAAGCTCTGGCGGAAATGGTCGAGCCGGTCCACCAGCGGGCCGTCTCCCGGAAGAGCCGCGTCGAGCTGGCCGAGGATCCCCTGGAAGTGGGACTCGTCGTAGTGCGGCGCGACCGCGTCATAGAGAGCCTTCGATTCCTCGTCGAACGTCATCCGCTGGCCGCCGAGCTGATCGACCCGGGAGACCAGGGATTGGAGCTGGCGGGTGAGGTACTCGTGGCGCAGTCGCAGGAGCCCGGCGTCCGGCCCGGTCGCAACCGGAGGCTGGGTCCCCAACTCGGAGAGGAGCGCGGTCGCCTCGCTCCGGATCTCGACGAGCGGACGTTTGCCCTGGGACTCCACCTCGGTCTTCTGTTCCGGCGGGCCGTAGTAGGCGTCGACATAATCGGGGTCGTGCTGACCGAGCGCGAGGACCAGCTTGACGTAGGCGGTGGCGATACGGTTCATGGCGGACGCGTCCTCGGGACGAGCTGATGAAGAGACGGACCCTGCCGCGCAGCCGGCGAGCGTGCCCGCGACGACCAAAACAACGAAGAGCGGCCTGATCGCGATCATGGCCGGCGAGCTTAGCACGCGGCTCAGAACCGGTACGTGACCCCGATCGACACCACCGGATAGATTTCGTAGTCCGCCGCCTCGTCCTCGATGTCGCTCTCTTCCCGGTCGAGGAGGATCTGGAGTGCCTGGCGGGCGCCCGGCGTCGTGTTGATCGGGCTGTTCGCCGGCAGCACGGGAGTCAGCTCGACGTTCGCCTTGCCCTGGAAGACGGCGCCGAGGTCGAAGGAGAAGCCCAGTTTCCGGCGGACGCCCACGGCATTGCCCCAGCCGAGGCCGACATACGGGACGATGGGATCGAAGTCGGCCTTGGCGTCGAGCGTGCCCAGGATCGCCGCCGGGACCTGCACTCCGCCGATGTCGTAGAAACCCGAGGCGGGGGATAGGCTGCTCCCCTCCACCTTCGTACCGTTCCAGACGGCTCCGGCGGTGAGCCGGAAGCCTCTCCCGCCGGGATGGAAGTCGACGAGCGCCGTCGCGGTCCGCAGCCGCGCCTCGGCGTCGTACTCGATGTCGCTCGCCTCGCGCCGGTCGGAGTAATCGAAGCCATTGATCCCCAGGCGGCCGTTCCATTGCCGGCTCAGGCCCACGGTGAGCTCGACCCCGAGACCGAGCGTTCCCCCTTTGGCTCCGATCGCCACATCGGCGGCGCTCGCAGATCCCGAGGAGAGAAGACAGAGCAGGACGGCGAGCGCCCCGGACCACACGGTGTTCATCTCGCGCTCTCTCATGCCGGAATGATCTTGCAATCCAGGGGCCGGCCGCGTCAAACAACCGATAGACTCTTCGCCGAGAGAGAGGAGGACGCGATGCAGATCGGCATGATTGGTCTCGGCCGGATGGGCGGCAACATGGTGCGGCGGCTGCTGCACGGCGGCCACGAATGCGTGGTGTGGGATCTCGATCCCAAGGCCGTGCAGGGGCTGGCCGGCGAGGGGGCCGTCGGCGCGGAGAAGCTCGAAGATTTCGTCCAGCGCCTGTCACCGCCGCGCGCCGTCTGGCTCATGGTGCCGGCGGGCAAGCCGACCGAGGACATGGTCCGCTCCGTCGGCGAGCGCCTTGCCGCGGGTGATGTGATCATCGACGGTGGCAACTCCCATTTCAAAGACGACGTGCGGCGTGCGCGCGAGCTCGCGGCGAAGGGCGTCAAGTACGTCGATGCCGGAACGAGCGGCGGCGTGTGGGGTCGCGAGCGCGGGTATTGTCTGATGATCGGCGGCGAGCGCGAGGTCGTCGAGCGGCTCGATCCGATCTGGAAGACGCTGGCGCCGGGTCGCGGCGACATCCCGGCCACGCCCGGCCGGGAGGGGCACGGCGGCACGGCCGAGCTCGGCTACCTGCATTGCGGTCCGGCGGGTGCGGGCCACTTCGTGAAGATGGTGCACAACGGAATCGAGTACGGTCTCATGCAGGCGTACGCCGAAGGGCTCGACATCCTGCGCGGCGCCCGTTCGGAGGAGCTGCCGCCGGAGCACCGCTTCACTCTCGACCTCGCGGACATCACCGAGGTGTGGCGGCGCGGCAGCGTGGTCTCGTCGTGGCTGCTCGATTTGACCGCGAGCGCGCTCGCCGAAAGTCCCGAGCTCTCCGAATATTCCGGGTTCGTCCAGGATTCCGGCGAAGGGCGCTGGACGATCGAGACCGCCATCGAAGAAGCGGTGCCGGCGCCGGTGCTGGCCACCTCGCTCTTTGCGCGGTTCCGTTCGCGGCGGGAGCAGAGCTTCGCGGACAAGGTCCTCTCTGCGATGCGCCACAAGTTCGGCGGCCACCGCGAGCCCCCCACATCGACGAGCCCGGCCGATTGAGCAATCAGGTTTCGAGGAGGGAGCATGGCGATTTCGCCGGACACCACCGAGAAGGATTCGCAGGTCCAGGAAGCGCCCAAGCTGCATCCTGCACCTCCCTGTACGATGGTCATCTTCGGCGCGACCGGAGACCTGACCAAGCGCAAGCTGTTTCCCGCACTCTACAACCTCGCGAACGAGGGTCTGTTGCCCGATGAGCTCGCCATCATCGGAATCGGCCGCTACGAGATGTCGACCGATGCGCTGCGCGAGAAGCTGAGAGCCGATCTGGGCTCGTTCGCCACGGGGACTCTCGACGCCAAGCTCACCGACTGGCTGCTGGAGCGTCTCTCCTACGTCGGCGGCGAGCTCGCGGACGCGGCCACCTATGAGCGCCTGCGTGAGACGCTGGAACGCGTTGAGGCGGAGCGCGGCACGCGCGGCAACGTCCTCTTTTATCTCGCCATCCCGCCGGATCTCTTCGGCGACACCATCCAGCGGCTCGCCGATGCGGGGCTGATGGAGGAGAACGAGCATTGGCGCCGGGTGGTCATCGAGAAGCCGTTCGGTCACGACCTCGAATCGGCGCGCGCCTTGAACAGCCAGATCCGCCAGGTGCTCAAGGAGCGCCAGATCTACCGCATCGATCACTACCTCGGCAAGGAGACGGTCCAGAACATCATGGCCTTCCGCTTCGCCAACGGCATCTTCGAGCCGATCTGGAACCGCCGCTACATCGATCACGTCCAGATCACCGTGGCCGAGGAGGTGGGAGTGGAGCAGCGCGGCGGCTACTACGAAGCGGCCGGGGCCTTGCGCGACATGGTGCAGAACCACATGTTCCAGCTCCTCGCGTTCACCGCGATGGAGCCGCCCATCTCCTTCGCCGCCGACGTGGTGCGCGACGAGCGCGTCAAGGTGCTCTATGCGATCCGGCCGCTGTCGCACGAGGACGTCCTGCATCAGGCGGTGCGCGGGCAATACGGCGAAGGGATCATCGACGGTCATCCGGTGCCCGGCTATCGCGAGGAGAAGAGCGTCTCGCCGGCGTCGAACACCGAGACCTTCGCCGCGCTCAAGCTCCAGATCGACAACTGGCGGTGGGGCGACGTGCCGTTCTATCTGCGCACCGGCAAGCGCCTGCCGAGCCGCGTCACCGAGATCGCGATCCAGTTCAAGCGGGCGCCGTTCCATCTCTTCCGCGACACCCCGGTGGAGCGCCTGTCGTCCAACCTGCTGGTGTTGCACATCCAGCCGGATGAAGGGATCTCGCTGCACTTCCAGGCCAAGGTGCCCGGGCCGGACGTCCACCTGGGCAAGGTGAAGATGAACTTTCAGTACGCCGACTATTTCGGCCAGACGCCCTCGACCGGCTACGAGACGCTCCTCTATGACGTGATGACCGGCGACTCGACGCTGTTCCACCGCAGCGACATGGTCGAGGCCGGATGGAGCGCGGTCGCGCCGATCCTCGACGTCTGGCAGGCCCTGACGCCGCGCAACTTCCCGAACTACGAGGCGGACACCTGGGGTCCGAAGGAAGCCGACGAGCTCATCCAGAAAGACGACCGGAAATGGCGCAACCCCTGATCGATCTGCGCCTCTGCGCCGACGGCGCCGAGCTCGCGCGGACCGCCGCCGAAGAATTCAGCCGGCGTGCCGGCCTGGCGATCGGCGCGCGCGAGCGCTTCGCCGTCGCCCTTTCCGGCGGCTCCACACCGCGCCGCCTGTTCGCTCTCCTCGCTGCTCGCGACGAGCCGTTCCGTGATCGGATCGATTGGCGCGCCGTCCATCTCTTCTGGGGAGACGAGCGGCACGTGCCGCCCGATCATCCCGAGAGCAACTTCCGGATGACGCGCGAGACGCTGCTCGATGCCGTGCCGATTCCCGCGGCGAACATCCATCGCATCCGCGGTGAAGAACCGGATGCGGCGCGCGCCGCAGCGCTCTACGAAGACGAGCTGCGCGCGTTCTTCTTGGGAGACGACCCGCGTTTCGATCTCGTGCTGCTCGGGCTCGGTCCGGACGCGCACACGGCCTCGCTGTTTCCGGGGAGCGACGCGGTGCGCGAGCGCGAGCGTTGGGTCGTCGCGCCGTGGGTCGAGAAGCTCGCGACCTTCCGCATCACGCTGACGCCCGCGGCGCTCAATCGCGCGGCCGCGGTGATCTTTCTCGTGCAGGGAGAGGAGAAGGCCGCAGCGCTGCACGCGGTGTTTGAAGGCGGGCGGGACGGTGAGCGCGATCCGGATCGCTGGCCCGCGCAGGTGATCCGTCCGGAGAACGGCGAGGTCGTGTGGCTCGTCGATCGCGCGGCGGCGAGCGGTCTCGAGAAGAGATCCGGAAGCTGAGCGACAAGAGAAGAAAAGTCCCGGTGGGAGCTGCACGACGTTCCAGCCGCGGGGCGAGGACCGTACGCCGTGCGAAGGCGGCGTTGGCGAGATGCTGGAAAGATCGGAAAGGAAACGCCCCCGAAATTGCCAGACCGCCGCTTCGAGGTTGTGGCCGCGAGACCTGCCCGAAAGGCTTACCGGGCTTGATCTCGCGGCCCCCCTGTTGACGAGGGCCGCGCTTCAGAGATCGCCTAGGACTTCTTCTTCGCGGCGGTCTTTTTCGGCGCAGCCTTCTTGACGGATTTCGCGGCGACGGTCTTCTTCGCCGCGGTCTTCTTTGCGGTCACGGTCTTCTTCGCCGGAGCCTTCGCTGCGGTCTTCTTCGCCGGAGCCTTGGCCGCTGGCTTCGCAGCTACGGTCTTCTTGGCTGCAGTCTTCTTCGCTGCCGGCTTGGCTGCCGCTTTCTTGGCCCCACCACTGCTCTTGGTCGCTGCCATGCACTTTCTCCTTTCAGGGTCGTGCCCAACGACTTCTGGGCGTGTGATGAGATTAGGGTACGCCCCCTACATCTTGGGCGTCAAGACCTTTTACGCCTCAAGCGCTGGTATCGGGTGCACAACGGGCTGTGTCGGAGGTCAGGAGACGGGAGCGCGGCCTTCGAGAACACGGATGGGATGCTTCGAGAGAAGGCCGGAGAGAGCAGCGCGAAAGCCTCGAAAGGTTTTTCGCAGGGCACACCTCGACCGGCGAGGCCGGAGAGGGGTGGAGCTGAGATGGAGGAGAGAAACGAAGCCGCGCTAGTACGCGTTGTGGTGGCGCAGCGCGTAGCGCAGGGTCATCCAGAGGATCTTGAAGTCGAGCGCGAGCGACCAGTTCTGGATGTAGTAGAGGTCGTACTGGATCCGCTTCTTGACCGAGGTGTTGCCGCGCCAGCCGTGCACCTGCGCCCAACCGGTGATGCCGGCCTTCACGCGGTGGCGCAGCATGTAGCGCGGAATCTTGTGCTTGAACTCGCGGACGAACGTCGGGCGCTCGGGGCGCGGCCCGACGATCGACATGTCGCCCATCAGCACGTTCCAGATCTGCGGCAGCTCGTCGAGCGAGGTGCGGCGCAGGAAGCTGCCGACGCGGGTGCGGCGCGGATCGTCGCGCACCGCCCACACCGGGCCGCTCGACGCTTCGGCATCGACGCGCATCGAGCGGAACTTGACGATCAGGAACGGCTTGCCGTCGAGCCCCATGCGCTCCTGCCGGTAGAAGATCGGTCCGCGGTCCTCGAGCCAGATGAGGAGAGCGATGAGCGGAATGATCGGGACGAGCGCCACCATCACGGCG
Organism: Thermoanaerobaculia bacterium; assembly: GCA_035637095.1. Classification (GTDB taxonomy): domain Bacteria; phylum Acidobacteriota; class Thermoanaerobaculia; order Multivoradales; family UBA5704; genus UBA5704. The sequence continues at coordinate 29,002 of DASPXX010000273.1, forward strand.
AGCGCCATGCCGATGTCCATCGCCCGTTTGACCATGCTGCTCCAACCCTGGAGCGGCACCTGCGAGAGGTTGATCACCGGCGTGCCGTCGACGTCCTCGAGACCCGCGCGCAGCGCGGCGTACTGCAGGATGTCGGGGACCAGCTTGATCTCGACGCACTCCTGCGCCATGAGATCGATCATCTGGAGCATCTTCTTGTGCGCTTCGAGCGGCAGGGCGATGTAGACCTGATCGATGTCGTGCGCCGCCAGGATCTCGTCGGCCTGGCGCAGCGAGCCGAGGACCGGTGCGCCGCTGATCATCGTGCCGGTCTTGCCCGGATCGTCGTCGAGAAAGCCGACGACCTCGAAACCCATCTCGCGGTGCGCCTGGATCTTGGACGTGATCTCGCGGCCGAGCGCGCCGGCGCCGACCACCAGGATACGCTGCACGTTCAAACCCGAGAGACGGATCCGGTGCATGGCGAAGCGGATGGCCATGCGCGCGGCGGCCACCAGGACCAGGTCGGCGAGCGCGAACAGCCCGACGAAGGCGCGGCTGAACGTGAAGACCTGGGTGCTGCCGGGCCACGCGGGAGGGCGGTACCAGGCGAGGAACACCGAGAGCAGCACGGTGGCGACCAGGACCGCCATGGCGATGGTGAGGATCTCGTCGACCCGGCTCCGGCCACGGCGGTTCTGATACAGGCCATGGAAGTAGAAGACGATCGGCCAGAGGATGAGGATCGCGGGGACGAGGCGGAGGTAGGGGGAGAACTCGGGAACGTTCTTGGTGACCGGGATGACCTCCACCTCGAAGCGCAGCGACCAGCCGGCGAAGAAGGCCGCGAGCGTCGCGAGAAGGTCACCGGTCAGGAAGATCCCGGCGGTGGCGCGGTGGCGTTGTCGGATCAACGGAGAGATTCCCTCAGCTCTGAAGAAAGACGAGATGACAGAAGGGCCCGGAGCCGGGCGGTGAAGCTATCGGCGGCGAACGACTCCGCTCGGCGACGCAGGTCCAACTCATTGAATTCCATTCCCAGGGCTTTGTCAACAGCCTCCGCCATGTCGGAGGGTCCGCCCCAGTCGGGATAGAGGAATCCGTGCCGGCCGTCCTCCACGATGTCCAGCACGCCCCCTTTGGCCACGGCGACCACCGGAGTGCCGCAGGCCAGGGCCTCGGCGCAGGCGATGCCGAAGTCCTCGACTCCCGGCTGGAGGAAGAGGCGGGCTCCTCGGTAGAGGTCGCGCAGGCGCCGGGGCTCGACGTTGCCCAGGAAGCGGGTCTTGGGTCCGGCCAGCTCCTCCAGGCGCTCCCGCTCCGGGCCGTCGCCGACGATCCGCAGCTCGATTCCCAGCCGGTCGCAGGCGGCGATCGCCAGGTCGACCCGCTTGTAGGGGGCGAGGGCCGAGACCATCAGACAGAAGCCCTCCTCCCGCGCCGAGCCGGGGGTGAAGTACGCCACGTCGACCGGCGGGTGGAGCACCTCGGCCTCCCGGCCGTAGTAGCTGCGGATGCGCCGTGCCACGAAGGAGGAGTTGGCCACGAACTGGTTTACGCGCGCCGCCGAGGCGACGTCCCAGGAGCGCAGGGCGGTCAGGGCGAGCGAGCGCAGGCGGGCCACGGTGCCGTCGCGGCGCGGGAAATAGGCGTGCTCCTGGTCCCAGGCGTAGCGCATCGGCGTGTGGCAGTAGCAGACATGGAAGGCGTCCGGCGAGGGGATGACCCCCTTGGCCACGCAGTGGCTGGAGCTGATCACCAGGTCGTAGCCGGTCAAATCGAGCTCCTCGATGGCGACCGGGAACAGGGGGAGGTAGCCACGATAGCGCGTGCGGATGCGGGGAGCCCGCTGCAGGAAGCTGGTGCGGATCGGGTGGCTCTCCAGAGCCTGGCTGACGCTCCCCGGGAAGTGGAACAGCGTGTAGATGGGAGCCTCGGGGAAGAGGGAGGCGATCGCCTCCAGCACCTTCTCGCCGCCGCGCATCCCGGTGAGCCAGTCGTGGACGAGCGCGACCCGGAGCTCGCGCTTGCGCGGCAGGGGCGTCGGGAGCGGGGCGATCGGCTCGATCACGCGGCCGCTCCTTTCGGGTCTTCCGCCGTGGTCGGGGTGGCCCGCCGCTCCTGGATCGCCGCGAGATAGACCTCCAGGTTCTTGCGGGCGGTCTGGCCCCAGCGGAAGTCCTCGGCCCGGCGTCCGCCCAACCGCGCGAGGGCGGTTCTGTGCTCGGGGTCGGACATGGTGTGGGCGATCGCCTTGGCCATCCCGTCGATGTCGAGGGGATCCACCAGATGGGCATACCCTTCCGCGATCTCCTTGATCGCCGAGGTATTCGAGGTGATCACCGCGACGCCCGAGGCCATGGCCTCGACGACCGGCATGGCCGAGCCGTCGAACAGGGTGGGATAGAGGAACAGCGTCGCCCCCTGGTAGAGAGCCGGCAACGCCTCGGGAGCGACGCGGCCGAGGAGGCGGACCTGCTCGGCGATCCCCAGATTGGCGGCGCGCTGGCGGATCTTGAACTCGGTGCCGGCGCGGTCGCCGATGCAGACGAGGGGCGCGTCGAAGCTGGCGATCCGGCGGGCGCGGGCATAGGCCTGCACCATGGTGTCGAGGTTCTTCCGCGGGTGGTTCGGGTTGCCGACGAACAGGATGTACGGCCCCGGCAGCCCCAGGTCGCGCCGCCAGCGCTCCAGCTCCTCGGCGGAGAGCTTCTTGCGGAACGCGTCGTCCACCCCGTTGTAGACCACGTGGACCTTCCGCCCGTCCACCTCGAAATGCTGGATCAGGTCGGCCCGGGTGCTCTGGGTCACGGCGATGATCCGGTCCGCGCGCGCCAGGGTGCGGCGGATCATCCGCTGGGCATAGAGGAACGAGAGCCGGCTCGGCAGGAAGTCCGGGTAGAACAGGTGCTGGATGTCGTGCACGGTCACCACGAGAGGGGACTGGAGGACGGCGGGAGTGACGTAGTGGGTCGAGTGGTAGAGGTCGACGCGCCGCCGCAGCAGCCGCCAGGAGAGAGTCACCAGCTCGCGCGCGGAGTAGACCGGCGTCCCCTCGAAGAGCGGCTGGAAGGTGCCCGGCAGGTTGCCCAGCGAGTCGCGGTCCTGCGGGCGCGCGAAGAGGAGGTACCGGTTCTCCGGGTCGATCCGTGCCAGGGCATGGACCAGGTTGCGGGCATAGGTGCCGACACCAGAGTCGCGGATGTTGCGTGCGTCGAAACCGATCGTATAGGGCAAAACAGGCTCCCGAGCCCAGAGATTGTACCCGAAGCCGGCAAAATCAGCGGCCGAGCGCTTCGCGAAAGACCTCTTCCATCTCGTCCGCGGCCTTGTCCCAGCGGAA
>DASPXX010000274.1:0-8932 GCA_035637095.1 Thermoanaerobaculia bacterium
CCCATGCAGCCGAGTCCGAGGGCCGAGACTTCCAGGTCGCTGTTTCCCAATTTGCGCTTCTGCATGGTTCTCCTTCGACGGGCTCTGAGTAGGGGCTCCTCGGCATCTGTTTCGGGCCGGTCCGCGGAGTATAGTTGCTGAACACAAGGTGGCTCGCAAGTGCCGCCCATAAGCCGAAAGGAGATCCGCCCATGAGACAGAGCGTTCCCGCAAGACGCGGCCTTCTGGTCCTCGCTGCAATGGCACTACTGTTCCTCGCTACGAGCATTACGCCCGCCCAGAAGGAATGCTCTGCTTCCGGAGGCTCGGGGGGTGTGGAAACCAACTACCAGTACTTTCCGGATGCCACCTACACCAACTCGTGTGGGTACAAGGTGATCTCCTGTAGCGGGTCTACCTTCGTCTGGGGCTGCCAGACGGCTTATTCCACGGTCACGTACATCGACTGCTGATACGGCTCCCGAGGTTTCGGCAAGATCCAGGGGCTCCCGCCCCCCGAACCCTCAAAAAAGGACAGCAGGCCAGTCGGACCTCTCCGGTCTCTGTCGTCCGCTGGCCTGCCTCCGTCCTCTGGGTCATTGCAGGTCCCCTGAGATAGGCCGGGAACAGGTGCCCCGGCCTGTCGCGCGCCCGCTCCCTGGCCCGGCAATTGCTCGGGATCCCGCAGGCTTCGTCGCCGTGACAAGGCAGGTCGGCATCCAGGGACCTCCCCACCACATCCGCCACCCCAGGTTTCGGCGCCTCACATCGACCATGCCCAGGGCCGACAGTCGAGCCGCGTAACCACGGGTGCCCGAAAGATCTGCCAGCGCCACCCGCCCGCCGGGACGCAGAACGCGAACTGCCTCATCGACCGCCTTCTGGCGCGCAGGCCGGCCTTTGATGTTGTGGATGGCCACGTTCGACACAATGAGGTCGAACGACTCTGAGCGAAGCGGAAGCGCCGTCATGTCCCCGGTCACCAGCGCCACACTTCCCATGACGTTCTCGGCGTCGGCATTGCGTCGCGTCGCGCTGGCCGCGTTGCCCGACTGGTCCGAGCGGCTCCAGATGTCGACACCGATCGCCCGTCCCGCGGTCAATCTCTTGGCGGCGGCCATCAGCACCGCGCCGCGGCCACAGCCAAGATCGAGAATCCGCTCGTCACCCTTCAACTGCAAACCGTCGAGCACGTCCGCCCAGACAAGGAACTTGCCGCACAGCGATGCGTACATGCCGCAGCCAAGACAGAAAAGGACTACAGAGGAGCCGATGAGCGGTCCAATCTTCCCCGAAAGATACGCCAGGACAAGGTTGGCGACGAAGACGACCGCGCCCAAGGGAAGAAGAGTCGGGGCGTCGATGCCGTACGTCGCCTTTCGCGGAGTTTCCGTCTGTGGCTTCATCGCGCCGCCTTTCCAGCCATTCGAGCTCCGGATACGTTACCCCAAAGCCAGGCTCGCACGAACGCGGGGGCCTCAGACCCTCCCACAGGTCGAGAATCTCCAGGGGGCGCTCATCGCCCTCCAGAAATAAGTCGCGATTCCCGCCACAATTCTCGACTTGACCCGGTCTCCCGGTGCTCACCAAGCTCAACTCCGTGCCCTCATAACGGTCTCAGGTCGAGAATCGACCCCTGGCGGTCGCAATCAAGCGCCGGTGAACAAACCCGGATGAGCTTGGAGGTCGAGAATAACTCACGCCAAGTCGCGAAACAGGCGCCTTCAGTCGCGCTAAAGCCGCAGTCGGTCGCGAATCGGGGCTTGCAGGTCACGCTTTGCTGGCGGCCTCCGGTTTGCAATCTGGGACGGGTCGAGCATTGCTCCAGAGTCTCGACCGGCATCCCTCTGAAGGTGACCGGAATCGCGACTTGCGCAGCGTGCATGCCGAGCGCAGCGGCCTGCTGCTCCGGGCAGATCCCCCATTGTCGAGAACCGGTCGAGAATTGGCCGGGGCAGGCCGCAGCCGGCTCGGGGCCGCCGGCGCGTTGCGGGATGCGCGCCGCGCACTGATCGGCCGGAACGACGCGTTGACCGGGGCGGAACGCTGGCTGGTCGAGCTGAATGAACCCGGCGCCAGGACGGCTCAGGATGGCGCCGTAGTCCTGCGGAAGCCGAGGTAGGACAGGACGCCCAGGACGAGATAGCCGACCGACCAGGACCACGCCTCGGGCCCGTCCCCGACCGAGAGATGGGCAATGAGGGCCGAGACCAGGACGATCGTGAATCCGGCATAGGCCCACTCCTTCAGGCGCGGCGGGGCCATGGGCAGGATCAGGACCAGCAGGCCCGCCACCTTGGCCCAGCAAAGCTCGATCCGAAAATAGTCCGGAAAGCCGAGATGGGTGAAGACCTGGGCGACCTGGGGCAGACAGAGCTGGGCATAGACGGTGAAACCCATCATCAGGCAGAAAGGAATCGTGAAGATCCAGTAGGCGATCTTGGCGCGTCTCGATCCGGGCATCGGGTCCTCCCCTTGCGTCGTTTCCGTCTCTCTTTGTCCAGCCAACTCCGAATACGTTACCCCAAGCCGACAGGGCAAGGACATCCGCCTGACCGGCTGGAAGGACCAGGTCTGGTCGCGGCGCCGGTCTCGCGAAGCGGCTGGCACCTACTCTGGGAGAGGGGGAGAACTGGCGGATATAGCGAGCATCACTCCCCCGCCAATCGGGCTCGCGCTTCCGCGAGGAGGTTGCAGAAGAGCTGCCCCTGCTCGATCGCGTCGGAGAGCGCGACGTGGCGGTGGGGGAGCTTTAAGTCGAGACGGTACAGCGAGTTACCTGGATCGATAACGAAGAGAGGGAAAAGCGGTGCCGGAGATCTCAACCGCCGCGTCTCCGCCCGCCCTGCGAACTGAGCTCGGTGGTAAACTAGGCTCACCCGGGCATGGGTTTTCCCCATCGACCGGTGGATCAGGAGAACCCTCGATGGCGACACACCAGATCGAAGTGGTGATTCCGGAGGATCGGCGACTCGTCATCGAGGTTCCCGAAACGATCCATTCGGGACCCGCGACGCTGATCTTCGTAACGCCCTCCGAAAGCCAGGCGGAAGCCGAAGAGCGGCCGGAAAGCGTAAGGCGCGCTGCGCGAACGCGCTGGCAAGAGATGAGGGCCGAGTTGGCTGGGGATCCGCGGCCTTTCCGGCAACTCTCTCCCGAAGAGCGGCGCGACCGGCTGCAACGGCTGCAAGGCATCGGCCGGGGGCTCCTCTCCTCGAGCGAGGAATTCGCGCGCAACAAAGCCGAAGAGATCGAAATCGAGGAGAGGAGCCCCCGGCCGCGAGGAGAGGAAGTTTGCCCGCTGAAGCAGTCTACGTCTTCGATGTCAGCTCGACCTCGCCCATGGGTCCTCGGGAACGGTCACGTGTAGTCTGTGCGCTGGCATTGGCTCGGTCTCCTGATCTCGCAGCACCCGTGCTCCCTTTCGAGAAAAAACCCTACCCCGCTTACTGGCCTCAAAATAAGCAGAGGCGATCGACTTCGCCGTAGGCGCCGGCAGGGAGGGGAAGCGGCCTGCCTGGCACCCCCGGAGAGTAGGTGCCAGCCTTTTCGCGCAGGCGGGCCTCCCCACGTCACCCTCCGGGGTGAGGGCCAGGGAATCGGCCGATGGCCGGCCCTGAGGCGCAGCTCCCCCCTCTCTCCCGTTTGCGAGAGAGGCCGGGGTAAGGGCTTGAGGGTTTGGGGGCGTGTGGAAACGGCCAAGGGCTCGAGGGGTGCTCAGGCCACGGCCGTGACCTCGTCGGCCGAGGTGGCCTGGGCGGCCCGGCGCAACCGCCGTTTCGAACGGTCGATGTCGGCACAACCCAGGATCTCCTCCCGTTGCGCCGGGCTCACGGCGACTCCGCGCTCCTCCAGGACACCGAGGATGGACTCGGCGATGCCCCGGGCTTCTCCCCGGGCCTCTCCTCGGGCTTCGGCCGCCGCTCCGAATTGCAGGATCGTCGGGTTTCCCTTGGCGATCAGGCCTTCCGCCACGGCGTTGTCAGCCTCTGCGGCATCGAGCAGCGCTGCCACCTTGAGCGGCGTCGCCAGGCAGCGGTCCTCGATGTGGGACTCGGCATCCAGCTGGCGCCAGCTCCCGGCAGACCACTCGCAGACCCTCCGGCGGCCCTTGACCCAGATCCCGAAGATCCGGCGCACGCCGCGGCGGCTCATCTCTACCGCCTTCTCCGTCACGTCCCGCTCGGTCTGCGTCGAGATCACCTCGAAGGCGATCTCCTCCAGAAAGCGCTCGCCGGTCGCCGGATCGATCCCGTTCCTGTACACACAGACGTCACTGGCAAAGTCAGACTTTTCGCCGACCCGGGTCAAGAGGTCCGAGGGCGTCAGGTAGCCCGAGGCCACCTTCCCCCGCACGACATAGCCGAGCTCGGTCTGCTGATTCGCGTGGGGCGGCAGGGCCGGGTGGGCCACCACACGACGGCCCGCGATGATCTCGTCGCGCGTGACCTCCGGCACGACGAGATGGTCATCGACCGCCGGGAACGACCCGCGGCCCGGCAGATGCAGAGGAACGCCGGGCGGCGCTGGCGCCTTGAGACTCACTCCTGAGCGTTTTTCGTCCATTGGCGACATCATAGCAGAGAATCGGGCCATCGGGGAGGAGCACCGTCGCGCTCGTGGGAGTCATCCCTTGAATCGTCCCAGTCCCAAAAAGAAGGAAGGAGAGAGGCTCGTCTCTCCCAGGGAGACCGGGCCCCTCCAAACGTGACAGGGGCCGGCCGTGCCAAGGCCGGCCCCCCGAAACGGAGGGACAGGGCCGGGTGCTCCAAATAGCCCCAAGCCGCCCGGGGTGGGCTCCTCGAGGGCGGGGGGAGTGCCCCCGGCTTGCTTTTTCGCGTGGAGTCCTCACCCCCTGGCCCCCTCTCCCCTCTTCCGCCCTCCCCCCGCCGGGAGAGGGGGGAAAACCCCCTTCCCTCGTGCTTTCAGGGTTTTGGGAGGCGGCGCCCCCTCTCCCGGGGTCGGGGGTTGGGAGATGGGAGAGGGGGTCGGGGGGTGAGGACTCCGAGCGACGCACTTCCGGAATACTCCTCTAAAGACCATCGGAGGAGAAAAGGAAGCTACAGCTCCGGCGGCCGGAACCTCCGGGCGTCGATGTCGTGCTTGCGGATAAGCTCCCAGAAGGCGCGGCGGTTTTTCCGGGCGGCTCGGGCGGCTCGGGTGATGTTGCCTCCGAAGGCGGCGAGGAGCTCTTCGAGATAGCTCCTTTCGAAACGGGCGACCGCCCGTGCCTTGGCTTCCTGGAAGGGCTGCGGGGCGGATGGCCGGGGCTCGGGCCGCGGCAGGTCGATCGATTCGGCTTCGATCCGGTCCCGGTCTCCGGAGAGGACGACCGCCCTCTCGACGACGTGCTCGAGCTCGCGGACGTTCCCGGGCCAGTTGTAGTCCTGGAGCGTGCGCATCGCCTCTCCGGTGAAGTCGCGGCAGGGCTGGCCGAGCTCTTCGGCGTAGCGGCGGAGGAAATGGCTGGCGAGGAGAGGGATGTCGTCCCTTCTTTCGCGCAGCGGCGGCAGGACGAGGGGGATGACGTTCAGCCGGTAGTAAAGGTCGCGGCGGATCTTCCCCTGCGCCACGGCGGTCTCGACCTCGGCGTTGGTGGCCGCGATCACCCGCACGTCGCTCTTCTGCACTCTCGTCGAGCCGAGACGCCGGAACTCCTTCTCCTGCAGGAAGCGCAGCAGCTTGACCTGGGCGAGCGGCGGCAGCGAGTCCACCTCGTCGAGGAACAGCGTGCCGCCGTCCGCCTCTTCGATGAGGCCGGGCCGCGCGGTCTGGGCGCCGGTGAAGGCCGCGCGCTCGTGCCCGAACAGCTCGTTCTCCAGGAGATCGACCGGGATCGCACCGCAGTTGACCGGGATGAACGGGCCGCTCGCGCGCGGGCTCAGGTAGTGGATGGCGCGGGCGATGAGCTCCTTGCCGGTGCCGGTCTCGCCCGAGATCAGCACTCCGGCGTCGCAGCGCGCCACCGCCGGCAGCTTCCGGATCTGCTCGACGAAGGCCGGGCTTTCGCCGATCAGGCGCTTCAATCCCAGCGCCTCCTTGAGGCGCTGGACCATTTCCTGCTGCGGGCTGCGTGCGACGGTCGACATCTTCCCGGTCCGCCATCCTTCGATCCGCTGTCCCTTGAGGCGACGGTCAGGGCGACTTCGTTACGACTTATCTTATTCTCAATCTGCTTGGACATTTCCAGACCGGACCAGGACAAATTCGTCCACCCCCTGCCACGCCTGCTGAGTCCTCCAGCGCCTCGTCCCGGCGCTCGGACGAAAAGGTCCTGGCCGGCGAGCTCCCCTCCTTTGTTTTCAATGGTTTCCGCCATGGCACCCCGGTTGCTCTCCAGCGCCCGTGCCGATGGACCGACCGAAACTGCACTCGCCGCTCGCCTACGAGGTGCTCGCCTATCTGGCGGAAAACCCCGCGGCCCAGGACACCTTGGAGGGGATCGTCCAGTGGTGGCTGCTCGAGCGCTACATCGCGGATGAGACCCAGAAGGTCCGCGAGGCGGTCTCGGAGCTGACCGCCCGCGGGCTGCTCCTGGAGCGGCACAACGGCAGCTCGCGCCTCCACTACCGGATCGATCCCGGACGGCTGGACGAGGTCCGGTCGCTCCTCGCCGAACGGGGGGACTGCTGATGGCCGACTTCCGGGCGGTGTCGGCGGTGTGCGAGGCGGTGGTAGGCCTCTTGCGCTCCGAGTCCACGGCGGCGGGGTTCGATCACGAGCTGCAGTTCCGGGTGCTCACCGCGCGCCAGCTGCGGGAGGAGCCAATGAACGCCGGGGTGTCGCTCTTCCTCTACCGGGTCTACGTCAACGGCACCCACCGCCTGCCGGCCGGCCGCCTGGGGCCGAACGGGACGCAGGCGGCGCACCAACTCCCGCTGGACCTCCACTTCCTGCTCTCGTTCTGGGGCCGCGAGGCCTCCCTCCAGCACCGCGTGGCCGGCTGGGCCATGCGGGTGATCGAGGACCATCCGGTGCTGCCGGCCGGCCTGCTCAACCGGGTGGCGGCGGACGTCTTCCGGCCCGGGGAGACGGTGGAGATCTCGCCCACCGAGCTGTCCACCGAGGACCTCCTGCGGCTGTGGGAGAACCTGGCGCAGAACGAATACCACCTGTCGGTCCCCTACCAGGCGCGGGCGGTGTGGCTGGAGCAGCCGGAGACCGCGGCGGCGGGCGAAGGCGAGCTCGGCGCGGGGCCGGCGGACCGGCCGCTGGTCGAGGAGCGGCGCTTCCGCCACGGCGTCCTGGAGAGGGCCTGAGATGGAGCCTCTGGTGGACGTCCGCGTTCTCGAGGAGGTCACCGCGCGGACGCTCCTCGGCATCCGCTTCTGGGACCCCGCTCTCGACGAGCCGGTGCGCGATGACCTGATCGTGCGGGCCCGGCGCGTCGACGGCGTGGGGCCCGAGCGCACGGCGGTGCGCACCTCGAGCGGCTTGTGGGCCTTCCACGGCCTGCCGGGCCTGCGCGCTCTGGAGAGAGATGAAGAACCCGACTTCCTGAGCCCGCCGGAGCCGATCTCCTTGCGCTTCCTGGTGGGCGTCGAGGACGCGCGGCGCCGCTTCCTGCCGGTGGCCTTCACGGTCGATCTGCCGCTCCCCTACCGCGGGCCGTGGAACCCCGGCCTCGACGCGAGCCCGCTGTCCGCGGCGGCGGCGCGCTGTTATCTCTTCTCGTCCCCCAACCGGCCGGCGGGCCCCGGCCTGGCCGCGGTGCGGGCGCTTTTGGCCGACGCGGACCACAGCGGGCCGGACGGCGCGCCCGAGCCGGCAGCCCACGCCCTCCTGGAGCTCGAGCTGGAAGGCGGCGACCGCTGGTATGGCCTGGCCGACCGCCGCGGCAGCGTGACCGTGCTCCTCCCCTGGCCCACCGTCATCGGGACGATCGTAACGTCGCCGCCCAATGGCACGTTCCCGCCGCTGGCAGAGCAGCGCTGGCGGGTCACCGTCCGGGTGCGCTGGTCGCCCGGGCTCCCTGTTCAACCCATCGCCGGGGGCGCGCCGGATCTGCGCGCCATCCGGCAACAGGAGCCGGCACGGCTCGCGCCGGATGCCGGCCCCACCATCCCGGAGCTGGAGGCCGAGCTGGCCTACGGCCGCGAGCTGGTGCTGCGCACCTCCGGCCGGCCCGAGCTGCTCATCGAAGCGGCGGGCTCGCCCCCGTAACCCGATCAGGAGGAAGACCGCAATGCCCGAGTATCTCGCCCCAGGGGTCTACGTCGAAGAGACCAGCTTCCGCCCCAAGTCCATCGAGGGCGTGAGCACCAGCACCGCCGGGTTCGTGGGACCGGCCCGCTACGGGCCGATCGAGGGCGCGCCCGAGCTGCTGACCAGCTTCGCCGACTTCGAACGCATCTACGGCGGCCTCGACGCTCTCGTCTTCGACGGGAGCGACGACGAGGTCGTCAACTACCTCGCCCAGGGCGTGCGCTCCTTCTTCGAGGAGGGAGGCAAGCGCTGCTACGTCGCCCGCATCTACGACGGCGACGACGGCCGCGCCAGCGCTACACTCGCCGCCGGCTCGCTCGATCCGCGGTCGGTGACGGTCCGCGCCCGCCACCCCGGCCGCGCCGGCGAGGTGCCGGTGCGCTTCACGGTCCGCATCGGACCCAACGTCCTCGCCAACGAGCCGCCGGTCAACAATGCGCCGGCGGTCGACGGCCAGGGACGGCCTCTGCGCACGCTGCGCGGCGCCGGCGACGGCGACGTGGTCTGGGTGCGCGACCTGACCAGCCCGATCTCCAACCCGCCCGGCGCCGGCACCCTCTACTGGGTCGACCGCTATTTCGACGACGTCGACCGCAGGTACCGCCTGCGGCTGCGGCGGGACGATCCGGCCAACGATCCGCCCACCGGCGCCGTGGAGCTGTGGGACGACAGCTTCAGCGAGGTGCGCATGGTGACAGTGAGCGTCACGGTGAGCGCGATGGGCAAGCTCTCCGAGGCGCGGACCTGG
>DASPXX010000275.1:0-73259 GCA_035637095.1 Thermoanaerobaculia bacterium
AGGTCCCGCTCCTCGGCTTCACTGGCGGGGACGAGCTGTCGTCGATCCCCTTCTTCGCCGCGCCGCGCGTGTCCTACACGACCGCCATGGACACCCAGACCGATCCCCTCAACGCGGCCTCCTTCCCGGCCGGTCCGGCCGCCGAGCGTGTCCTCTATTTCGGCGTCTGGCTCGACATCAACCAGGATGGCGCGCGCCTGCCGGCCAACCGCGTCGCCGCCCATCCCGACGGTCCGTTCACGTCCGGTGAGGTGCAGTCCATCCGCTCCCTGATGATGGATGCCCACCAGTGCATGGTCGTGGAGATCCGCTACGACGAAGACCCGACCGAGGCGGGCGCCTCGCCGGCCGGCTCCGACAACCTGGCCCAGCGCAACCTCCTGATCCTGACCACCGACAATCCAGGGGCGCCGCTGACCCATACCGTGCAGCACAGCTTCGAGGTCGACCTCTCCTGTTGCCAGCCGGTGACGCAACAGCCGCCTTCGGTATTCGGCCCCGAGCACGCCGGGCACGGCCACGAGGACCACGAGCCCGCGGCGCACGCCGATGCCGGACCACAGTTCCGCTTCATCTCGGCCGAGCACCGGGAGAAGCTGGTGCGGGCCGAAGCCCTGTCGCTCGCCATGTCGACGCCGATGACGATGGACGATGGCGGCGGGCATGGACACATGCACGACCTGGGGCCTTTCCTCGCCGAGGCCGGCCGACGGGTCGACCAACGGTTTCCATTCGTCTTCGATCCCGCACGCTGGCGGGCCTCGGCCGACTGCATCGACGAGCTCGTCTTTTTCTGGAACGACCTGCCGCGGCAGAGCCGCGTCGAGCTCTATCTGCCCGGCGTGCGGGCCGAAAACGTGATCAACCTGCGCAACCTGCGCCATGCGCCGGGCGACGTGCGGGTGCTCGACGAGCACACGCTGCTGCTGACGCCCGGCGGTATCTCCTGGGTGCCGCTGCCGGCGGCGCGCGGCGAGCGTCTGGCCGGCATCGTGACCGTGGCGCTGCCGGAGGGCATCCGCAAAGGGCAGCGCTTCCGGGTGGACGTCGCGCAGCTCCGCAGCTGCGAGCAGCGGACGACGGGCGGTTTTCGTCTCGACATCCAGGTGAGCGAAGCACGGCAGATCGCCGACGCCGAGCACCGCCTGCTCGAGGTGATGTTCGAGCGCTTGTCGTTGACACCCAGAGGGAACCGCTGGCGGCCGGTCCTGGAGCGGCGGGTCGAGACCATCCGCGCGCGGGCCCGCGCCCTCGCCGAGTCCGCGGGCCTGCCGTGGGAAGACCCGACCGTCTGGATCGATCCCAACGATCCGGGCCGGCCGCGGCCTCTCGCCGGGCCGAAAATCCGCGTCGTGCTCGAGAAGATCCAGATCCTGGAAGATCGCGATCCATGGATCAAAGGGCGCGGCGAGATCCAATTCGCCTGCCGCGTCTTCACCTCGGACAACGGCGGGAACGAAAGCCAGACCCGGCTGCCGCAGACGGGAGTCTTCAAGATCTCGGACCGGCCGGGCCGCAACGTCGTCGAGCTCAACAAGGTGATCTTCAGCGGCCACGCGGAAAACGATCTGGCGGTCGAGATCCTGGCCATGGAAAGAGACAAATTCGACCCTGACGACTCGGTGGGCAAGTACACGCGGCTCTTCTGCGCTCCGGCCGAATCCTGGTTCGGCAACTACGTGCCCGGGGACGAGCCGGTCGATCCCGAGAGCGCACCCGCCTGGCGGATCTGGTACCGGATCGAACGGGCCTGACGTTGACTCGCCGCCCCCTCTCCTTTGCGGAGAGGGGGAGTCGCGAGCAGAGTGAGGGACTTCCGAATTCCAGGCGTTAAGACATTCGGACAATTCGTTGCTCTTTGGTTCCTCAGAGAGAATCTTCCTTCTCCCTGAGGAGCCAAGGGCGCAGCGGATGCAACGATTGTCGGAGGAGGTCCTATGGCGATGCCGTACCTCGCACGCCGTTCTGTCTCGTCGCCGATCGCCGCGTTCTCCGTTCTCGCCTGGCTTGTCGCCACGCTACCCGCGGGGGCTGGCGCCCGCCTGGCCGACTTCAAGACGGCCGCGGCCACCCGGCCCGGGCGCTTCACGCTCTTCGAAAGCGGCCAGGTCCGCCCTCTGGCGCTGTCACCGAGCGGGAAGTTTCTCTTCGCGGCCAATACACCGGACGACCGTCTCGAGGTCTTTCGCGTCAAGAACAACGGCCTGGAGCATCGCGTCTCCATTCCCGTCGGCCTCGAGCCGGTGGCCGTCGCAGCGCGCAACGACAACGAGATCTGGGTCGTCAACCATCTCTCCGACAGCGTGAGCGTGGTCGAGCTCGACGAAGGCGGGCATGCCGGCCGCGTCGTGCGGACCCTGCTGGTTGGCGATGAGCCGCGCGACATCGTCTTCGGCGGATCGGGGAAGAACCGCGCCTTCATCACCACCGCCCACCGCGGCCAGAACGTTCCGTACGATCCCCAGCTCACCACTCCGGGCGTGGGCCGGGCAGACGTCTGGGTCTTCGATGCGGATCATCCCGGCGCCACGCTCACCGGAACGCCGCTCACCATCGTCACCCTGTTCAGCGACACGCCGCGCGCCCTGGCGGTGAGCCCGGACGGCAGCAAGGTCTACGCGGCGGCGTTCCAGTCCGGAAACCAGACCACGACGATCCACGAGTTTTTCGTCCCGAACGGCGGGGAAGCCGCCGGAGGCCTCCCCAGGCCCAACACCAATGCCGACGGCGTTCCGCAGCCGGAAGTGGGGCTCATCGTCAAATTCAACGGCACCCACTGGGTCGACGAGCTCAACCGGGTCTGGGATGACAAGGTCCGGTTCTCGCTGCCCGACAAGGACGTCTTCGTGATCAACGCGAACGCCAATCCGCCGGCGCAGCTCGGCGGGACCGCCGGGTACTACCGGGGCGTCGGCACCATCCTCTTCAACATGGTGGTGAACCCGGTCAATGGGAAGGTGTACGTCTCGAACACCGAAGCCGGAAATGAAAAGCGCTTCGAGGGACCCGGCACCTTCGCCGGCCACAGCGTCCGCGGCCACCTCCATGAGAGCAGGATCACCGTCCTCGGCCCGGCGGGAAGCGTGGCTTCGCGGCACCTCAACAAACATATCAATTACGCCGAATGCTGCGACGAGATCCCGAACGCCGAGAACGACAAGAGCCTCGCCTTCCCGCAGCAGATGGCGGTGACGAGCGACGGGAGGACTTTGTACGTCGCGACGCTCGGCACCTCCAAGATCGGAGTCTTCGACACCCACGCCCTGGAGAACGACACCTTCACGCCGAGCACCGACGACCAGATCAAAGTCTCCGGCGGCGGACTGACCGGGCTGGTGCTCGACGAGGACGAGCACCGGATCTACACGCTGACCCGCTTCGACAACTCGATCGCGGTCGTCGACACGGTCTCCGGCACCGAGGTCGAGCACGTGGCCATGCACAATCCCGAGCCGCCGAGCGTGGTCGCCGGGCGCCCGTTCCTTTACGACACGTCGCTCTCGTCGAGCCACGGGGATTCGTCCTGCGCCAGCTGCCATGTCTTCGGCGACTTCGACAGCCTGGCCTGGGACCTCGGCAACCCGGACGGCTCGGTGGCGCCCATTCCGGGACCGTTCGAGGTAGCCCCTTCGACGTTCGGGCTGCTCGACAGCCATCACCCCATGAAAGGACCGATGACCACCCAGAGCCTGCGCGGCATGGCGAATCACGGGCCGATGCACTGGCGCGGAGACCGCACCGGCGGCAACGACACCGCGAGCGCACAGCCGGACAGCGGGACGTTCGATGAGGTCGCGGGTTTCAAAAAGTTCCAGGGAGCCTTCCCCAACCTGCTGGGGCGCAGCGGACCGGTCTCCGACGAGGACATGCTGGCATTCGCCACCTTCATCCTTCAGGTCACCTATCCGCCCAACCCGATCCGGATGCTCTCCAACCGGCTCACCCCGGACCAGCAGGCGGGGCACGATTTCTTCATGAACAACATCTCCGACTTCACCAACCGGGGCACCTGCGCTTCCTGCCACGTGCTCGATCCCCATGCGAACGAGGACAAGGGAGTGGCCGCTCCAGGCTTCTTCGGCACCGACGGCCGCTACACCTTCGATGGCGGGACGGAAGGGTTCAAAACGCCGCACCTCCGCAACGCCTACCAGAAGGTCGGCATGTTCGGAATGCCGACCAGCCCGGTCATCCCCACCAACGACGCCTTCCTGGGCGAGCAGGTCCGCGGCTTCGGCTTCAATCACGACGGGGCCGTCGCGACGATCTTCAATTTCATCAGCGTCACCACCGACAACGGGGGCTTCAACCAATCCCCGGCCACTCCCGGCGGCTTCCTGCCCGGGCCGGCCGGCGAGGTACAGAAACGGCAGGTCGAGGCCTTCCAGCTCGCCTTCGACAGCAACCTGGCACCCATCGTCGGGCAGCAGACGACGCTCACGAAGGACAACGCAGCGGTGGTCGGAGATCGGATCGATCTCCTGATCGATCGCGCCCGGGCCGGCGAGTGCGACCTGGTGGTCAAGAGCGGGAGCAACCACGGTGAAAAAGGTTATCTCTACGACGTCGATTCGGGCCTGTTCTTCGGCAACCGGAGCTGCGACGCGCCACTCTCGGACGCCAGCCTGCGGCAACGCGCTGCACAGAAAGGAGGTGAGCTGACCTACACCTGCACCCCGCCGGGCTCGGGAGTCCGCGTCGGAATCGATCGCGACGAGGACGGTATCCTCGACGGCGACGAAGAGGACGCCGGAAGCGATCCGGCAAACGCGACGAGCACGGTCCGCGCGAGCGGCGGAGGGAGCAAGGCGGCGGCGTGCTCGGCGGCCGCGGGCTGAGCCCGGCCGCCTCCATCGCCTTTGGCGTGGTTCAAGCACGCTCATGCGGGTGCCTGGATGGTCGCCCACCCAGGCACCCACAGATCTTGTGAGCCCGCCGCCTTCTCGATCAGACCGCTTCGACAAGCTTCTTCAGCTTGGGATCGACTCGGTACTTCCGGTCCATCTGGAATGTCTTCGGATCGACGTGCAGAGCCTTCGCCTTGGACAGGTCGACCCCTTTCTTGGCGTGGCGCCGGGCGTACTCGAGAGCCGTCTTCTCGAGAGCCTCGCGGCTGGGGAGCTCGACACCCGCGTCGGCCTCGCAGTAGTGGCCGTGGACGATGGTGCCGGTCGCCGGATCGAAAAGTACGACGACGGCATGCTGAGTTGTCGCTTCATTTGGCATATCTTCCTCCAATCAGCCGAAGAACAGAATCATCGCGGTCGGGTTGTTGAAGCTGTGATCGCAGTAGAGAGCCCAGGTGATCTTGGTGCACTTCGTCGCCCCGACCCCCATGAAGTGTCCCGTCTTGGAAACGCCGTTATCCGTGAACTGCGAGACGTAAGCCTCCGTGACGGTCTCGTCATCGCTCTCGGAGATAAACCGAAGCAATGGGACAGCCAGAAGGTTTTGAGGGCTGTTGAACGTCTGGATCTTTTCAAAGGTCCAGCTGGTGCCGATAGTCCCAACCAGGGAGCTGAAAACGCTGAACGCGGCTGCGCCTGCCACAGACATAAGTTCTCCTTTTCGTGCAATCTATAAGAGAACGGCCCCAAGCCGTTCGTCTCTGATTCACCGGAGACAGGCGTCGCAACCGGTCGGAATGTTACTACGGCGAAAGGTTTTATCTCTACGAGGTCGAGGAGCTCGGCTTGACTGCCAGTGCCACCACCCGCCCGATCAGTCCCAGAGCCAGCAGCCCCAGCGCCTTCACCGCGCTCGCCGTGTCGCTGACCAGCACGCCGGCAAGAAAGACGACCGCGCCCACGACGACGATGCCGGCCGACCAGGGATAACCCCAGGCGCGGAACGGCCGGACAAGGCCGGGCTCCCGCCGCCGCAGCACCACCAGCGCGAGACAGGAGACGCAGTAGTTCACGGCCAGGAAGACCGAAGCCAGCGCGATGAGCTTCTGGAACGTGCCGGACGCGATGAGGATGAGCGCTGCGACGGTCGTGACGATGGTCGCGACGTCGGGTGTGCCTCCCGGGTTGACCGACGCCGTGCGCGGCGAGACGAGCCCGTCGCGTCCCATCGCGAACAGGATCCTCGTACCGATCATCAGAATCGCATTGAGCAACGGCAGGAGCGAGATCACCGAGAGCACCGTGATGATCTGCCTCCCCCGATCGCCGGCGATGATCGCCGCCGCATCCGCGCCCGGCAGCGTCGACTTCGCGAGATCCGGAATGGGCAGCACGTTCAAGAGCGCGAGGTTGACGAGCAGGTACACGACGATGACCGAGACGACGCCGCCGACCATGGCGCGCGGCAGGTGGCGCGCGGGGTCACGATCTTCCTCGGTGAAGTAGAGCGCGCTCTGCCAGCCGCCGTAAGCGATCACGACGGCTTGCAGTGCCAGGATGACGCCGGTCAACGTGAGGCCGCGCGCGTCCGTCGCAGCCGGCAACCCGGGGGCCTCCGCGGGCCTGTGCAGGAGCGCTGCGACGACGAGCGCAAGAAAGGCAAGAAACTTGACCGCCGTCGTCGCTTCCTGGAATCGAGCGCTCACCTTGAGGCCCACCCACTGGAGCGCCACCATTGCAAGGAGCGTGACGACCGCCAGGGGCCGCACCCAGCCGGCGAGCCCCGGCACGAGCACGCCGATGAATTCGGCGAGGCCGATCGAGACGTAGGCGAGCACCGTGCAGTAGGTGAGCCAGTCCGTCCAGCCGACGCCGAAACCGACCCAGTTGCCGAATCCGCGCCGCGCGTACGCGTAATACCCACCCGTCTCCGGCAGCATCGTGCCCAGCTCGGCCAGGCACACCGCTCCGAGCAGCGTGTAGAGACCGCCGACCAGCCAGAGAACCAGGATGGCGGACGAGCTCTGCAGGTTGCCCGCGACGAGCCCCGGCGTGCGCAGGATACCCACGCCGATCGTGCTGCCGATGATGACCGCGAGCCCGAAGCCCAAGCCGAGCAAGCGGCGGAGATGGCCTACAGGAGTGCGAGCGGTTGACCCTTGCATTTCCTCGTAGCGTAGCACGGCGGCTCTCCGCCCGTGGTTGCCCCTGCTATTTGCCCGGAGGCTCGAAAATCGATCGCGCCGCAGCGTGCCCAGTCTTAGCCTGACCTGAACCTGGAGCTCTTCATTCCGGCGGATCTGGCAGACCGGGGAGCCTCCCCAGGAGGCGTCCCCGATTCTCCCCGCGATCCTCGCAGGCCGCGGTGGGCCGGGGACCGGTCTCCGTCGCTTCGCTGGCGACCTGCCGGCCGGAGACGAACCGCATGGGATCGCCGCTTGTAGCGGGCGCCGTCCCGGTTTTCGCGCTTCGAGAGATCCGTTTCATATCTTCCTCCTTGGCTAATCGCCCAGATCTTGATAGACGGTCAGATAGGCGAGCCGCAGGCCCGCGTCATGCCATGCATAGAAGTCGTCGATGAGCACCGTGTCTGCACAGGCGTAGGAGAGGCTGTTGCCTTGCAGGCCGTCGTGCCAGATGCCGGACCACAGCGTCTGCCCGCCCACGTCGTAGGCCTCCAAGGATATGAGGCAACTCGTGGGGTACTGCTCCTCCCACACTTGGAGGAAGCGCGCGAGCGACATGTCACGCTCGAAGTAGGACCCGACGGGGGCGGGATGGCAAAGGCCGGCCCAGAGGAGCTGGTCACCGGAGAAATAGGGCTTGGCGATCGACAAGGGCGCCCCGGCGTCGAAGATCTCCTGGGTCTTGGCAGTGAAGTCGTCGGGCGGGTAGCCCCAGAGGAAGACGTGGTCGTCGCTCCGGCCGAGCTGCCAGACACCCGTCCAGAACCGATCTCCGCTCTCCTCGTAGGTCGAGAAGTCGATCAGGCAGTCCTTGCCATAGTGGTTGCCAAACTCGGCGACGAAGGCATCGGTCGTGAGCTTACGCTCGAGGTGCGTCTCGAAGCCGCTCCGGTATACGGCCGACCACCGCCGCTGACCAGCGGTCTCCTGCGAGGTGATCTGGGTGATCGTGAGGCCCGACGCAAGCATGCCGGCATGGGAGGCGAGAAAGTCGTCCTCCGCAAGGCCGGCGATGACGCCATGGGCATCGTCCGCCTCGATGAAGGTGGCGGCCCAAGACATGACGGTGTTCACGATCAGGCCACCGCCAGTGGTCTGGCCGAGCTCGACCGTGCCTTCGGGGAAGCAACCGACAGTGAACGCGCCGGGCACTCCATCGAGGACGAACCGCACATAGGTCTCGTCGATGTGATTGCTGCCTGAGTCCGAGTCGCTCGTACCGTTGAAGTCCACCCGGATCTTGAACGTGTCGGCGCCGGCGAACGGATTGCTCCAGTCCAGGAAAACGTGGCCCACGTTCGCCCCGTTCATCACGACGACGAACTGCGCGTTTCCCTCGACTCCGAAAAAGGGAATCGAGGCATTGTCGCAGCCCCACTGACCCGTCGTACCCGGATCGATCTGGACAGGGGGCGCCTGCCATTCGTCCGCGTCGAAGTTGAAGTCGCTCCTGAACAGCGTCGCTTCCGTTCGGTTTTCGAAGAACACCTGCACACTTCGAGTGGTGATTCCCATAGGTCCTTTCCCTCCAGCGGGCGGATGGAGGTGCCCGCTGCAAGGTAAGGCTCTCCTTCAGGTCCTTTCGTTACACATGAAGGATGGCGACAGCTTCAGTGACCCGGGCCCCGGGGGCGAGCTAGAAGAGCGTGTAGCTCAGATACAGCTTGAACTTCATGCCTTCCGGGCCGATTACATCCCAGCGGAAATACTGCGGCTTGGTCGCCGAGGTGCTCAGGGAATCAAAGATGATGTCGCCGTAGGCACCATCCGAGAAGATCAAAACGGGAGCAAAGTCCCACGGCCCGTCGGGCGTCGGAGCAGCCTCCAGCACCAGATCGACCCCGTCCGTCCCGATGTCACTATGCTCGAGATGCGCGCGCATTCTCATTTTACGGCTGACCGAAAAATACGCCTTCCCGTCGGCCTGGACCGGAAGGCTGACCAGGTCTGACTCTTCCGGAATCATACCGCTGTACAGGTTCTCCGTCGGCCAACCCGACTGTTTGCTCGGCCAGACGGGGTTGGTAAAGAACGTGTGATCGGTGCGGCCGTTCGCGCACACCTTGCCGCGGTTGGTTCCGCATTGCTTCGAGCCGTCGCTGTTGAAGCTATGGGGGCCGTCGAGAAAATAAGCTCCCGGCGAACCGTCCGCCTGCGTCTCACACGCGACCCTTCCTGCACAATCCGGCGTTTCCAGCACTGCGCCGTTCGCGCACCGCTGGCTCACCGGATCCGGTGCCATCCCGGAAAAGACTGTATATGCCACCCGATAGTTTTCGTCACTCTTCTGACAGGATGTATATTTCGTATTGGTGCACCACTTGGGGCAGCGGTCCCGCATGCCGTCGAATTCCCAATTGTTCTTGCCTGACCTCTGGCAAAGCACCTGCTGGTATTTGACCAGGAGACTTTCGTTCGGCCTGTCCACCGGGGCCGGGACGGCCGGGCAGAACGTCCCGTCGTTCCGCTTGGTGGCCCTCCCGCGCAGAGCCCGGCCCTTCGCCGCCCAGGCGACGGCTCTCTGCCCACCGACGTTCTCGAGGTTGGCCTCACCGAAGAGCATGAATGACAATCCATTGATCGTGTTGAGATCCTCGGCGAGCTTGTTTCCTTCGCCACCGTCCTCGAAACCTTCGAACTGCAGATGATATTTGCGCTGGAGCTCGCTGCCCGGAATCCGCAGCTCCTGGTGCGAAGCATAGAAGCGGTCCAGTGGAAGGGCGCCATCGCCCGACTTCTTCCGATAGAGCGCGTAGTAGTCGTCTGCTTCCTGGAGCCGTCCGAGCTTTTCCAACACGACCCCGTGCAGAAGATCCAACGTGTAGTCGGCATAGGTCTCGGCGGGGATCAGGGCCAGCGCCTCTTGCGGCCGACCATGACGCAACAGCCATCGTCCGTATTCATGGATGGGATCACCCTCTTCTCCCGGCCGCGTCAGCGCCAGCTCATAGGCGGCACGATAGGCCGATTCGGCGCGGGGATCGCTCATGGGACGCCACAGCCTGGCGCAACAGCTGGATCGCCTCTCCGTGCTCGCCGGCGTCACTGAGCCGGCTGCTCTCCTCAACGAGGTCCAGGCTCTGAGCCATCGCGGCTCGCGAAGGGATCAGCAAAGCGCTGATCAGGAGCGAAAGGACGGTGAACGGCAACATCTGGAGCATCGACGGACGCATGGCTTCCTCCCCCCAACTGACAAGGCCGGCTACACCTCGACCTCAGTGGGCTACAACGAGAGACACTCCCGGACCCAGAATGTTTAAGGCAGACCTGTCCGGAGAGAGCCGGATCGCGCCGCAACCAGCTCTGCCGCGGATAGCGCATCGACACCCTGGACGTCGCCCGTGACGACGCGCCGGTGGTAGCTGACCTGCCCGAGGTGGTAGGCGAGATGCACGGCGAGTTGAATCAGGAATTCATCCGTCTGCAGATGATGGTCCCGGATCGGCTCGGGAAAGGGCTCCGCCATCTGCTCTGCGCTCAGTTGGGAAAGCGTGGATTCGATCGCCTTTTCGGCCTCCGCGAGCTGGTCGAGGAGCGCTGCGCGGGGAACGTTCCGCGCAGCGAACTCCTCGGGCCGGTTCCGGATGTAGCCGGTGCCCCCGAGAATGGCACCCACGTAGTGCCGCAGGTTGCCTGCCAGATGGAGGGCGAGGGTTCCGGCCGAGTTCGGCAGCCCGGGCGGGAGCGCCCAGATCAGCTGCTCGTCGGGATACGCCTCGAGCTCCCGGCGAAGGGCGCGGAGCTCGCGCAGCAGAAAGTG
The DNA here is from genome assembly GCA_035637095.1 of Thermoanaerobaculia bacterium. Classification (GTDB taxonomy): domain Bacteria; phylum Acidobacteriota; class Thermoanaerobaculia; order Multivoradales; family UBA5704; genus UBA5704. The sequence goes on from DASPXX010000275.1 coordinate 10,794, forward strand.
TTCGATCAAAACTGGAAAGTGTGTTGCCATAGGATCTTCCCCCACCGATTCTCAAGATAGCACGAATGGCGTGATACCCTGCGGCCCGTGCTCAAGAGACTCCTCGGGCTCGCCTTGTTCCTCGCCGCCGTTCCGGCCGCCAGCCTCGACAGAGTCACCCTGGCCACCAACTGGAAGGCCGAGGCCGAGCATGGCGGCTTCTATCAGGCCATCGCCACGGGCATCTACCGGCGCTATGGGCTCGATGTGACGCTGCGCATGGGAGGGCCGCAGGTCAACAATCCCCAGCTCCTCGCGGCCGGCGTGGTCGACTTCAACGTCGGCTCCTCCTCCTTCGACGCTTTCAACTACGTCAAGGCGAAGATCCCCATGGTCACCGTGGCGGCGATCTTCCAGAAGGATCCCCAGGTCCTCCTGGCTCATCCCGGCCAGGGGAACGACACCCTGGAGGCGCTCAAGGGAAAGCCGATCCTGATCGCGCCGGCTGCCCGCCTCACCTTCTGGAATTTCCTCAAGATCCGCTACGGCTATACCGATGACCAGATCCGGGTCTATACCTTCAACATGGCCCCGTTCCTGGCGGACAAGAAGGCCATCCAGGAGGGTTACCTCACCAGCGAGCCGTACACCCTGCAGAAGGCGGGGATGAAGCCGGTGATCCACGTGCTCGCGGACCATGGGTTCGACAGCTATGCGACCACGATCGAATGCTCGTGGAAGCTGGTGCGCGAGAAGCCTGACCTGGTTCGACGCTTCGTCGACGCGAGCATCGAAGGGTGGTACAGCTATCTCTACGGCGATCCCCGGCCGGCCAACGCCCTGATCAAGAAGGACAATCCGGAGATGACCGACGACCTGCTCGCCTACGGCCTCGCCGCCATGAAGCGGCACGGCGTGGTCGACTCCGGCGACTCCCTGAAGCTCGGCATCGGCGCGATGAGCGATGCGCGCTGGAAGAGGTTCGCCGCCGAGATGATCCGGGCCGGTCTCTATCCTGCCAACCTCGATCTGTCCAAGGCCTACACGCTGCAGTTCGTGAACCGCAAGGTCGGAATGCAGCTCAAGCCACAGCCTCGTGTCCACTCCCGGCCCTGACACCGAATCGATCGCCGAGCCGGTCGTCCGTCTGCGCGGGGTGGAGCAGCGGTTCGCCGGCGGAGTCACGGCGCTCGCCGCGCTCGACCTGGACGTCCGTCCCGGAGAATGGCTCAGCCTGCTGGGTCCCTCCGGCTGCGGCAAGAGCACGGCGCTGCGGCTGATCGCCGGTCTGGCGCGCCCCACGGCGGGGAGCGTCGAGCGGCGGCTGCAAGGGACGCACGGTGTCGGCGGTATCGGCGGTGTCGGCGACATCGGCTTCGTGTTCCAGGAGCCGACTCTCATGCCCTGGGCCACGGTCGAGGGTAACGTCGCCCTCCCCTTGCAGATCCTCGGCACCCCGCGCGCCGAGATCCGCACCCGTGTCGGGGAGCTGATCGAGCGGGTGGGGCTCGCGGGGTTCGAGCGGGCGCGGCCGCGGGAGCTGTCGGGAGGGATGAAGATGCGGGTCTCGATCGCCCGCGCCCTGGCCGCCGCACCGCGGCTCCTGCTGCTCGACGAGCCTTTCGCGGCGCTCGACGAGATCACCCGGGCAAGGCTCAACGACGACCTGCTCGCTCTCTGGCAGGCGCAGGGTCTGACCGTGGTCTATGTCACCCACAGCGTCTGGGAATCGGTCTACCTCTCCACCCGCATCGCCATCCTCTCGTCGCGACCAGGCCGGGTCGTAGGAGAGGTCAAGGTGGATGCGCCCGCTCCGCGCGGGGCGGACTTCCGAGACTCCACGGCCTATCTGCACCTCTGCCGGCAGGTCTCGGAGATGCTGGCGGAGGCGATGCGATGAGCGCGCCGCGCTGGCGATTGACTTGACGGTCTTGACGCTCTAGACTTTTTTCATGTCTGAGGCCGCCGCCGTTGCTGCCCGCGCTTTCGAGCGAACGCTCGAGGAGCTGGAGCAGCAGGAAAACGCCCCTGTCCTGGGCGACCCCGCTGCGCTCGGTCGGCGTGCAGCGCTCCTGGCGGCGGCCGAAGCGGTTTGGGGCCGCCATCTCGGCCCGCTGTTCGATGTCGAGCAGGTCAAAGCCGTGCTCGCCGTCGGCAGCCGCCAAGCGGTCTCCGATCTCGCCAAGCGCGGCCGCCTCCTGGCTCTGGATGCCGCGGGAGGCCGCAAGCTCTACCCGGCGTTCCAGTTCGGACAGGATGGGCGACCGTATCCCGAGCTCGCGCCCATCCTTGCCAGCTTCGAGGGCGCCGTCGAGACTCCCTATACCGTGGCCTCGTGGCTTGTCAGCCCTCAGGATCTGCTGGAAGGGGAGACGCCGGCGGCCTGGATGCGCTCCCGACGCGACCCGGAGCGCCTTCTAGAAGCCGCCCGGCGCGCCGCCGCGGCGCTCGCCCACTAGCCAGGGGCCCTCCCCTGAGCGCACTCGCCCTCCCTCCGGCCGATCTGAAGGGTTTTCCGTCCCTCGAGCTCACCGGAGCTCGGCTCTACCGCATCCATCGAGCCGACCGCACCCCCTGGTGGTTCTCGAGCGACGGCACCGGCCGCTTCGACCTGCCCGCGGGAAGTGGTCGGGGTACGTGCTACCTCGCAGAGGAACCGGTGGGTTGCTTCGTCGAAGTCTTTCGCTTCTGGATGCTGGTGCCCGAGACCGAGATCGTGGTCCGCCGCCTCGCCCGCCTCGTCATTCCTCCAGTGCTCCTGGCCGACTGCACGTCCAGCCGCTGCCGCAGGTTCGGCCTCACCGGAGAAATCCATTCGACTCCTGAATATACCGTCACCCAGGCGTGGGCAGCCGCTTTGGCCGCTGCCGGCTTCGGCGGCATCCGTTACCTCCTGCGCCACGATCCTGGTCAGCTCCTGACCGGCATCGCCCTCTTCGGTCCCGCTGGCGTGGCCGGATGGCCGTTCGACCCCAGTGAGCCGATCGGTCCCGGCGTGATTGAGGAAGCCGAGCAGCGGTTCGGCGTACGGGTGATGCCGACACCATGATCGCGCCGCGCTGGCCCTCCCGCCTCTTCGGGCTTTCCGCGATGGGGCCGCCTCTGGTGGTGATCCTGCTGTGTCTGGCGGCCTGGGAGGGGCTGGTGCGGTGGCGGCAGATTCCCGATTACATCCTGCCGGGGCCGCTGCGGATCGCCTCCGCCCTCGTCGAGAGCTGGCCGGCGCTCTACCCGTCGCTCCTGTTCACTCTCGCGGTGACCGGCGAGGCCCTCGTCGCCGCGGTGGTCCTGGGAGGTGCCCTGGCGGTCGTCCTGGCGCAATCCCGCTGGATCGAGCGGAGCTTCTTCCCGCTCGCGGTGGTTCTGCAGGTCACACCGATTGTCGCGATCGCCCCGCTCATCCTCATCTGGGTCCGCGACGTCCGGCTCGCCCTCGTGCTCTGCGCCGGAATCGTGGCGTTTTTCCCGGTCGTCGCGAACACCACCCTGGGTCTCAACAGCGCCGACCACAATCTCCTCGACCTGCTGCGGCTCTACGGCGCGTCGCGCTCGCAGACGTTCCGGCGGGTGCGGCTGCCCGGCGCGCTGCCCTACTTTTTGGGCGGCTTGCGGATCAGCGGCGGTCTCGCGCTCATCGGAGCCGTGGTGGCGGAATTCGTCGCGGGGAGCGGAGGCACCGAATCCGGCTTGGCCTGGCGCATCCTGGAGGCGGGCTACAATCTCGAGATTCCCCGGATGTTCGCCGCGCTGGCTCTCCTCTCCGCCGCCGGAGTGCTGCTCTGGGCCATGCTATCCGGCCTCTCCTGGCTCCTCCTGCACCGCTGGCACGAGAGCGCGGTGCGGCGAGAGGGGTGAGGAGGGCTCAGCCCAGTCATTCGTACGACTGGACTCTTGATGGTCATACGACTCGGCGTTAGGCTGAGGTCTTGATGAGGAAATCTCGTGCCGTGACCGTATCTGAGCTACGACAGAACATCTACCATCTCCTGGACCAGGTGCTCGACACCGGAGTACCGCTGGAAATCGAACGTAATGGGAGAAGGCTGCGCATCTCCCCGGAGTCGCCGCAGGACAAGCTCGCCAATCTGAAGCAGCGGGATTGTCTGGTCGGCGACCCGGAAGAGATCGTCCACATCGACTGGTCGCAGGAATGGCGCCTCTGATCTACCTCGCGCTGGCCGAATGATTCTCTGGAGGCCGGCGCGGGCTCAAGCGGTCACTGCGCTGCTTTGGCCTTCCGGCGCAGCCGCGTCGATGTCCACGGTCAGCCAGAGGAGCGCGGCCGCGAGGCAGGCTCCAGACCAGAACACCAGCGTTCCGTTCCACCCCCACGCGGCGGACATCCTCGGTACGAGCCAGATGGAGAGGACGCCTCCCAGGTTTCCCATCAGGTTGAGCACGCCGGCTGCCGAGCCTGGATTCTCCTCCCCGAGGGCTGTCGCGGTCATGAAGAACGGTCCCTCGGCCCCGTTCACGCATGCAGTCGACAGGCTCAGAGCGAGGATGGCGAGGATCGCGCTCGGGAGGACCGCCCCGGCGGTCACGAAACACGCGGCGGAAAACAGGCACGCCATCGCGGCGCGGCGGCGGGCCCGCGCGGTTCCGATGCGACGGCCGAGGCGATCGGTCGCCACTCCGATGAGAGGCGCGATCACGAACGCGGCAAGGTTGGGCAGCCCGCCCCACCGTCCGCCAGCGAGGATGGTGAAGCCGCGCCCCTCCGTCAGATAGCGGAAAAACCAGAACACGAACACAAACCACACAGCGGAGTGCAGCAGATAGGCGAGCGAAAGGCGCAGCAGAGGGACGTTGCTCCCGAGAATGCGCAGCTCGGACAGCACGCTGCGCCGCGCCCGGAGCCCCTGCAGCTCCGCATGCGGCGGCCGCGGCGGCATCAGCGCCGCCCAAGCCAGTGCGGTGATGCCCGCGATGGCACCGCTGAGCGCGAACACCGCGCGCCAGCCGAACCTCTCCATGATCGGTGCCATCAAGAGCGGGGCCGCCGCGGCACCGAGGCTCGCCGCGGCTATATAGATGGCGGTCGCGCGCACGCGTTCCGTCACCGGTACGTAGATCATGACCGCCATGGCGGCCACGGGGAAGACCGCGGCCTGGGCGATGCCGAGCAGCACCCGGGTGGACACGAGCACCAGGACGGCTCCCTCGCCGGGCATGGCGCTCGTGATGAACGACGCGGCGCTGCAGCCGGTGAGCGCGAGCGCGAGAGCCGTCCGCGCACCAAGGCGCTCGCCGAACATGCCGGCCGGTACTTGAAACAGGGCGTAGGAGAGCTGGAAGCCCCACGCGGTGATGGCACCCATCGCGATTATCGTGAGCCCCACGGCCGGCACCATCCGCTCTTGCGCCACCGCGACGTCCGCACGCACGAGGTAGGCGACCCCTGTGACGAGGCTGAGGAGAAGGATGACGCGCCAGTGAGGCGGCATGAAGTTGCCTGGGGTTCTTGCGGATCAGCGAAGGGACTTCTTCACGGGCGGTATCATAACCCGCTCCTCTGGTCCGGCGTTTGCATTGGATCTTCCCCGCAGGTCAAACCAACGGAAAGGGAGGGACAGAACGATGCTTTGGACCATTCTCGTGATCCTGCTGGTGCTCTGGGCGCTCGGCTTCCTGGTGTTCCATGTCGGTAGCGGGCTGATCCACCTTCTTCTCGTAATCGCCGTGATCGTGTTGGTCGTCCGGTTGCTCCAGGGGCGACGACCTCTCTAGCGGGTGCGCTGGCCTCGGGCGGACGCTATACTTCCGGGGCCGTCGTGCGCTTCGCGGCGCGGCGGCCTTTCCCGGAGGACTCCGACGCCGCGAACCGTTGCGAGGTTGCTGTTCTCGTGTTCCCTTCTCCTGCTGCCCGCGCTTCCCATGCTGGGCGATCCGGCCCAGCCGGCCGGAGCGTGCACGACGAACGCCCAATGCGGCGAGAAGGAGTTCTGCGCCAAGCTCTTCAACAGCTGTGACCAGACCGGCATCTGCGAGGAGCGACCGACGGATTGCACCGAGCACGGCAGGATGCACATCCAGCCGGTCTGCGGCTGCGACGGCAAGCCGTACGACAACGCCTGCCTGGCCGCCACGGCCGGCACGAGCGTGAAGAGCGAGGGGAAGTGCCCGGCGTAGCCTGACCAGGCAGCATCCACAGACTCTGTTCAACGGGGCGCGACGCTCGAGATCCCGGCTCCGCCGGGTCGGCCTCGACGACCACTTCGTCGAGAGACCCGCCGCATCTCGGCGATCAGCCGGGGCGACGTGGAACGGTCCCAGGGCCGGCGGTCGAAATCGCCCCACGTGTGTGCGATCTCCAGACCGGCGGACCGGGATCGTTCCGCGAGCTCGTCGAGAGACCAGAGAAGGGAGGGGAAGGATGCGCCGGCTTCGAGGCGGCCGTCCACCCGGTATTCGAAGCGGGTGGTGCAGGACCGGCTGGCGTCGCACTGCCAGAGCTCCCGCACGGCGAGGCCTTCGTCCCCCTCCCGTTCTTCCACCAGTCCACCGGCCTGGGCCGCGCGACGGCGCTCGGGAGGAAACCAGGCAGCATCCAGAAGAAAGCGCCCGCCGGGAGCCAGATGCCTGGCCGCACGATCGAAGGCGCGTTTCCGGTCCTCCTCCTCCGTCAGGTGGACGAAGGGATCATCCACCGCCGCGATCAGGTCGAAGCGCTCGGCGAGCTCCAGGGTCCGCAGGTCGGCGACCAGACACGAGACATGGGGCTGGCCGGCGAAACGGCGCCGGGCGATGGCGATCATCTCCGGCGCGAGATCGAAGGCCACCACGCGCGCGGCCGTCCGGGCGAGAAACCGCGTCGCCCGTCCCGTCCCCGCTCCTACCTCCAGCACCCGGCAACCGGCCGGCTCGCTCGCCGCCCAGGTCCAGAAGTCCTCATCGCCCCGGTCCTTGAGCTCGGCTTCATAGAAAGGAAGGACGCGGTGATAATACTCCCGGATCTCGGCGCCGGTTCCGGCCCCTCTCGTCCGCATGGATGAGAGAGGTTGCAATGATCGGGCCGGCCAAACGCCTGCCGGTCAGTAGTGATAGCGGAGCTGAGCGATCAGCACCGAGTCATCCTGGATCTTGTAGACGATCCTGTGCTCGTCGTTGATGCGGCGCGACCAGTAGCCCTGAAAAGCATGCTTCAGCGGCTCGGGCTTCCCGAGCCCGCTGAACGGCTCGCGCTGGATCTCACGAATGAGGCGATTGATTCTGGCAACCAGGTTGCGGTCGGTCTCCTGCCAGTACAAGTAGTCTTCCCAAGCCCTCTCGGAGAAGATGAGCTTCACTCGGCCAGCTCTCGTTCCGTGCCGCCGCCACGTTCGAGCTCAGCGATCGCCTCGATCAGACGCCTTGCGTTCTTGGGGCTGCGCAGGAGATATGCCGTCTCTTCCAGGGACTTGTAGTCTTCGAGCGAGAGCAGCACCACCGACGCTTCACCGCTCCGGGTGATGATGACGGGTTCGTGGCTCTCGCAGACATGGTCCATGGTCTTGGCCAATTGTGCCCGCGCTTTGGTATAGGAGATCGAATCCATCGTGAGTCACCTCTGAGTACGTACAGGAAACTGTACGTCCCGAGGCGCGGGAAGTCAAAGGTTTACCCCTGCATCCCCGCCGGGCCGGCCGGGCAGCCCCTTCCGCCGGGCAAGGGTGATAGCATTCTGGGGTATGTTGAGGACGATCGAAGGCGTCTACCGAGAGGGCAAGGTCGAGTTGGCCGAGCGGCCGAACGACGTGGGCGAGGACGCGCCGGTTCTGGTGACCTTCCTGGAGCCGCACCGCGTCGACCTCAGGGCGCACGGGATCGACGAGGCGCACGCGGCTGACCTGCGAGCCCGGCTCTCGACTTTCGCCGCGGACTGGGATGGTACGGAGATGGGCGTCTATAACGACTACGACACCGCGAGGGCCAGGCTGCAGGCGGGGTGACGTGGCCCTGGTCGTCTTTCCGGATTCCAACCTGCGAACAGCCAAGCTCCGACCGGTCCTGGTCGTCCAAGCGGACGACCTGAGGACAGGCCATTCACAGGTCATCGTCGCGATGATCACCAGCAATCTCTCGCGGGCCGGCCATGCGAGCCGCGTCAAGATTCTCCGCGCAGCCGCCGAAGGCCGACAGTCCGGGCTGCTCACCGACTCCGTCGTGATGACCGACAACCTCGCCACAGTCACCGATACCGAGATCCACCGGGTTGTGGGCAGCTTGCCGATGGACAAGGTGGAGCAGGCTCTGCGGCACACACTGGCCCTGTAGCCGGGACGGATTCACGGAACGCCGAGCGAAGAGAAGAGGCAAGAGAGCCGGCGAGGCGCCGCCTGCCCTGCCCCCGCCCCGCTCCCCAGCGCGTGGCGGAGCCACTTGCCCTGGGCTCCCTTCGTCATCTTCTGCATCTGCTCGTACTGCTTGAGGAGGCAGTTGATCTCGGTGACCGAGGTGCCCGAACCCATGGAGATGCGGCGCTTGCGGCTACCGTTCAGGGTGTCCGGCCGGTTACGCTCCTGCGGCGTCATCGAGTTGATGATCGCCTCGACTCGGCGCAGGCCTCCCTCGTCGACGTTCGCGGAGTCGAACCCCGGACCGACCTTCGGCAGCATCTCCATGACCGAGGCGGCGGATCTGGCGCAGCTGGTCGCGCAGGTCTTCCAGGGTGAACTGGTTCTTGACCATGCGCTGGGCGATACGCCGCGTCTCCGCTGAATCGAGCCCGCGCTCGGCCTTCTCGATGAGCGACATGATGTCGCCCATGCCGATCACCCGCGAGGCCGTGCGGCGCGGAAGATCTGCAGCCGCCGCGAGGCGCCCCGCATCCCAAGCTTTTAGCGAACCCTCCTCACTTTGGCGGCCACCTAGCCCGAGGAATCAGCTATGATCGGTCTGGGTAGCATCGGCCCGAACGGGGCCGAGCTCAACCCTGCTCCCTACTGTCGTAGCACACATCTGCCCTGCCGAGGACGTGGGGCTCTCATGGCGGACAGCCGGTAGCGTATGAGTTGACGGAGATACAAAGCGATGGATGCAAAAGCCAAGGAAATTCTCGAGGTTCTTCGTGCTCACGGAACACTCTCGAAAGATGAGATCGTTACTACCTGGAGTCTCAGAGAACCTGAATATATCGCATTGAGGCACGCTCTAGCGTCAGCTCAAGATGTGGAGTCCGGCCCACGAAAGGTCGGTGGTTTTCGTATCAAGGCCCGACGCAGCCCTCTCCCGACGGAGACTCCAGAGGGTTCAACACCAATACCGGGTGCAAGTTGGGAAGCCATGGCTGTGAATAGATTATCTGAGCTGTTGCAACATAGGGAGCTAGAGGACCTTCTGGGAAATCTCGTATACACAGTCCGATTGGCACGAAAGACCGCGACTGGACAGGATCGGCGTGGCACGAAAGAGGAGCTCGGACATGCGTTGGTTATCAAGCATGGGATCGACCTCTTCCGTGATGGAGAGGTTCGCGCAATCGTTGCCCGCAAATGTGGCCTTCGCGAGCCATCCAGATGGCATCCAGGAAAGACTGCGGCACTAGAGTTCGTGCGGCAGGCAGGATTTCCCTCCGATCTAGCCGGTATTCCGAGTGACGATCCACCCGAGGATTTCGAATATCTCGAGGGGCGCCTTGATCTTAAGCCGTTGCAGGATTTTCAGGAAGACGTCAAGCGCCAACTAGTCACAACGTTAAACCTACCTAACGGCCGCGCCATCGTTACGTTGCCTACTGGCGCTGGCAAAACCCGCGTCGCCGTCGAAAGTATCCGCGACTGGCTTACCACTCGTTATGCGTCGCAGACTGCGAAGGCATCAGCAGTGCTCTGGCTCGCGCATTCGGGAGAACTATGCGAACAGGCATATACAGAGTTCCGACAGGTCTGGCAGGCCTCTGCTTCGGTTTGCCCCCTGCTTCTATTTCGTTTTTGGGGAAACTTTACGCAAGACTTGGCGGCTCATCGCGAGGCGCTAGCAGATATCCTTTGCCGACCAAGCGTCCTGGTTTCGACTCCTCAGCGCGTGGTAAACCTTCTCGCAGATCCCGGACCAGCCGAAAAAGCATTGCTGAACAACCTCCTTACCGCCACTTGTCTCGTGATTGTCGACGAGGCTCATCGCGCAGCGGCGCCCTCTTACACTCGGATCCTGAACTTCTTTGCCGCGTCTCCATCTCCTCTTCCCATAGTTGGGCTAACGGCCACTCCATTCCGTACGGAATATCTCTCCGATGGTGAGGCCGGTACGCGCGAGCTAGCCTCACTCTTTGGTACGCTCATCGAGTCCCGGTCGGTTCTGGGTGAAAACCCTCGCGAAACCCTGCAAACCCGCGGAGTCTTGGCCCGCCCCGTAGTCGAAACTATATTAACGTCGACAGTTCTCGAGGCTCCGCCAGTCCCTGATCAAAATGCTATCACCGAAACTGACATCGAAACCATCGATCGTGCGCTTAACCTCCGGGCTGATAATCCACAGCGGCGGCTCGTGGTTTTTCGGCACATCCTACCAATCTGCAGAGATCCAGAGAATTCCATCCTCTACTTCGGCCCTAGCATCTTAGATGCAGAGTGCATGGCCTTTCTCTTGCGCCAAGAGGGCATCTCTGCTGCCGTTCTCAGCGGCGGCACACGTGAGGTCACTAGGCGCAAGGCGGTAATGGATTTCAGGGCCGGACGCCTCCGCGTCCTGTGCAACTGTGAAGTACTTACGACGGGATTCGATGCCCCCAGAGTTACCCATGTTGTAGTCGCCCGTCCTACAGTAAGTCGAGTTTTGTACGAGCAGATTGTTGGTCGCGGTCTACGTGGGAAGCTCTTTGGTGGAACTGACGAATGCGTGATCATCGACTGCGAGGACAACTATAAGTCAGAACGGCCTACACTTGGTTATCAATCATTTCGGCATATATGGTCACCAGTCGAGCGACACAGACAATAGGCCAGAAGAATCAACTGATGCGGTCGCCGCGCCGGTGGCGGCGGCGGCTACCTGGGGCTGTCTTTAACAAACCTTATTTTCTTGGGTAGGTACCGGAAGACCGAAGCTTCTACCAGATCTCCTGCTGAGACGCTGGAACAGTTCTACAGGCGTTCCTTACCCCACGGCTGCCGTTCAGGACGCCCGGCTGGTTGCCTTCCTAGGGGGCGTAGGCGCCGAGCGTGACGGCCGAGTCGGTCAGCCGGAAGGTACTCACCGGGGTGCGGGATCTCGGTCCTCAACATCCCCGTCCCCTGGCTCAACAAAGCGGCGTGTCGATCATGTCGTAGCGGTCCGCCGGGCCGGTTTCCGGAGCGGGCGTGGCGATGAAGCCTGCCAGGCTCCCCGTCAACCTCTCGAACAGCTCGGCCATGTGGGTGGTGAACCGGGCCTGGGCCGCCGGACCCCGGCGCGCCGCCTCGCGAATGCGCCAGAGCGCGGCGCAGCCATGCGCTTTCTCATTTCGCGTGGGCTCTCTTCGCACCTGCCAGGGTCGGACCAGTGAGTTGAACATGAACCTCCGCGTTGAGAGCGCGGGCGAGGCGCACCATTGTTGCGAGGGTGAAGTTCACTTTTCCCCGCAGGAGCTTGGTTACGTAAGCCGGAGTGGCACCGAGCCTCTGGGCAAGAGCCGTACAGGTCATCCCTTGGCGCTTCATCTCGCGGACCACATCTTCGGTGAACTCGAGGATTGCACCAGCCACCCAGTAGTCCTCGTGCTCTTCTGCTCGCTCGAACAGCTGGGGGAAAGTTCTTGGTCTCACAGCCGGGGGCCTCATTCGCCCACTTTTGCCAAGGCTTCGTCCACCAGCCGCGGCTTCAGGCGCAACCCGGCGTCGCATAGCGCCTCGATGACGGGGCGTGCTGCGCTGATCAGGCCGCGATGGCGGCAGAGAACTACGATGCCCAACGTGCCGATCATGGGAAGGCCCAGACTGTGTGCACAGCGACGTGCCGCCAGATCGTCCAAGACGACCTCCGACCCAGGCCTTGCAAGTCCATGGATCAGGACTTGAGACTCCCCGGCTCCCAAGTCCCAGGAGCGGATCTGATCGGGAACCGGCTGATCGTCAACTCGGAGCACCGAGGAGAGATCCTTGATCCGGTCGGCCGTGTCGTCGTGATCGGCACCAGCATGGATCTCGCGGATCACAGCCTCTGGTACGATAAGGGTCTTCGCCAGAGAGGCCAGGAGGTCGAGGCGGTCGGTCCGGGAGAGGAGAATCAACGGCGAGGCATTGACGACCAGGACCCTATCCACGCGCCAGGACCTCGTCGAGATCCTCCAGCGTCTCCTGGCAAGCCGAGACGCCGCTCTCCGACAGGGCGTCGAGGAACCCGGCTCGACTAACTCCCGCGAGCTCCGCGGCTCGACCTTGGGAGACTCGGCCCTGGGCATACCAGATCACCGCCGCCGCCAAGCGCATCTCTCGGGCAACCTCCTCCGGAGATCTCCGCAGGGTCGCAAAAACGTCGGAGTCGAATTCCACCTGGACCCGGGTCATCGTTGACCTCCTATCGACGCGCTTCACCCCTGCATCCCCGCCCCGCTCCCCAGCGCACGGCGGAGCCATTTGCCCTGGACTCCCTTCATCATCTTCTGCATCTGCTTGTACTGCTTGAGGAGGCGGTTGATCTCGGCGACCGAGGTGCCGGAGCCCATGGAGATGCGGCGCTTGCGGCTGCCGTTCAGGACGTCCGGCCGGTTGCGCTCCTGCGGGGTCATCGAGTTGATGATCGCTTCGACCCGGCGCAGGCCTCCCTCGTCGACGTTCGCGGCGTCGAACCCCTTGAGCGGGCCGACCTTCGGCAGCATCTCCATGACCGAGGCGAGCGGGCCGAGGCGGCGGATCTGGCGCAGCTGGTCGCGCAGGTCTTCCAGGGTGAACTGGTTCTTGACCATGCGCTGGGCGAGACGCTGCGTCTCCGCTGAATCGAGCCCGCGCTCGGCCTTTTCGATGAGCGACATGATGTCGCCCATGCCGATCATCCGTGAGGCCATGCGCTCGGGATGGAACAGCTCGAGGTCGTCGTACTTCTCGCCGATGCCGACGAAGCGGATCGGCACGCGCGCCACGGTGCGGATCGAGAGCGCCGCGCCGCCGCGGGAGTCGCCGTCGAGCTTGGTGAGGATGGCGCCGGTGAGCGGCAGGGCCGCCGAGAACTGCTCGGCGCTCTTCACCGCGTCCTGACCGGTCATCGAGTCGGCGACGAACAGGGTCTCGTGCGGCTTGATGCGGTCGGCGAGGCGGCGGATCTCGTCCATCAGCGCTTCATCGACGTGGAGGCGGCCGGCGGTGTCCATGATCACCACGTCGTGGCCGCGCTGGCGGGCCACGGCGAGGGCGCGCTCGCCCAGGGCGATCACGGTCTCGCCCGGCTCCGGCTCCAGGACCGGCACCTCGACCCCCTTGCCGACCTGCTTGAGCTGCTCGACGGCGGCGGCGCGCTGGAGGTCGCCCGCGACCAGGAGCGGATGCTTGCCGCGCTTCTTGAGGCGCTTGGCCAGCTTGCCGGCGGTGGTCGTCTTGCCCGAGCCCTGGAGGCCGCAGAGCAGGATCACCGCCGGGCGGCCGTCGAGGCGGAGCTCGGTCCCCTCTTCGCCCAGGAGAGCGGCGAGCTCGTCGCGCACGATCTTGACCACCTGCTGGGCCGGGGTGAGGCTCTCGAGCACCTCAGCCCCGAGAGAGCGCTCGCGCACCCGTTCGACGAACGGCTTGACCACCCGCAGGTGCACGTCGGCTTCGAGGAGCGCCAGCCGGATCTGGCGGAGAGCCGCGTCGAGCGCCTCGGGTGTGACCTTGCCTTCGCCCTTGAGGCGGCTGAAGACGTCCTGGAGCTTGTTCTGGAGACCGTCGAACATGGAAAAACCTCGAAGTCGGAGAACGGGGATCGGACGGCCCCTGTCCTGCCGGACCGCCGGGATGGGAATGGTAACACGGGGGAGGTTTCGGCCTGCTACGTGCGCTACCCTTCGCCCAGATTTTTCAGGATCTCGTAAAGCTGAGAGCGGCTGATCCCGGCGCGTTCGGCGGCCATCTCTTTGTTGCCGTCCGTTTCGGCCAGAACTGCGCGGAAGTAGCGTGCGCGCACACGGTCGCTGACCTGGCGCCAAGTCTCGCGGGCCGGGTCGAACCGCACGCTGTGGTCCGGCTCGGCCTGGGAAGACTGGCGCTGGGCTGCTTCGAGGAGATGGAGGGCGCTGATCATTCCGTCCGGGCCGGAGGCGTAGGCGGCGGCCTGCCGCACTGCCAGACGGAGCTCTCGCACGTTGCCCGGCCAGGTGTGGCGAAACAGAGAGTCGAGCACCCCGGCGGGGATCTTCCGAGTCCCCAAGTACTCTCGGTTGTATTCGTCGAGGAAGCTTTGCACCAGCAGAGGCAGGTCGGCCCGCCGCTCGCGCAAGGGGGGCAGGCGCAGGGTGAAGCCGCGCAGCCGCTCGTAGAGATCGCGGCGAAACTGTTCCTCCGAGGCGGTCTCCAGGTCCCGGCGAGTGGCCAGCACGAGCCGGGCCCGCACCGGTTCCCAGCGGTTGCCACCCACCGGCCGCACCTTGCGCTCTTCGAGGACCCGCAAGAGCTTCGCCTGGGCCGCCGGGGTCAAGTCGCCGATCTCGTCGAGAAAGAAGGTTCCTTCACCCGCGGCGACGAGCAGACCCGTGCGCTGTCTTTCGGCTCCCGAGAAGGCACCGCGCTCGTGGCCGAACAGCTCACTGGCGAGCAGCTCCGCGGTGAACTCCGCGCTGTTGACCGCTATCAGGTCTCCCGGCCGGCCGCTCCGGCGGTGGATCTCCTGGGCCACCCGTTCCTTGCCCGTTCCCGTCTCCCCCAGGATCAGGACCGTTTCGTGAAGAGGAGCCACGGTCTCGATCTGCCGATAGAGATCCTGGAGCACGGCGGTGCCGCCCCACAAGTCACCGCAGCGAAACGGCATCACATCGCCGGCCAGAATGAGCTCCCCCAGCACCCGCTCGGCCACAGCCTGCCCTTCCCAGCTCCGGGGGGCCACCAAGGCGGAAGCACCGCATTCGAGAACCGCCCGGCGGTCGACCGGGGTCAGTTGGGGGCAGCACACCAGCATCGGAATGACAGGGCCCAGGGCTTCGCGCAACTGCGCCACCTCTTCGCCCAGCTCCACGATCTCGATCCCCGGGAGGACCAGGACCGCCCGGTCGATCTCTTTCGGAAGGCGCAGCGGCACACCGGCGCACAGCGGCAGCACCTCGGCATCGAGCCCACAGCGAGCAAGCTCCCGCGCCATGCCTGCGAGATCGAAGGACGAGGAGGCGGTGACGAGGATCTTCATCTTCTTCCCCGCGGATAATACGCCCGGGGCCTGGCGTTGAGGGTCTGGACCCCCCGGAATCTCAGAGCACCCGCGTCAAAACCTTCGAGAATGACCTGCCTGCTCGTCCCCCGGCTGAACATGGCCGTTAGCACCTCCTCTGCGAGATGCCAGGTCTTGTCGGATTCCACCTCACCTTCGAAGCCGATGGCGACACCGGCGCCGCACTCTGCGAAGGTCCGGGCGAGCACATGAGAATCGCAGGTCAGGAAGAGCGCCAGCCGCAGGTCGCATTGGCTGAAGCAGTCAACCCACTGCTCTTGTGTCACGTTCATCCCCGGGATATGGAGGCCGGACCTCGCCGATCCGTGCCCCATGTGGATCCATACATTGGGCTCGGCGGCCAAAGCTCGAACCACCCGTTCGGGTTGAATCGCCAGCTCGATCTGGCTCTCCAGAGCATGCGGCACCTTGCGCAGCAGCCTGCCCACCTCCTCGGCTGCCGTCAGCCACTGGCCGACCTCGCTCTCGCCGGAGCTGAAGGCTCCGGTGAACAGCAAGGAGGGGTACTGGAGGGCCGGCCGCAGGATCGGCGCAGGCCGGGCCTGCACGGCGTGAATCGATTCCGGAACGAGGAAAGAGGACGGATACCATTTGCGGAGCTCGTTGAGCCGGAGGAGGAAATACCAGAGCTCGAGCTCGCCGTGAAAAAGCAACGGAGGAGGGAGACGCTGATTCTCGCAGAAGCGGCTTAAGCTACCGGATGGATCCCGGTTGACGGTCGCGAAGAGGCAAGCCCGATGGAGCGGATCTTCCGTATAGGTTTTCAACCTCTCGGCAGAGGGCATCTCATCGGTCACGACCAGCACCAGGTTGGAATCGGCTCGATGGCTCGGGTCAGCGATCACCAGGGGTTGGAGGAGCCTGCCGACCAGATCCCGGCCTTCGTACTGCTCGGTGAGGAAAGCGCAGCGCCACTCTCGGTGGTCGGCGATGTCATTCAGCACCTGCCGCCGATCTTTGGTCTGCCTGGCTCCCCTGCTCAAAGATCTGTGCAAGGGCTCTGGGTTCTCGGAGGTGTAGCTCTCCAGAACTTGCACCAGGTCGGTGACTCCCTCCTCCAGCAGCACCCTCATCCAATCTCCAAGGCTCTCCTGGATTGAAACCAGCTCATTCGAGAGCTTCAGGCGCTCGACCACAAAGAACAACCGCGCTCCCCAGATCCGCTTGCGCGCCTGGCCCAGGATTCCTTTGAGTACCGACTGCCGGATTCCGTAGGGGAATTCCTCCTCGTCAAAGCCGAGAAAGACATCATAGAGAGGGATTTCGCTGCTTTGGTCCCTCCTCCCTGCCTCCTCGACCAATCTCCGACAGAGCTCCTCCCACTGCTTCTCCTGAGCTTCTGGCGTTTCCTTGATCCACCAGGAGAAAAGGGGCTCGTAGTCCCCCTCTGCCTGGACGATAACGTAGGGCATGGTCTAGCCTCACGCTCAACGCGCCGCCGGAAGCTGGAGAACGAAACGGTGACCGAAGCTCCCGGGGATCGCGTCGGAGTCCTCCTCCAAGGAGCCTCCGACCGTTTCCGCCAGGATTCTCGCGAGGTACAGGCCCAGCCGGTGCCCCTTTAGGGCCTCGTCGGCGATTTCCTCGCCCAGCTCCGGAAGCGGGGTGAAGGGAGCGAAGAGGAGGTCCCTCATCCGTTTCGGCATCCGCCGGCTCGTTTGCTCCTCGAGGAGGACTTGGGCCCTCCCGCCATCTTGGCCAAGGCGGCATTGGATGGAGCGCGGGGCCTCTTCATTCCGGGGCAACCTCGTGAGCCGCCGCCCCAACCAGAACAGGATCTGAGAAACAGCCTTCTCCACTTCCACCTTCGGCGCTTCCGCAGTACAGCTCCCCTCGATCATCATGGCGGTGTCCGGCAATCGGAGATGGCCGGAGAGACTGGAGGACCATCGGTAGGACAACAGCTCCTTCAGCTCGATCGTTTCGCTGACCGCGTCCACTTTCGCCCTGTCTGAAAGCAGCTCGACCTGTGACAGCATCTCACCGGCACTCCGGAGCTGCTGAGCCACCGCATGGAGCTTCCCCAGGGGGACTTTCCCCTCTTGCTCCCTTCCCTGCTCCTCAGCCTCACGAAGAAGCCCCTCCATCTCCTGTCCCTGGTAAAGGCAAAAGTCGCTGGTTGCTCTCAACAGGGTTCGACGCTCCATGTCGATCGTCGCCCACAGCCCGGCGAGCTCCGCCCATCGCGCCATAACGGTCGGCGTCAGGTAGTTGGCTAGGATGGGAGCCAAATCGGCGGCAGGTTCTTCGGCAGCGCCGACGCCCGACGACAAGCCGAGACTCAGGAATCCCCCCTCCACATCTCCCAAGGGAATGAAGGCGGCACGATCGAGACGGGCGAGAGCTCTGGTGGCCGGTCCATGCTCTCCGGCAGGAAGACCTCGAACCCAGGAGTCCTGTTGCGCATCGATAACTAACGGTTCTAGCGCGCCGAGCTTGCCATGAACAGCGGTTTGAATCCGTCGGAGCAGGCCGGAATCCTCTATGTCCATCTGGCTTCCTAGAGAGTGAAAGAACCTCCGCCGGGAGGTTGCAAGAAGAACGAAGCCTCCGCCTAAGATCGCTTCAAGCTCCGGTTTCAGCAGGTCGCGACAGAACCCCGCCCTGGCATCATCCAGACTCTGGCTTTTTCGGGCAATCTCCAGAATGCCCTCCGTCTCATTGGGGAGATCACTCCGCAAAGCTCGCCGCAATGCCAGCGCTTTCACGTGGTGTGCGATGCGGTCAATTCGTGGCGGCTTCCCTGGAGCAGGAATTGGATCATCCGGGTCTCCGCCCAGCTCTCCTTTCCGCAGGTAAGCCGCTGCACCGAGCTGGATGGCAGCCTGGTAGTAGTCCGGCTTCTCGTGAGCGCTATAAACAAGAAATTCAGGGAGCCTTCGACGCTGCCGCTGCCATTCCTCTTTGAGCCATAAACCAAAGTCGAGCCCATTCCCGCCCCTTCCCAACTCAACGTCGATCAGCACCACGTCGAGATCTTCCCCCAGATCCCCACTCTTCTTTCTCGCGCCCTCTTCATCCTTTGCGGTGGCAACGAGAAAACCCCGCTTCTCGAGGCCGCCTCTCAGCAGACCCCGCAGGGCATCGCGATCTTCTACAACCAGGACCCACTTACTACGTTTCATGAGATGCTCCTTGGAAAGATTACGGTCATCCGTGTGACCACTCCTTCTGGCGGTTGGAGAGAAAGGTCCAGCCTTCCGCCATATCGCTCCAGCGCTCGCCGAGCGAGAGGAAGCCCCCGGCCGCTACCCCGTTTCGTCGAAAAACCAAGCGTGAAGATTCGCGACCGATTTTCCTCAGGAATGCCACAGCCGTCATCGTCGATATGGCAAACCACTGCACGATCTGAAGCTTCCTCCTGCACAGTGATCGTCCCTCTCCTTTCAGATCGGGATTCCTTCCCAAGAATCGCATCTCTGGAGTTTCGCACAAGTGTCATGAGAACCAGATACGCCACATCAAATGGCACCTCTATTCTCCATTCTCGTTCTTCCTTCCAGACCAGATCGATGGCACGCGCCGCCAGACGCCCTTCGTAGAACTGGCCCACCTTCTCCAGGACCTCGGCCAAAGGAACAGAATTACGCCCATCCAAGGGGAATGGCTTGAGGACAGAGCCGGCAAGCTCCAGAAACTGTTTGGCCGACTTCTCCAAAGCATGGAGTGTCCCCAGTCTGGGATCGCCGGGAGCGAGGCTTCCATCCCGGAGAAATTCCTCCCGGACCCATTCAACGCCAAGCGCAAACTCCTCTGCCGGGCTTCGGAGCTCATGCACCAGCAGATCGTTCATCTCGAACTGCAAGGCCTCGGTTTCCAACTCGATCGCGCGGATACGGACCAGAGCCAGGTCGGCAGCCTCTGCGAATCGCTCCAGGAACCCCGCCCACGGAAGCTCCTCGGAAAGCTCCAGATGAAATCCCGGCCGCGCGATTCCCATGTAGAGCTCAACCTGTGAAGCAGTTAGTGGCAGAACGAGGATGCTCTCTCGTGCTCCATCGGACAAACGATGGTCAAAAACCCAGTATCGACCGACCCGCAACGGCGGTGAGTCTGCCTGAGAAACGCTGATCCTCCTCCCATCCTCCACAAGCCACTCGCGGGAGCCAGAAATCTTCTCGGGGTCGAACCAAACCCAGAGAAGACAAACCTCTCTGACAGCCTCTCGGAGTGCATCCCACCACTCGTGATAGGAAACGAGATCAAGCGAGCCGAGCCGTTTGTATAGACTATTCATGGCACGTCCGAGCTGGGCGCGATATTGGTCGAAGGCTGAGTCCCTGACCAAGGCAGCGATCACTTCCAGTTGCCGCTTATCCTCAGTGAGCGAAGGCCGATCCAATGGGTCCAAATCTCTGTCTATCACCAATATGATCTTTCCGATGGCTTTCTTCTCCAAAAGAATAGGAATCTCGACACAAGAATCGTTTGACCCCAGGAGAGACCGAAACTCGGCCTCAACCCTAGCAGGCTCTGGCTCTTGAAGGAGGTAAGGCGGGAAGCTCTCAACTCCACAGACAGCAGCTTGGCAGTGAAAGCCGAAGTTGAAGATAACCAGCGTGCTCTTTGGTGAGAGCATATCGTGAATATCCTCAACAAACTTTGCGAGAAACATACCTTGATCGGGGGGGCGGCTCGATCTAACAGTTCTCAGTCGATTCCGCAACTGGCTCCGCGCCCACAACCAGCGTTCGGCTTGAATAACAGGAGTCAAGAACTCGGTCGCCTGGCGAATACGCTTCACATCAGTAGCTGTGACCGCACCCCTCTTTTGCCATTCAAAATTCAAACAGCCGACCACTGCACCATGAAAGCGAAGAGGAAAATTGACGAGTGAGTGCATGCCGGGAACGTATTCCCAGTAGCCCTTTCCACCAGAAAAATCGGGATCTCTTTCCCGGTCGTGGCTATGAACAAACTCGCCCTTGGCGAGAACCTTCCCTATAGTGGAGATTTCCGGCCTCGGCCGGGAATGCTGATCCAACGGCCGAAAGTCTGGTTTCAGCGCTGGATCCCGCAGCCATCTGAAAATCAGTACCTCGTCCGCTTTATCGCCAGGCAACCGAAGGCAGAGAGCGACAAGATCGGCCCCGATACTTTCGGCTACGGCACGGAGAATCCCATGGCTTACGAGAAAATCTCCTCTACTCTTCTTGACCGGCTCCAAGACGTCCTCGACCACGGCAAGCGAAAATGCGGAGAGGCACCGCATGATAACCAACAAGGCTCCGACAAAGAGGGAAACTTTCAAGACGAACGCCACACCAAACACACCGGCATCAAGAGCATCCACAACCGTACGTGGGGGGGAAGGCTTCATCCAGAGACTCTGCATCCTCTGGCTGACACGATCAGCCAAGGCCGACCAAGAACTCAGTGCGGGGACTATCGCATAGACAACATGAAGGCAGGCATAGAGAAAGCCTCCCACGAGGTTGAAGAATGCCCAACTCTTCTTCTGCCGCGTTCCTGAGCTTGCGAACATCGCCCAACTGACACTGACCAGACAGATACTCGACAATAACGCTTCCAAAAAGCGA
Source organism: Thermoanaerobaculia bacterium (assembly GCA_035637095.1). Classification (GTDB taxonomy): domain Bacteria; phylum Acidobacteriota; class Thermoanaerobaculia; order Multivoradales; family UBA5704; genus UBA5704. Next base: position 31,619 of record DASPXX010000275.1, read on the forward strand.
TCCCAGGGAGAGGCGAGGGCTGCCTCCAAGACACCGCTGACCACGAACGGAGCCAGGAGCCAAACCCAACGGGTTCGCAACCATCTATGCGGAAGTCGATAGAGGAGCGCCAGTGCCGCACAAATAAAAAACAGACTGTTGAGGTTCGAGAAGATCGCCTGTGCGATCGTTTCAATGAACTTCCAGGAACTTTCGCTGTCCCTGATCTTTGCCCAGAAGGCCACCGTCCGCAGCGTATATTGCACGGGGAAGACAGCAAAGGCCAAGCCAAGGTAAAGCACCCAGTCCTCATCCTTCAAAACCTCTTTGCGAAGGATCAGCAGGACCCCTGCCATCACCAGTGCCACGATCGCGGTCACAAAGGTGATCGTCGTAGCCTTGAAGGCACTCCAGGCGGCGTAACTGGCGATGAAATCAAGAATCACATCGCTCATGCTCAGCCCTCCCTCTGCCAGAGGCGGCTTTCCGCTTCGAATTGGAAGGACGCCCGCGCCACCGCTTCTCCTCGCTCCCACCCCATCAAGGAAGCCCGGGTGCCCCGAGCATCCGGTTCCACGCGCACCCACGCTGGCCGGGGTTCCCCCAGATCGCGCCCCGCGTGAAGATCTGCCAGGAAACCCTGCCAGTTTTCCTCGGGCGCGGCGCTCTGCGGCAGAGACAGGAGCCGCCCCCAGGTGCCGGAGTTGAGGTAGAGCCCTTTCTCCAGAGGCAGGGCTTTCGCGGTATGGGTGTGGCCCAGCACCACCAAGTCCACGCCGCGCTCCAGGAACAGGGGCACCCACCGAGCGCAACCATCCGGCGCAGAGAGATCAGAGCAGCCGTCTTCCGCTGAGACTCGCCGAAGCTGAGGAATGAGGTCCTTCCCAAGATCCTCGGAGGAACGGACCAATTTCTCTTCCTCCTGAATCCAGGATCGCAGCCGCGCTCTGGGGGAGCCTTCCTCACTCCCGCGCACCAACCGTGCCGGCGAGGACTTCCTCACCAACTTTCCCCAGAACGATTCCGGCAGCGACAACAAAGCACTCTTGATCGCTCCGAGGAAGGCCCGCTTCTCGGCAAAGCTCAAGAACTGGAACAAAATGGGAAATACCGCCTCTCGCTCCGGCTTCAGGGCATCGACCCACGGATAGCGGGAACGCAGGCGCAGCACGTGCTCTACCACCAATCGCGTCCCCAGAGGAGGCTCATACTCGTGCTCGTCGGACCGAGAAAAGCCGTAGCTCAACCGGTTGACGGCGGTTCGCAGCCGGCCATATTCGATCCGGTTCAAATCGTCGAAGCAGTCCCCGTGCGCAACCCGCACCCGCGCCGGCCCTACCTGGAAATCGACGGCCTCGCCCTCGGTCCGCCAGCGGACCGAGGACGCGGGAGACTCCACGCCTAACCGATGATCGAGAACCTCCCGGACATCGGGAAACAGCAGCTCCGGGTCATGATTGCCATTCAGTATCCACAACTCGTGCCGGGGAGAGCGCGCCAGGAGCGCCAGAGCATCGAAGACTTCCGGGTGACACTCCACGATCGCCGCGGCTCGTGCCGCCGCCCCGTGCGGATCAAACGCGGGGACCGTCTCCTCGCCCTCCCGGGGCACCAGAAAGTCGAGAAAGTCTCCCGCGATCACCACCCGGGTGGGACCGGTATTTTCCGCGATCCAACGGAGAAAGGCGGCCAGCTCGGAATCGGCCCGGAAGAGGCCCCGGCCCCGCTCCGCTCCCAGATGGAGATCGCTCAAGAGAATCAGCTCAGGCACGTCGGAATCGCCCATCGGTCTCGTTCCTCAATCACAGGTGACTATAGATACAAGCGGCCGGCGGGCAGCCTCCCTCGCAAGGCTGCCCGCCGGCCCTCAGTTGCCGCTTTCGGCCTCTTCGTCGGCACCGAGCGCCCAGATTCCGTTGCCCGAGTAGTGGAAGCGGCGTGGCGGGCGACTGCGAGGGAACCAGGCTCTCAAGCGTTTGAAGGTTGTCATGGTAACTACCCCCTTTCCTTTCGACGCCTTGGCTAGAGAGCAACTCGCGTGCCTACCCAATTAGGAGCAGAATATCCATTGTTTTCAGTGGGTTGAGTGGAAGACCGTCAACTCGGCGGCAGATTATGTCGGATCGATCGGACCGCATTCCAGACTTCCGGATTGGTCGGACGATGTGGACAGTTGGGCGTTGGGGCGAGGTGGCCGTCTTCGTGCCGCACTGCCCTGTATCGATATACTCCCCGCCCATGGAGCGACGCGCGAAGATCATGGCCACCCTGGGGCCGGCGAGCACTCCGGAGGACGTCCTCCGCGAGCTGGTGCGCGCCGGCGTCGACCTGTTCCGTCTGAACCTCTCCCATGGCTCGCAGGAGGAGCACGCCCGGACGCTCCAGCGGGTGCGGCGCGTGGCGCGCGAGGAGGGTTGCCACCTGCCGGTCGTCATGGACCTGATGGGCCCGCGCTACCGGTTGGGCCTCATCCCGGGCGACGGCCGCACCCTGGAGCCCGGCGAGGAGGTCACTCTCGGTCCGCAGAGCTCCGACGTCGAGATCCCGGTGGATGCCGAAATCCTGGAGCACCTGGAGCCGGGCGAGCGCGTGCTGATCGACAGCGGCCTGATCGAGCTGCGCATCCTCGACAAGCAGGGGGACCGGCTGCGGGTCAAGGTGATCAACGGCGGCCCGATCCGCACCCGCAAGGGGATCAACCTGCCGGACACCTCGCTCCCCTTCGAGATCTCGGACAAGGACCGTTCGGACATCTTCTTCGCCGTGCGCGAAGGGGCCGACTACCTGGCCGCGAGCTACGTGGGCGAGGCGGCCCACATCGAGGCGATCCGCAAGGTGGTGACCGAGGCGGGCGGCCGCATCCCCCTGGTGGCGAAGCTGGAGCGCGCCACCGCTCTGGAGCACCTCGACCAGATCAACGAGGCCGCGGACGGCATGATGGTGGCGCGCGGCGATCTCGGGGTCGAGGTGCCGCTCCATACCGTGCCCGTCCATCAGAAGCGGATCGTCGCCAGCGGGCGGCGGACCGGCAAGCCGGTGATCGTCGCCACCCAGATGCTCGAATCGATGATCGAGCAGCCGCGGCCGACCCGCGCCGAGGCGACCGACGTGGCCAATGCCGTGCTCGACGGCGCCGACGTGCTGATGCTTTCGGGCGAGACCGCGATGGGCAAATACCCGGTGGAGGTGGTGCGCACCATGGCTCTGATCATCGAGGAGGCGGAGGCGTTCGCGCGGAGCACCGCGCGGGAGGAGCCGGCCACCCTCCATCCCCTGGGGCCCGCCCACGTCCGCCGCTCGTTCGAGATGGACCCGTCGGCGCATCAGGACGACGACCTGTCGCTCGACGTGCCGGACCTGGTCTCGGCGGCGGCGGTCTATGCCGCGGACCAGCTCGGGGTGAGTCGCATCGTGGCGTTCAGCCAGAGCGGTTTCACGGCCCGGCTCGTGGCGCGATACCGGCCGACGGCGCCGATCGTCGCCTTCACCCCCGAGGAGCGGGTGGCACGCCAGCTGCAGCTCGTCTGGGGCGTGCGTCCGCTCGTCACAGGCACCGAAGTCGGCACGCTCGACGAGGTCGTCCAGGCGGTCGAGCGCCATCTGCTCGCCGCCAAGATGGTCGGCCCGGGGGAGCGGATCGTCATCCTGATGGGCCATCCGATCCGCGACCGGCCGCTGACCAATCTGATGCGCGTGCACCGCATCCGGGCCCGCCAGTGATCCCGATCCACGATCTCAACCCGCGGCGCACCGCGCCCATCGTCACGGTCCTGCTGATCGTGGTGAACGTCCTGGCTTTCTTCTACGAGCTGTCTCTGGGGCAGCGGGTGGAAGGCTTCCTGATGTCCGCCGCGTTCGTTCCGGCGCGCATCCAGGAAGGGCTGCCCGCGGCCATGGGGAGCGCTCTGCTCTCGATGTTCCTGCACGGCGGCTGGGCGCATCTGCTCGGCAACATGCTGTTCCTCTGGGTGTTCGGCGACAACGTCGAGGACCGGCTGGGGCACGTCCGCTATCTGCTCTTCTACCTGCTGGCGGGCTATGCCGCGGCGTTCACCCATGCGTTCTTCAGCCCGGCGTCGATGGTCCCGGCGATCGGCGCGAGCGGCGCCATCTCGGGAGTCCTCGGGGCGTATCTCTTCCTGCATCCGAAGGCGCGCATCGTCACCGTGGTCTGGTTCCTCTTCTTCATCCGCTTCATCGAGATTCCGGCCATCGTGTACCTGCCGATCTGGTTCCTGCTGCAGCTCTTCTCCGGCGTCGCCTCGCTCGGTGCGCCCGCGGACCAGGCGGGGGGCGTGGCTTTCTGGGCGCACATCGGAGGGTTCGTGGCCGGGCCGCTGCTCCTCCTCCTGCTCGGCGGCCGGCGGCGGGCGGTGGAGATCGAGCGGGTGCGGCAGCCGTGGTAGAGCCCTCACCCCCGGCCCCTCTCCCGCAAGCGGGAGAGGGGAGAGGGTTAGCCTTCGTAGCCTGGAATGCCATGAGACTGACTAACCTACACCCCTCTCCTGCTTGCGGGAGAGGGGCCGGGGGTGAGGGTTGAAGCGGCTCGTAGCCCTGGCCATCCTCCTCCTCGCGCTGGGGCTCGCCGATGCCTGCTGGCTGGAGCCGCAGGTCCTCCTGCTGCGCACGGACGTGCGGATCGACCTGCCGGCGCCTCTCCTGCGCACCGTCCAGCTGAGCGATCTCCACATCACGCGGGACCGGCCTCTCCTCCACCGTCTGCTCGGCGAGGTCCGGGTGGCACGGCCGTCCTTGATCCTGGTGAGCGGCGATCTGATCCGGGATGTGCCTGACCCGGAGACGCTCGCCCGGCACCTGGACGCCACGGCGGCGTTCATGGCCTCCCTGCGGCGGATCGCTCCGATCATCGCCGTTCAGGGGCACAGCGAGTACCAGGGACCGGTGATCGCCCGCCTCGATCAGGCGGGCGTGCAGTGGCTGTCGAACGAGGGGCGGCGGATCGGCCCGGGCGGCGGCATCCTTCTCCTGGGTCTCAATACGCAGGTCGGGGAGGATGAGCTCACGCGCCGGTGGCCGAGCCCGTTCCGCCCGCTCCACCGCCTGGGGGGATGGCAGTACGGCGCCCAGCGGAGCGATCCGTTCCGGAACTTCTATGCCCATTGGGATCCGTCGCCTGCAGGGATGGCTGACGAGGGAGGGCCGCTCGCCTGGAGCGGCGTCGACGTGGTCTGCGACACCTGGATCGACGATGCGGACGTGGGGACCGGGCTCGCCGTGCACAGCCGCTACGTGCTCGGCGAGGACCGCATGTACCGCCTGCGCCGGGTGCGCCCGGAGCACGGCGAGCCCGGCTCCTTCGTGCTGTTGGCGCACGGGACGACGCTGACCGGCGACGTCGACACCGGCATCGAGCCGAAGCCAAAACGCTGGTACCGGATGCGGTTGCGCACCGTGGTGGAGCCGGGAGTGGTCCGGCTGCTGGCGCGGGTGTGGCCGGCCGGCGGTCCGGAGCCGCGGCAGTGGCAGGCGCAGGCGCAGGACCGCTCGCGCTTCCGCGTCGAGGCGGGGACGGTCGGGCTCTGGGCCTGGGGCGGAGGTACGGTCCTCTACCGGAACCTCGAGGTCACCGGCGCCAAGGGCGAGCTCTTGCTGCGCGCGCCGCTCGCCGGTCGCGACGAGCCGCCGGGCTGGCGCAAGGGGCCGCGCGGCACGCGCCTGGAGATGGCGCTCGCCCGCAGCCCGTACGTGCCGCCGGGGACGCCGCGGGTCGTCCTCTCCCACACGCCGGACGTGGTGCTCGAAGCCTCCCGGCGCGGCCTGGAAGCCGTGATCGCCGGGCACACGCACGGAGGGCAGGTCCGCCTCCCCTTCTTCGGAGCGCTGACCACGCGCAACGCGCTGGGCGCCTACTACGACTTCGGCCGCTTCGAGTTCCCCGCGCCGAACGCCCGCGGCACGACGTCGCTCTACATCAACCCCGGAGTGGGGACGTCGGTCTTGCCGGTCCGCTTCTGGTGCCCGCCACGGTGGGCGGTGGTGGAGCTGGGGCGGCCCTCACCCCCGGCCCCTCTCCCGCAAGCGGGAGAGGGGAGAGGGTTAGCCGAAGACATCCGCTGAGGCTCCTGTTTTTTCTAACCTGCACCCCTCTCCCACTCGTGGGAGAGGGGCCGGGGGTGAGGGCCTGTCGGCGCAACGTCACAGCAGCGTCTTCAATCTGTCACAAATCCGGTCACTTTTCGGCCGCTATCTCCTTTCGCTCAGCCGTACAGGGGAGTTAAGATCTTTCCACGATGGAACGACACCTGGATCAGGATCTCGACAGAGTGCGGCAGATGCTGCTCAAGATGGGCGGCATGGTGGAGGGCATGGCGGCCAAGGCGACGCAGGCCCTGCTGGAACGCAGCGCGCGCCTGTGCGCGGAGGTCATCGAGCAGGACCATGAGGTCGACCAGCTCGAGATCGAGATCGACGAGATGTGCCACAGCATCCTCGGGCGCAAGCAGCCCACCGCGGTCGATCTTCGCTTCCTGGTCGCGGTGATGAAGATCAACAGCGACCTCGAACGGATCGGCGATTCGGCGGTCAACATCGCCCAGTCGGTGGAGCAGATCAACGACCAGCCGCCGCTCAAGCCCTATATCGACCTGCCGCACCTCTCGGAGCTGGTGCAGAAGATGGTGCGCAACAGCCTCGATGCCTTCGTGCGCAAGGACGCCAAGCTGGCCGTCGAGGTGTGCGGCTCCGACGACGAGGTCGACGGCCTGTACAAGCAGATCTTCCGCGAGCTGCTGACCTACATGATCGAAGATCCCAAGACGGTTAGCCGGGCCCTCCACCTGCTCCTCATCTCACGCAATCTGGAGCGCATCGCGGACCACGCGACCAACATCGCCGAGGACGTGATCTATTACGTCGAGGGCCGGGACATCCGCCACTCGATGGCCGGCGGCGGCGGCCCGGTCGCACGGTAAAAGCCCCCCCACCCGCCCGACGAACACGGACTGGCACGGACGCACACAGACAGACGAAGAGAACCCCCGAGGGCATCCCCGGGGGTCCGTGTTCTTTAGAAGTCGTAGACGAACCAGAAGCCGATCTCGTTGTACTCGCCCTTCTTGCCGGCCACCAGGGAGCCGATGGTGCCGTTGGTGGTGCCCTGGTTGCCCCCTTCGACCTCCTCCCACTTGTAGACCAACGAGCCCGCGAAGGCCTTGTTGGGCCGCCACTGGAGGCCGAGGTCGTAGTAGGTGTCCTGCAAGGCCGGCCGGATGTCCTTGCTGGGATCGGCGGTCTCGTACTTGCCGAAGACCGTCTTCGTGTTCGCCGGGTCCAGGCCGACCGAGAACCAGGCCGAGTAGCCGTCCGCGGAATCCTTGGCGACGGAGGTCACGGTGGTCCAGTTGTCGGCGGAGAAGTACTCGCCGCCGAACCGATAGCGGTCGGCGACCCAGGCGACCAGGGCGTCGAGCCGCTGAGCCGTGTGCTTGTCGGGGGTGGTCGTGGGAGCCTTGGTCGCGAGGCCGCGCTTGCCGCTGTAGCCGCCGACGGCGAAGGTCAGGCCCTTGACCGGCTCGGCGGAGACGCGCCCTTCGAAGTCCACCGTCTTGCTGCGCGCCGGATCGCTGTAGCCCCGGCCGTTCTCGGCCGAAAACTGATAGCTGACCATGCCGGTCTTGCCCAGGAAGTGGAGGCCCCAGTCGGCGGAGGTGCCGAAGCTCAGGCGGTCGATGAGCTCGTTCTCGACGTAGCGGTAGCCGTAGAGGCCCTCGACGAAGGGAACCCAGGCCGTGTCGGCCGACCCCAGGCGGAAGGTCGCCGCGGGGCTGAGCTTGGCCTGGATGTAAGCCTTTTTGACGAACACGTCATAGCGCCGCGAACCGGTCGGCTTGTCGCCGATGTCCGACTGGAACTGGGCGGACCAGACGGCGTTGAGCTCGTGGGTGACGGTGAAATAGAAACGTTTCACGTCGACGCCCACGCCGCTGTCGCCGCTCTTGGCATGCGTCCCCTTGTCCTCGATCTCCTTGCTCGTGACGTCGGCGTAGACACGGCCGCCGATCTTGGTCGAGGGGTAGGCGGAGGGCGCAGCCGCCTTGGGCGACGGCCGGTCGTAGGCCGGCAGATTGTGCTTGAAGAGATAGAGGTCCATGGCCGTTTCGTTCTCGGCCACGATCGTCTCGCCGTTGGGGCCGCGGGAGATCAGGGTGATGGCGATCCCCATGTCACCGCTCTCCTGCCACGCCTTGTACTTCTCGGGGGTGTTGAAGACGTAGACGCGGCCGTCCTTTTCGACTTCCTGGTAATAGAGGCCCGCCACCTGGGCCCTGGCGACGGAGCCGGCCAGCAGTGCAACGACGAGGGCCACGAGACAGGCCCGGAGCGTAGCTGATCTGCGCATTCGAAGCTCTCCTTTGATCTGAAGAAACGGATGTCGATCCGGCGTCAGCATAGGAGGGCCGACTTGCGGCGGTGCGACGGGCCTGTGACAGGCCTGCGACAGCCTCTTCTCCCGTTTGCCGGCCGGCGCTTCGTCACCGCGCTGTCACACCCCGGTCGGGCGGCTGCCAAACCCCTCTGCGAGAGTGCGGCTGAAAGGAGAAATGGGAATGAAACTTACTTTCAAGGTGGGCTCGCTCGCGCTGGCTGCGGCACTGTGCGGGAGCACCCTGTTCGCCCAGGCCGTCAAGGTCGACGCCGGAATCCAGCCGTATGCGAAGACCAGCGGCGTCTCGGGCAACATGAGCTCGGTGGGCTCGGACACGCTGAACAACCTGATGACCCTGTGGGCGGAGGGCTTTCAGAAGCAGTATCCGAACGTGCGCATCCAGATCGAAGGCAAGGGCTCCTCGACGGCGCCCCCGGCGCTGATCTCGGGCACCTCGCAGCTCGGTCCGATGAGCCGCACGATGAAGGACTCGGAGATCGACGAGTTCGAGAAAAAGTACGGCTACAAGCCGACGCCGGTCCGCGTAGCGATCGACGCCCTGGCCGTCTACGTCAACAAAGACAACCCGCTGGAGCAGCTGACCTTGCAGCAGGTGGACGGCATCTTCTCCAAGGGTCACGCCTGTGGCGGCAAGGCGATCGCCACCTGGGGCCAGGCGGGCGTGCAGGCGTGGGGCAGCCATCCGATCAGCCTCTATGGCCGCAACTCCGCCTCCGGCACCTACGGCTTCTTCAAGGAGCACGCGCTCTGCAAGGGCGACTACAAGGACATGGTGAAGGAGCAGCCTGGCTCCGCCTCGGTGATCCAGGGGGTGACCGAGGACCAGTACGGGATCGGCTACAGCGGCATCGGCTACCGGACCTCCGGCGTCAAGCCGCTCAAGCTGGCGGCCAAGGCCGGCGCTCCCTTCTTCACCGTCAACCCCGAGGACGTCTACGCCGGCAAGTATCCGCTCTCCCGCTTCCTCTACATCTACGTCAACAAGGCGCCGAACAAGCCGCTCGATCCGCTCGTCCGCGAGCTCATCAAGTACGTCCTGTCGCAGGAGGGGCAGCAGATCGTCGTCAAGGACGGCTTCCTCCCCCTGCGCAATAATACGGACCAGGAAGAGCTCGCCAAGTTAAAGTAGGCAGTCTGGCTGTCGCGTCGTCCGGCCCGGGGCACCTTCGCGGCGCACCCGGGCCGTTCGTGTCCTCGAGAGGAGATCCCCGTGAGCAACGGCAACGACCAGACCCCCTGGAGACGGCGCGCCGCGGACCGTGTCGCCCACTGGGTGGTGTCCGCGGGCGGGCTCGCGATCATCGTCAGCATCCTGGGCATCCTGGTGTTCATCCTGATCGAGGTGTGGCCGCTGCTGATCCCGGCCAGGGTCACCGTGACCCGGCAGCTCGTCCTGCCCGGACCCGCGGCCGGCGCCCTCGTCGCCGACGAGCACCGGACGCATGTGGCCGCCCTGGGCCGCGACGGCCGGATCCGCGTGGTCCGGCTGAGCGACGGCCGGGTCGTGGCGATCCAGGATCTCCTCGCGGCCCCGGAACGCAGCGAGCTGGTGGACATGCAGGTGCCGCCCGAGAGCACGACGCTGGCCGCCTCGACACGCGACGGCCGGGTGGTGATCGCTCCGGTGGCCTTCACCGTCACCTTCGCGGGCCAGAGCCGCGTGGTCACTCCCGAGATCGCCACGCCGGTGGCGCTGGAGCTCGACCTTGAGCGGCAGCCGCTGCAGAGCTTCGCCGCGCAGATCGACGGGGACGGCAACGCCACGGCGGCCGCGGCCTTGGCCGACGGCACGATCGCCGTGGTCCGCCGCTCCATGACCGAGAACGAGATGACCGGCGAGACCACCGAGTCGACCGAACGGGCGTCCGCCCAGGCTCCTTACAGGATCACCCACCTGGTGCTGGACGCGAGCCAGCAGAACCTCTACGGAGGCACCGAAGGCGGCGAGATCCTCTGGTGGCGTCTCCAGGAGGGGCAGATCAGCGAGATGCAGGCCTCGTCGGCCGGAAGGTCGCCGATCACCGCCCTCAACCTGCTCATCGGTGGCCGCTCTCTGGTCGTTGGGCAACAGGACGGCGCGCTCAGCGTCTGGATGCCGGTGTCGCACGGCGGCGAAGCGGACGACGAGCAGAGCGCCAGCGCCCGCATGACGCGCATCCGCGACTTCCCGGCCCAGCCCGGAGCGGTCCGGCTGATCGCCCCGTCGCCGCGCCGCAAGGGGTTCCTGGCGCTCGGCGACCGGCAACTCGGGCTGTACTACTCCACCTCGCACCGGACCCTGTGGACGGGCACGCCGCCGCTCGCCGGCGCAAGCGCGCTGGTGGCCACGCCCAAGGACGACGGAGCCCTCGTCGCCGGGAGCGGCAGGCTGGCCTCCCTGGACATCCGCAACCCGCACCCCGAGATCACCTTGCAGACCCTCTTCGGCAAGGTCTGGTACGAAGGGTATGGCCGTCCCGACTACGTCTGGCAGTCGACCGGCGGGAGCGACGACTTCGAGCCGAAGCTCTCGCTGACTCCTCTCCTTTTCGGCACTCTCAAGGGGACGTTCTATTCGTTGTTCCTGGCCATCCCCCTGGGCGTGTTCGGCGCCATGTACGTCTCGCAGTTCATGCATCCGGTCTACAAGCGGACCGTCAAGCCGCTGGTCGAGATCATGGCGTCGCTCCCCAGCGTGGTCCTCGGCTTCCTGGCCGGCCTCTGGCTCGCGCCGCGCATCGAGCACGCGGTGCCCGGCCTGATCCTCGCGGTCTTCCTGCTGCCGCTCGCCGTGCTCCTCGCCGGTTGGGGCTGGAGCAAGCTGCCGCGCGCCTTCCGCGGGCGCTTCCCGCTGGGCACCGAGGCGCTCGGCTTCGTGGTCGTGCTGGCGCTGGGCATCTGGGTCTGCTTCGCCCTGGAGCGCCCCTTCGAGCATCTCGCCTTCGACAGCAACTTCCAGCACTGGCTGCTCCAAGCGACCGGGCTCGCCTACGACCAGCGCAACGCGGTGGTGGTCGGACTGGCCATGGGCTTCGCGGTGATCCCGATCATTTTCGCGATCGCCGAGGACGCCTTCACCAACGTCCCCTCGAACCTGGTCGCCGGCTCGCTCGCCTTGGGCGCCGACCGCTGGCAGACGGTCACCCGCGTGGTGCTGCCCACGGCATCGCCGGGGATCTTCTCGGCCGTCATGGTCGGATTCGGCCGCGCCGTGGGCGAGACCATGATCGTGCTGATGGCCACCGGCAACACGCCGATCATGGACTGGGATCCGTTCAACGGGTTCCGCACCCTCTCGGCCAACATCGCCGTCGAAATTCCGGAAGCGCCGCACGGGGAGACGCTCTATCGCACGCTCTTCCTCGCCGCTCTGCTGCTGTTCGTGCTCACCTTCGTGGTCAACACGGTCGCCGAACTGGTCCGGCAGCGGTTGCGGGAGAGGTTCTCGCAGCTTTGAGCGCGATGCGAAGAGAGGCCTCGCTGTACGGAGGAGACCGCGGCTGGTCCGAATTCCTCGGCCGTTCTCTCACCTGGCTGTGCGGCGGCGCGCTCGCGTTCAACATCCTGCTCGTCCTGGCGATCCTCTCGCTCCTCGCCTGGAACGGCCTCGGCTACTTCTGGCAGGACGACCTCGTCGAATTCACCATGAAGGACGGAACCAGGGTGCTCGGCGAGATCTGGCAGGAGGAGGCCATCGCGATCACGCCGGAAATGCCTGCGGTCGACCGCCTGCGCCTCAAGATCGGCAACCGCGACATCACCGGTCTCGACTTCGCCTGGATCGACCGCGCCAACATCGCCTCCCAGCGCAAGCCAGAGGATGCGGTGCTCATCGAGCGGCTCGAATGGGGCAACTTCCATGGCTATCTGCGCGAGCTCCACAACGGTGGCCTGGTGCTGGCTCAAGGCTCCGAGGCGGTCTGGCGGAAGCTCCTCCCCCTCCTCGCCAGGAAGGCCGCGGAGCGCGACCGCATCCGCGACCTCGAAAGAGGTGACATCGGCGACATCAACTACGACATCGAGAAGCTCCGCCTGGCCGAGCGCCGCCTCGACCTCGCGGGCCTTCCGGCGACGGAGCTGGCGCGCCGCAAGGCCGAGCTCGACCAGGAGATCGCTGCGCGGGAAGCCGAGTACCAGCGCCTCGCCGACCAGCTCTCGCAGATGCGCCAGGCCCTGACCGCCGAGACCCTGGTCGCGCAGACCGCGGCCGGCGAGACCAAGGAGATCCCGGTCGGCGGCATCGTCTCGGTGATCCGGCCGGACAGTCTCGGCTTCTTCGGCAAGTTGGGTCTGCAGGTGAAGCGGATCGGGCAGCTCATCGTCGACGACCCGCGCGAGTCGAACACCGAGGGGGGCATCTTCCCGGCCATCTTCGGCACGGTGATGATGGTGTTCCTGATGTCTTTCGCCGTGGCGCCGCTCGGCGTCCTCGCTGCCGTCTATCTCCGCGAGTACGCCAAGCAGGGGCTCCTCGTCCGCCTGGTGCGGATCGCGGTGAACAACCTGGCCGGCGTGCCGTCGATCGTCTTCGGCGTCTTCGGTCTCGGCTTCTTCGTCTACTTGATCGGCGGCTCGATCGACCGGCTCTTCTATCCGGAGGCCCTGCCCACGCCCACGTTCGGCACAGGCGGCATCCTCTGGGCGGCCCTGACGCTCGCCCTGCTGACCGTGCCGGTGGTGATCGTGGCCGCCGAGGAGGGTCTGGCCGCGGTGCCGCGCATCGTCCGCGAGGGGTCGCTCGCCCTGGGCGCCACCAAGTTCGAAACGATCCGCAAGGTGGTCATCCCGGCCGCCGCTCCCGGCATCCTCACCGGTATGATCCTGGCGATGGCGCGCGCCGCCGGCGAGGTGGCGCCGCTGATGATCGTCGGCATGGTCAAGCTGGCGCCGACCCTGCCGCTGGACGGGCGGCCGCCGTTCCTCCACCTGGAGCGCAAGTTCATGCACCTCGGCTTCCACATCTTCGACGTGGGGTTCCAGAGCCCGAACGTGGAGGCGACGACGCCGCTCGTCTTCGCCACGGCGCTCCTCCTGATCACCGTCGTCACCGTGATGAACCTGCTCGCCATCTCGTTGCGCAACCACCTGCGCCGCAAATACGCCGGCAGCGCTGTTTGAGGGAGAGACCATGACGGCAGACACCCTCGTCCAACGCGAACGCGATCCGGCGCTGCAGCCGGAGATCAAGAACCCGATCCTGAGCATCGAGTCGCTCTCCCTCTGGTATGGGGAGAAGAAGGCGCTCAAGGAGATCTCGCTGCAGATCCCCGAGAAGCAGATCACCGCCTTCATCGGCCCCTCGGGCTGCGGCAAGTCGACGCTCCTGCGCTGCATCAACCGCCTGAACGACCTGATCGACGGCGTGCGGATCGAGGGGGACATCGATTTCAACGGCACCAGCGTCTTCGACCCCAGGATCGACATCAACGCGCTGCGCAAGCGAATCGGCATGGTGTTCCAGAAGTCGAACCCGTTCCCCAAGTCGATCTACGAGAACGTCGCCTATGGCCCGCGCATCCAGGGGATCAACCGCAAGCGCGACCTGGACGAGATCGTGGAGAAGAGCCTGCAGGGGGCGGCGCTCTGGGACGAGGTCAAGGACCGTCTCGACGACAGCGCCCTGGGGCTCTCGGGCGGCCAGCAGCAGCGCCTGTGCATCGCCCGCGCGATCGCCGTGGAGCCGGAAGTCATCCTGCTCGACGAGCCCTGCTCTGCGCTCGACCCGATCGCCACGGCGCGCATCGAGGAGCTGATGCAGGACCTGAAGACCCAGTACACGCAGGTGATCGTGACGCACAACATGCAGCAGGCGTCGCGCGTCTCCGACCTGACCGCCTTTCTCTACCTCGGCGAGCTCATCGAATACGGCCCGACGGAGAGGATCTTCATCAACCCCATCAAGAAGCAGACCGAGGACTACATCACGGGGCGGTTCGGGTAGCGTGAGAGGCGGGCACGCGGCTCGCAAAACATCTGCGGCAGGATGAATAGCACCGATCAGAGAGCCGAAGTCGTCGAAACCGAGAGCGCCCGGGCCACGTCCGAGTCGGCCCAGCAGAACATCCGCACCATCGCCAGGCTGGAGCAGGAGTCGATGGAGCTGCGGAAGCCGTCCGAGCGGATCAGCGATGCCTTCACGCGCATCATGGGGACCCTGGGCTTCGTGCTCCTCCACGTCGCCGGGTTCGGCGCCTGGTTCGCGATCAACCTCGGGTGGATTTCCGGGATCAGACCCTTCGATCCCTTCCCCTTCGGCATCCTAACCCTCATCGTCTCGGCCGAAGGAGTCTTCCTGGCGATCTTCGTCCTGATCAGCCAGAACCGGATGAGCCGGCTGTCGACCCAGCGAGCCCATCTCAACCTGCAGATCAGCCTGCTCGCCGAGCAGGAGACCACGAAACTTTTACAGCGTCTGCAGGCGATCGCCGACCACCTCGGCGTCGAAGGCTCGCGGCAGGATCTGGTTGTGGAGCGGCTCAGCCGGGAGACCCACCTGGAGACGCTCGCCGAGGAGCTCAAAAAGACGCTGCCGGAGGAATGAGGCACGCGATTTGCTTGGCGAACCAGGCCAGAGGAACGGGCCGGCGGCGCGATCTCCCGCACCCGAGAGGACGCTCTGGACGTCGCCGACCCGCTCCCGGCTTTCCCATTCCAGGCTTACAGATTCGGACGGATCGACTCCCCTCGCTCCAGGCGGTCCTCGAAATTGATCACCATGCCCGGATGAACCGTGACCTGCCGGGCCAGGGTCCTGTAGCCGTCCAGGTAGAAGGCGATCTCGTAGGTCCCCTCCTCCAGCCAGAGATACGAGGGCCAGCCGTCGTAGTGATCGGCGGTGCCCATGTATTGGCCATTCAGATAGACCTGGGTGCGGCCGGGCCTCACGTCCAGGTCGAGCGCTCCCATCTGCCGGTTCCGGCCGTCATGCCAGTACGGGAGGAGGAACGACTCGTCGACCGCATCGGGGACGATTTCCTGGTCGTCGTTCTCCGACTGGGACGACCCGCCGGACCCGTTCGGGTCGTGCCGGTCGCGAGACGGCGGCTGACGGTGCGCCTCGCCGGGAGTCCCCGGAACAGCGTACCGCTCCGGCGGCGGCGGCGAGTCGGAGGTGTCCGGCGGAGAATCCGAAGGCGGATCCGGCGGCGGAGTCGACGAAGTGTCGGAGGGGGAGGAGTCCGACGGGGGGCTCGGCGGAGGATCGGGAGGCGGAGAATCGGGCTCGCTGCGCTGCACCTCCACGTCCCGGTCGGAGGAATCGTTGGCTGGAGACCGGTCCCGCTGGGCGAAGAGGGCCCCGCTCGCCGCCAGCAGCAGCGCGAAGAGAAGCAGCGGGAGCACACGCGTTGCACGAAGCAGCCGGGCTGCTCTTGGCAGGCTCATGACTGTCCTCCACGGGTGGAAACGTTTGGGTAGACCGTCCCAGCCCCTCCCCCTACGCGAACGGGAAGAGGCTGGGACTGGAGGAGACGGCTACCGGTCGGCCTGCTCGAGATCGATCTGCAGATTGAGATCCTGGCCTGCATCGACCTGGAACTCACGCTCGACACTCTCGCGTCCCGGCCGGACCACCGCCACGGTGTGCTTGCCGGGATCGACCAGCAGGCCGCGGCGGAGGTTGGCGAGGTCCTGGGCGGTCCCGACGAAATGACCGTCCAGGTAGACCGAGGCGTCATCCGGCTCGACTTCGAGGCGGACCCGCCCCTGATCGCTCCGGCCGTCCTGATCCTCGCTCTCCACGTCCTCGCCCTGATCGCGGCGGTCTTCCCGGTCGCGGCGGACGCGGTCGCGCCAGCTCTCGTCCCGGTCGTCGCCGTACCGGTCGTCGCCACGGTCGATCCGATCGCGGCGCTCCTGCTCGTAGCGCTGCCGCTCATCGCGCCGCTCGTGAGACTTCGAGACGAGGTCCTCCGGGCGGGTCGACTGGCCGGGCTCCAGACGATCGTCCATGTCGATCACCGTGCCGGGGTAGACCGTGACCTGCCGGGCCAGGGTCTTGTAGCCGTCCAGGTAAAAGGCGATGTCGTAGGTCCCCCGGTCCAGCCAGAGGTAGGACGGGAACCCGTCGTACTGGTCAACCGTGCCGATGTACTGGCCGTCGAGGTAGACCTGGGTGCGGCCCGGGCTGACGTCGAGGTCGAGCGCGCCCGTGTCCTCGCGGCCGGAGTAGCGGTGGTCGTGGTAGTACGGATCGCTGTAATACGGATCATAGGGCGGCCAGTAGTTGTCGCCCAGCCACCACCAGCCCCACCAGCCGTAGCCGTACGGCGCCCACCACCAGCTCGGTCCGTAGTTGCTGTACCAGCGCGGATAGTAGAAGGAGCCGTGGCCGCGCCAGTCGCCACCACCGCGCCAATTCGGGTCGCGGCGATCGCGGGACGGCGGTTGGCGGCGCGCGTCGCCGGGAGAGCCGGGCACGGCCCAGCGCGACGAAGAACGGGGGCTGGAACCGGAAGATGCAGAGGGAGACGAGGGAGAAGCCGACCGCGGCGGCGAAGAAGGCGGCGAAGAATGAGAAGATCCCTCGGAGCGCGGCACCGCTACGCGCGGCCCCTCACCCGAGTCGTTGGAACGGGACCTGGAACGGTCCTGGGCGGACAGGCTGCCGCTCGTTGCGATCAACAGCGCAAGGAGCAGCACAGGGAGCGAGCCCACCTCACGAAGCCGTTCGGTTGCTCGTCGCATGGTCATCGACGTCCTCCTTGGGCGACACCGCTCTCAGGCCGACATCGGCCCAGCCACGGTGAAGCCCCCGAATGTAATGGTACCGGAGCACCTCTTCCCAGAGTTTCGGTACACGCACAGGAAGATTTTGCAAAGTGCGGACCAGGCGTTCCCGCCATCTCTGGGGAGGCTCCGGCGGAAGCGGCGGAGGTCCCTCGGGACCGATCCCGAGGAACGGTCCCAGCTCCGGATGGAGCCGGTAGAAGACGACCGCGCAGTACCCCGCCTTCTCCTGCCGGGAGGCGAAGCGGGCCAGGTCGGTCGGATGGTCGTGCGCCACGCTGGCCGATTTCTCGTAGACGAGCCGCAACCCTCGCCTTTTCAAGCGGTAGGAGACTTCGATGTCCTCCCAGGCCGGATAGGGAAAGCGCAGGTCGAACGGCTCGGCGAGCAGCAGATCGCGGTGCAGCGACAGGTTGGAGGTATAGAAGAAGTTGAATGGGACGTCCTCCGGGTCCTGGATCAGGGCGTACCCGAACTGGAGCCCGTGCTCATTGATGTAGCGCAGAAACGGGTTGAGGCGCATCCGTTTGTGCCATCCAGTATAGCCGATCACGGCGACCTGGAGGGCGTCGCCATGGCGCCGGTGGGCCTCGCGATGGGCCGCCAACCATCCACCGCTCGGGACGGTGTCGTCCCCCAAAAAGGCCACCCACTGCCCCTGGGCTACGATCACCCCGGTATTCCTGGCCGCGGCCGGCCCCCGGTTCTCCTGAGTGAGGACGCGCAGGGGGAGGCGGAACGAGCGGCTGCGCAGCCACTGGCCGGTGCCGTCGGTCGATCCGTCGTCCACCACGATAACCTCGAAAGGCGGTGCCTCCAGCTGGAACTCCAGAGCCTGGAGCACCTCAGCCAGAACCTCCAGCCGGTTGCAGGTCGGAATGACGACCGAGACCTCGTACGCCATGGAGACAGCTTACCCCAGGGTGGCTGGATACGGGGCCGGTCGACGGTCAGGGAGGCGGTGCCGTCGCTGCCGGTGTCCTGGGACCCTGAGGCAGGGAGGGGCCTTGCCCGAATTCCGGGTGTGGGAAGCCGAGTGGGAGATCGAACGGAGCCACCTGCGCGTTGCCGATACCGACAGTCCACCTCGAGGCGGCCATCAGGGGTTGGTCGCCGATCCGCGCGGGCTCGAACCGCCAGGAGCAGACGGACACCAGCGCGTTCATCGCCACCATCCGCTCCATCGGGGTGTCCCAGGTCGCCAGCAGGTTTTGCTGCTGCTGGTTGGACAACAGGACCGGTTGGCGGACATGGCCGTTGGAGTCGATGATCCCCGCCATCAAGAGGCGCTCTGAAATCGGCGTGCGGACCCCCCGCAGAGTCACGCGCTTGGCCTTCTTCAGAGCCGGCGGTGTCCTGCGAGCGGCCGGATCGCCGTCGTCCAGCACGAGGCCCCAACGGTTCGCCTCCAGCAGAGCGCCGGCCGCTCCATAGGCGGCGAGGTCGGCATGATAGAGGTCCGGGTCCAGGTGCTGGGCCGCCTGCCAGTGACAGATCGCCTCGTCGCGCGCGCCGAGACCGGCTTCGGCCAACGCCCGCAAGGTGAGGAAGAGGCCCATGTCTTTCCACCCGAGCGAGCCATCCAAAGCGGTCCAGAGCTTTTCGCCTTTTCTGTCCGCTTCCTTCCACCGGCCCGCGCGGAGCAGACCGTCGAGCTCCGCGACCTCCTGCCGGCTGGAATGCGCGATCTCGGACAAGGGCTTTTCGGCGACGGGATTGAGGGAGAACTGGTAGAAGACCGCCACCGGCCGGCCCTCCTTGCGGGCCGGCTGGAAGCGCCAGTTGCGCACTGCTTCCAGCACTTCGAGGGACATGCCGGGCAGGCTCGCCCCCAGGAGAACCGGATCGCGTGGCCGGCCTTCCGCATCGATGATCAGCTGGGCACAGATCCACAGCGGCACCGACAGGGACCGCAGGGCCTGCGAGAGCTCCGGGAGCTCACCCGCGGTCCTACGGGGCGGCTCGACCGCTCCTCCCAGGCTGTGGACCTCGAGACCGGGAGGAGCTTGCCCGGCCGGCCGCAGGGGATGGCGGCTCAGCAGCTCGCCCGGAGCGCCAAACGTGCGCAGGGTCGCTTCCGGCAGGATGTCGCGATCGAGGCCCTGGGCCATCTGCCAGTGCCAGACAGCCTCCTCGCGGCCGAGCCCCGCCTCGGCCAGCGCGAGCCGCGCCAGGCCGGCGGCCAGCACGCTCGCCGACAAGCTCCGCCGGGAGCGCGCGATCTCCAGGCGAGCGGCCTCTTCCGCACGGCTCCACTCTCCAGACCGTAACAGCCCGTCAATCCCGGCGAGCCGGCCGGCCAGGCTGTCCGGCGGGGGTTCGGTCCCCGCCGCGAGGGAAATGGGGAGAAGGGCGATCAGCAGGATCAGGATCAGTCCTCGCGGGCGCTTCATGGCTTTGATTGTATCGAAACCCGTCCTGCCGGGTCTGCGCCGGTCGCCTGGCTCACGGTCGCGATCCTGTGGGCCGAGACCCTTTAGACCAGTCGACCAGGCGAAGACTCACGCCAGATGCCTTGGTGAGCCCCTCGAAGTCGCGTTTGTTTCTAGTCACCAGCGGAAGCTGGCGCGACACCGGCTCACTGCTCCGGCTCTTTGAGCTTTCGGGTCAGCAGGGGAAGATCCGAAGCAGGGATGTCCTCAAAGCTGGCGGCTGCCAGGGCGAGGATCTCGGTGGGGCTCGGAGCGATATCAACGTCCTCCCCGTAGTGCCGGCGCAACAAGGCAATCACCTGTCCCTCGAAGCTCCGCCCACACCTCTCCGCATCTGCCGCGATCTTGTCGCGGAGCCCGGCGGGAAAGCGGATGGTGCGGGCGATTGCGGTTACCTGCGCGTGGGCAACGGCTGAGCGGCTCATAACCGGAAAGATACCAGATTGGTGGGCTCGCCGGCAAACCGGGCGACTGAGGCAGACAGAGCGGCTGGGAGGAATTCGTGCGGCCCCGCGACCGACGAACGTGGAAAAACCCGTCACACCCGGCTTGCGTAGAAGAGTCCTATGAGCCAGACACCGGGGAGAGAGCTCGTCAAATTCTTCGTCCTGTCCTACGCCGTCACCTGGGTCTTCTTCGTCACCGTCGCGACGGTCATCCCCGCCAGCACGCCTCTCGGAGCTCTGCTGGTGCTCCTGGGAGCCTTCGCCCCCTCCATGGCGGCTCTCTGGCTCACTGCACGGGACGAGGGAAGTGACGGCGTGCGCGCCCTGCTCGGCCGCGTGCTCCGTTGGCGCGTCGCTCCACGCTGGTACCTGTTCGCCGTCAGCTATATTGCCGTCATCAAGCTGACCGTCGCGCTCCTCCACCGCGTGACCACCGGCGTGTGGCCGCGCTTCGGCACGGACCCGT
Organism: Thermoanaerobaculia bacterium; assembly: GCA_035637095.1. Taxonomy (GTDB): domain Bacteria; phylum Acidobacteriota; class Thermoanaerobaculia; order Multivoradales; family UBA5704; genus UBA5704. The sequence goes on from DASPXX010000275.1 coordinate 52,055, forward strand.
GGTACCTCATCCCACTGGCGATCGCCTTTTCGACTCCCTTCCAGGCGGGAGAGGAGATCGGCTGGCGCGGCTATGCGCTGCCCCGCTTGGCGGAGCGCTTCGGGCTCGCCCGCGCGAGCCTCCTGCTGGGAGTGATCTGGGCCTGCTGGCACCTGCCGCAGTTCTATATCGCCGGAGCGGACACGAACGGACAGTCGTTCTTTGTCTTTCTGTTCGAGGTCGTCCCGATGTCCGTCGCGATGGCGTGGCTCTATGCGCGCACCAACGGAAGCCTGCTGCTCGTGATGCTGCTGCACGCGGCCGTGAACAACTCCAAGGACATCGTCCCCTCGGCGACACCGGGCGCAACGAACCCGTTCACGCTGAACGCGTCCCCGGTCGCATGGCTCACGGTCGCGATCCTATGGGTTTGCGCGGCGTACTTCCTTGTGCGGATGCCGCAGTGGCCGCCGGGCACGTCAGTCATTCGACCTTCGGCCTGAGGCGCCGCGACGATGACCCTGCACACCCAGGCGATGTCCCGGGAGGTCGGCTCGATGCCCCGAGACTCCGAGGCATCATCCCGGGACGTTGGCTCACTGTCCTGGGACGCCGGGGTGACGTCCCGGAGCTTCAGCCCAGCGCTCCGAGACTCCGAGGCATCATCCCGGGGCATTGGCTCGGTGCTCCGGGACGCTGAGGTGATGTCCCGGAGCTTCGGCTCAGTGCCCCGGGACGCCGAGGCATCATCCCAGGGCGTTGGCTCAGTGTCCTGGGGCGCCGAGGTGATGTCCCGGGATGTCGGCCCAGTGCCCTGGGACTCCAAGGCATCGTCCCGGGGCGTTGGCTCAGTATCCTGGAACGCCGAGGTGATGTCTCGGGACATCGGCCCAGTGCCTTGGGACTCCGGGGCATCGTCCCGGGGCATTGGCTGAGTGCTCCGGGACGCCGAGGCGATGCCTCGGAGCACTGAGCAGTGGGAGACGTCCCGACGGCGGTGGACCCGGTTGGTTCGTGGTCACGGACTGGGACGTCTCTACGGCAGTCCGATCGTTTCTGGGGCTTTTCCATCCGCACTCCCGAGCACCTTCATCCACCTGAGGTGGGCCAGGAAGGCCCCTGTGATCGTCCTGTTCTCCCGGTAGGAGAGTCCGTACTCCTCGGCAGTCGATTTGACGATCTTCGTCAACGCCGGGTAATGGACGTGGCAAATCCCGGGAAACATGTGGTGGATCACGTGGAGGTTGAGGCTCCCCAGAACCCAGGTGGCGAACCGGTTGTCCCGGGCATAGTCGACCGTCGTGTCGAAGATGTGATTGATGTAGTCGTTGGAGATGTGACCTTCCTCGTCAGCTTCGGGGAAAGACGACTCCTCGTTGAAATGGTTCGGCTGAAAAATGAGCGCGAGGGTAAAACCAAGGAAAAAATGCATCACCACGAACCCGAGGACGACCGAGTACCAGGGCACGCTGAGATAGAGCAAGGGGAGAACCAGCATGTAGGTGTAGTAGAAGGATTTGCCGGCGAACAGGAGAATGAGCTCACCGAGTGGGTGTTGTACGACCTTCCGATTGCCGAATCTTTGCTGGAAGAGCCAGCGGTAGTCCTTGGCCAGGACCCAATCGAGCGTGGACAGACAGTAGAGAAAAGGGGCATAGAGATGCTGGTAGCGATGAAACGGCCTCCTCGCGTCATGAGGGGAAAACCTGAACATGTTACCGGACACGAGCGTCGTATCGGCCCCGCGAACGTTGACGAAGGAATGATGCGAATCATTGTGCATCAGGCGCCACATGTAGGAGCTCCCGCCGACCAGGTCGAAGACACATCCCAAGGCTCTGTTGACCCGTCTGCTCTTTGAATAGGCCCCATGGTTGGCGTCATGGGCGATGTTGAACGCCATGTAGACCTGCCCGACCCCGTGCAACACATACACGCCGACCACCTCCAGGGATGAAAACCGGCCGGTCATGAGCCAGACATAGGTGCCAATCCACAAGGCGAAGCCGAGGACCGTCTTCGAGATCATCTCCAGATTGGCGTGCCTCGAGATCCCCCGATCCTGGAAGTAGTCGTCGACTCGTTGCGACACCGCTTTGCTGAAGCCCGATGAAGTGACTTTGTGCTTGAACTTGAACTGCCTGTTCTCAGCCATGTCGAAATCCTAGCAGCGCACAAAGGCGGGCCGGCAGGTTTCCCCGACAGGGTGTATGCTTCTTCATACGCTCCCGGCGCCCGGAGGCCCGCCCCCGCAGTCCTCCTGACGGTGGCAACTTCTTGATCTCCTGAGGGTTGCGGCGATCCGGCCGATTTGCGGGGAGGACGGCATCCGGCTTGCGCTCTCCGGCCGGTACGTTGCGGGCATGCGGTCCGCTCCGGACGAGGAGAAAGACCATGACGTTCGAAGTCCGACCCTCCGTGCTGCGGCGGGTCCTGTTCGGAGCGCTCCTGCTGCTGGTGGCTCTTGCGTCGCAGGCGCAGGAGGAGGCTCCCCGTTTCCTCCTGGAGAGGATCACCGTCGAAGGACCCCGCGAAGCGGCTGGACGCATCATCAAGGCGGAGACGCTGCTCAAGGAGGGGGCAACTTATACCGAGACCGAGCTGGCGCAGGCGGTGGCCCGCGTCCACCGGCTCCCCTTCGTCCTCGACGCCCAATTCTCCCTGCGCAAGGGCAGCACGCGCGGCGCCTACGAGCTGCTCGTCGAGGTCACGGAGGCCCGCCGCTTTCTCTTCGAGCACACCGTCGGCCTCTATACCCTGGCCGAGCCGCTCAACCTCGACAAGACGATGGGCGAGGCCCACAGCTGGTCCGTGACGCTCCCCGGCTTGGTCGGTTACCGCCAGTTCATCGGCCGGTCCGGCGTCGTCTTCGCGGCGCTGGACAGCACAGAGGGGGTGCAGGTGGGATTCACCCGCTACGACCTCTTCGGCCGCGGCATCGTGGCGAGCGCCGGGTACTCAGGCCTGCCGCCGAATTTCTGCTGCACGTCCGAGGTCCTGCCCTACGGTCTCGATCCGACCTTCGTCTTCTGGGACTGGAGAAATTCCGCGCGCCGGCTCTCGGCCGAGGTCGGCGTTCCCCTGAGCGCGAAGGACGCCATCCGGTTCGACTGGAGCCGGCGGGATGGCGAGGGCTCGAGCCGCCATGAGGTCCTCGCGAGATTCCGCGCGAGCGGCTCCTTTCTCGACCTGGCCAACGATGTCGATGCGACGCTCGACCGCGCCGAGCTGAAGTGGGTCCGGGACACGAGCGACGATCCGGTGGTGCCCTCCCGGGGAGTCACGCTGAGCGGCGGTCTCGAATGGAGCTCCTTCGAGACCGGACCTCTCCGGCACATCGTGGCCGTGGACGGCGATCTCATCGAGGAGACCATGAGGGCGCAGCGGTCGCAGGAGATCGCGGCCGTGGTCTCCGCGGCCCGGCACTGGCCGATCACCCCGCGCCAGACGGTCTCCAGCCTCGGCCGCCTCTCCTTCGGCCGGGCGTACCTGCACAACCTCCCCACGGCCGAGGGAGCTTCCCTGGACAAAGACGTCGACGTCTTCGGCGGCTCGCTGGGTCTTCAGCACAGGGTACGGCTGAAGCAGTCCCGGGGCCATGGCGGCTTCGGCGATACCTATCTGGAGAACCGGATCGAGCTCGGGATCGAGTCGACCTCACCCGACCTGCACCTGTCGCAGACACCCAACCCCCTGGAGCGGCTGGAGCTCTCGACCGCTCTGGTGTTCCGCAGCGTCTGGGGCCGGCTCCGGCTCATGGTGTCGTACCTGGACGTGGGGGAGGTGCTGCGATGAGGGGGGCCCTCACCCCCTTGATGTCCTTGGCGTCCTTGGTGTCCTTGCTCTGCGCCGCCCCCCTCCTCGCCGCCGGACCCGTGCTGCAACCCGAGGGCTCCTGGGTCGTGCTCGCCGGCTTGCCGCCGCTCCTCGAGCGGGCGGACGTGCGCAAGCAGCTCGACAGCGGCTTGACCGCCACTCTCGCCTTCGAGGTGCGGACGACCGGAGCCTCGCCGCAGAAGCTGCGCGGCGGCGCCCGCGTGGACGTCCGCTACGAGCTGTGGGAGGAGGTCTATCTGGTGACCCGCCTCGATGCCTCGGGGAAGCGCGAGCATCTCCGTTTCGACTCCTTCGAGAAGCTCGGCCACTGGTGGCGGGAGGCGCGCCTGCCGGTCCTCCCGCTCCCTCGCGTCGCGGCCCGCTGGCCGGCCGAGGTGCGGCTCCAGGTCATCCCCTTCTCCCAGGCCGAGCAGCAGGAGACCCAACGCTGGCTCACCGAGTCGATGTCTGGCGACAGTGACGGCGGCGGCAACGCGGGCGCGGTGTCGCAGGCCCTGGAGGACCGCCCGGCGTCCTTCTCGCAGGTCCTCCAACTGCTCATGGCCACCTCGATCGGCCGGCCGGCCCTCTTCGAGCAGGAGTGGAGCCTCGCTTTCATCACGGGAGCGGCGAAGCGGTGACCTGGCGCTCGGCCGTGCTGACCCTCGCCGGGATTCTGGTGGCCACCGCGGCCGCCCTCTGGCTGTTCGAGCGGCAGATCTCGGCCGCCTGGTTCCGGCTCGGCCTGCAGCCGGAGCTCCTCGCCACCCTGGAGAGCTCGCTGGAGGATCAGAAGCAGCTCGCCCGTCTCGATCCGGCCCGCCGGGCCGAGTACCACCGGCGGTTCGAGACGACGCGCGGGCTCCTGCAGCACCTCCAGATCCTGGAGCACAACCGGCGGGAGATCCTGCAGCGCTACGAGATGGTCCTCCTGACCCTGGTCGGCGGCGTCCTCGTGGTCGCCGGCACGGTCCACCTCGTGCGTCAGGGACGGCGGGAGCGGCGGATCGCGCGGCTGCGCGACGCCCTCTCCCAGCTCTCTTCCGGCCGCGACGACGTGGTGGTCGGCGACCGCGGACGCGACGTGCTGGGGCGGATCGCCGCGATGATCGAGGAGACCTCGCGCATCATCGCGCGCGACCGCCGCCGCCTGGCCGCCCTCCAGAACCTCTCCGGATGGCAGGAGACGGCGCGACGCCACGCCCACGAGATGAAGACACCGCTCACCGCCGCGCGCCTGGAGCTGGCCCGCCTGCAACAGCTCGCCGGAGGGGAGGCCCCGCCGCCGTCCGACGAGGTGCGCCAGGTGGCGGGGAGCGTCGTCGAGGAGCTCGACCGCCTCGGCCGTTTCGCCCAGGAGCTCACCGGGTTCGCCCGCCTCCCCCGTCCGCGCCGGGAGCGCCACGACCTGGGCAAAGTGGTGGCCGACTTCGCCGGCACCTTCGCCGCGGCTTGGCCGAACCTGGATCTGCGTCTGGAGCAACGCCCGGAGGACGGAGACTTCACCGTGGAGGTGGACCGCGAGATGCTGCGCCGCGCCCTGGTGAACCTCTGCGACAACAGCTCGCTCGCCCGCAAGGAGGGAAGGGGAACGGTGACCCTCCGCCTGGACGGCACGCCGCGCGACGTCGTCCTCGACGTCTCCGATGACGGTCCGGGAATCCCGGACGAGGTCCGGCCGCGCGTCTTCGAGCCGTATGTCACGACCCGCCAGCCGGGCGAGGGGATGGGCCTCGGCCTGCCCATCGCCAAGAAGATCCTGCTCGATCACGGCGGAGACCTGGAGCTGCGGCGAACCTCGCCGGCAGGCACGACGTTCCGGCTGCTGCTGCCGAGGCCGGAGGGAGCTTCGTGACCCGCCTGTTGATCGTGGAGGACGACGAGAAGATCCGCGCCGGGCTGCTGCTCCAGCTGCGCGAGGAGGGGTTCGCACCCAGCGCGGTGTCGGCGGCGGAGGAGGCGCTGACTCTGCTGGAGGCCCCGGCGACTCCCCTCCCCCACCTCCTGCTGCTCGACGTGCGGCTGCGCGGGATGAGCGGGGTGGACCTGGTGCGCCGGCTGGTCGAGATCCGGCGCTTCCCGCCGACCATCATCATCTCGGGCGAGGCGTCGATCAGCGAGACGGTGGAGGCGCTGCGGCTCGGCGTCCACGACTTCATCGAGAAGCCGTTCACCCGCGAGCGGCTGCTGCGCTCGATCCGCAACGCGCTGGAGCACCACGCCCTGCAACGCGAGGTGGCCTCGCTCAAAGGAGAGCCGGAGATCCTCGGCAGCTCGCCCGCGATCGCCGCCCTGCGCGAGCGGATCGCACGGGCTGCGGCGACCGACGCCCGGGTGCTCATCATGGGCGAGAGCGGCACGGGCAAGGAGCTGGTGGCGAGCGCGCTCCACCGCCAGAGCGCGCGGGCGCACCGGCCGTTCATCAAGATCAACTGCGCGGCCATCCCGGACAACCTGATTGAGGACGAGATCTTCGGCCACGCCCGCGGCGCCTTCACCGACGCCAAGGTCGCCAAGCCCGGCCTCTTCGAGGAGGCGGACGGCGGCACCCTCTTCTTGGACGAGATCGGCGACATGGAGTACCCGCTCCAGTCGCGGCTCCTGCGGGTGCTCGAAGACGGCCGCGTGCGCCGGGTGGGCGACACGCGCGACCGCCAGGTGGACGTGCGGGTGATCGCGGCGACCAACCGCGATCTGGAGAAGTCGATCCGCGACGGAGCCTTCCGCGAGGACCTCTACTTCCGGCTGGCCCATCTGCCCCTCGCGGTGCCTCCATTGCGGGAGCGCAAGCAGGACGTGCGCCTCCTCTTCGACGGCTTCCTGGAGCACTTCGCCCGCCAGCACCGGATGCGCCCGCGCCGGGTCGACCCCGAGGTCTATCCGCTCCTCGAGGGCTATGCCTGGCCGGGGAACGTGCGCGAGCTGCGCAACGTCTCCGAGCGCCTGGTGATCTTCGGAGGCGACCCGATCACCCCGGACCAGCTCCCGTCGAGCTTCTTCGTCCCGGCCCGCACCCCCGAGACCGGCCTCCTGCGCCTGCCGGAAGCCTTCCCGGTGGTGCCGCTGCGCGACGTCAAGAGCCGCTGCGAGCGCGAGTACATCGAAGCGGTCCTCCACCGCACCCGCTGGAACTTCACCGCGGCGGCCAAGCTGCTCGACGTGCAGCGGACCTATCTGCACCAGAAGGTGAAGGCGTTGGGGATCAGGCGGCCGGGGGGGAATGAAGACCTCACCCCCTGACCCCCTCTCCCATCGCACACCCATCCCCCGGGAGAGGGGGCACCACCGCCCAAAGCCCCCCCTCCCCGAGAGTTTGTTTGGCTTTCTTTGCTTTTCTCCCCTCTCCCGGGGGATGGGTGTGCGATGGGAGAGGGGCCGGGGGTGAGGGTCAGCTCGCCGCCTGAAACACCTCGCGCAGAAACCCGCCCGCCGCCGCGCGGAACTCGTTGGTCCACTCGTGGCCGCCGGTGAAGACCACCGGCCGGACGTCGACTCCCTTGCCGCGCAGCAGCTCGACATCGTGCTCCATCTTGGCGGCGTCGTACCACTCCTCGCTGCTGCCGCGGCCGAGGAGGACCGGCGGAAAGCCGGCGGCGAGGTCGCCCTCCTCCAGCTCGGGCGGCACGTCGCCGCCCAGGACCACGACGCCGTGGCAACGGTGGCCACTCCCGGTGGCGGCGCGGTAGGCCATGGCGGCTCCCTGCGAGAAGCCGAGGAAGACGAGACGGTCGCTCGCCGGCAGGGTCTTTCGCAGATCGGCGACGACTCCCGCCACGTAGGCGACGTTGTCGGCGATCGCGAGCTCGCGGTCCTGCCGGGTCATCCAGCCGGCGATGACCTCGCCCGTCCGGTTGTAGAAGGGGTGGAGCGCCTGGACGGCGCAGAGGACCCACTGGTTGGCCCCCGGGATCTTGCGCAGCTCGCCGAGATGCTTCTCCGCGGTCTCGCCGTAGCCGTGGAAGCCGACGAGGAGCGGGCAGGCTTGCCCTTGCTTCAGAGGGGCCGGCGCCTCCACCAGGTACCGGCCGTGGACCTGGGTGGCGATGTGGCGCACCTCTCCGCTCACGCCGGCCGCCTCTCCGCTTTCCGGCGCAGGGGCGCCGACAGCTCGCGGACCTTGTCTTCCAGCAGCGCCGGCAGATCTGGATGGCTGGCGTTCTCCTCCAGGAAGCGCACCAGAGCGCTCCCCACCACCACCCCGTCGGCCACCTCGCCCACCGAGGCCACCTGGGCCGGCGTGGAGATGCCGAAGCCCACGGCGAGGGGCAGGTCGATCCGCTTGCTCAGGCGCTTCACGTCCTTGACCAGATCGGTGGCCAGCGCCGTGCGCTCACCCGTCACGCCCGTGCGCGAGACGTAGTAGACGAAGCCGCTCGACGCGCGCGCCACCCGGTCGATCCGCTCGCGCGTGCTGGTCGGCGAGACGAGGAAGATCGCGTCGACCTCGTGAGCGCGAAGAGCCGGCACCAGCTCGCGCTCCCCCTCCTCCGGCGGCAGGTCGACGCAGAGGACGCCGTCGACCCCGGAGGCCGCGGCCTGCTCGGCGAAGCGCTCGATGCCGCGGGCATGGATCGGGTTGAAATAGGTGAACAGGACGATGGGAACTCCCAGGCGGTCGCGCTGGCGCGCCACCATCTCCAGGATCGCCGAGAGCTTGGTTCCGGCCTTCAAGGCGCGCACCGTGGCCCGCTGGTTCGTCGGTCCGTCCGCGATCGGATCGCTGAACGGCACGCCGAGCTCGATGATGTCGGCGCCCCCGGCGGCCGCGGCCTCCAGGAAGGCGGCGGTCATCTCCAGGCTCGGATCGCCCGCCATGAGGAAGGGGATGAAGGCCGCCCGGTCCTCCCGGGCGCACTCTGCGAACACAGTCTCAATCGCACTGATGGCGCTCATCGTGCCTCCGCTGCCTGTACTGCATGCAACCGGTCGTACTCGTTCACGGATTCCACGTCCTTGTCGCCGCGTCCCGAGAGGTTCACCAGGACGATCCGCTTCCGCGACAGCCGCGGTGCATGTTTGGTGGCCTCGGCGATCGCGTGGGCGCTCTCCAGGGCGGGGAGGATCCCCTCGGTCTTCGCCAGCAGATGGAAGGCCGCGATCGCCTCCGCGTCGGTCGCCGAGGTGTACTCGACCCGGCCCTGCTGCTGGAGCCAGACGTGCTCCGGGCCGATCGCCGGATAGTCGAGGCCGGCGGAGACCGAATGGGTCTCGACGATCTGCCCCTCGTCGTCCTGGAGGACCATGGTGCGGGTGCCGTGGAGGACGCCGGTCCTGCCCCCCTTGAAGCGGGCGGCGTGCTCACCGAGCCGTTGGCCGCGGCCACCGGCTTCGACGCCGATCAGCCGCACCCGGTGGTCGCCCAGAAAGGCGGTGAACAGGCCGATCGAGTTGCTGCCGCCGCCGACGCAGGCGACCGCCAGATCCGGCGCGTCGGTGCCAGCCTGGCGTTTGAGCTGCGCCAGCGCCTCGTCGCCGATCACCCGGTGGAAGTCGCGCACCATGCGCGGGAACGGATCGGGCCCCAAAACCGAGCCGAGCACGTAATGCGTCGAGCGCACGTTGGTCACCCAGTCGCGCAGCGCCTCGTTGATGGCGTCCTTGAGCGTGCGGCTCCCCGAGTCCACGGGGACGACCTCGGCGCCGAGGAGGCGCATGCGGTCGACGTTCAAGCGCTGGCGGCGCATGTCCTCGCTCCCCATGTAGACCGTGCAGGTGAGGCCGAGGAACGCCGCGGCCGTGGCGGTCGCCACGCCGTGCTGGCCCGCGCCGGTCTCCGCGATCACCCGCTCCTTGCCCATCTCGCGGGTGAGCAGGCACTGGCCGACGGCGTTGTTGATCTTGTGCGCGCCGGTGTGCAGGAGGTCCTCGCGCTTGAGGAAGATGCGGGCGCCGCCGAGCTCGTCGGTCAGCCGCTCGGCGAAGTAGAGCGGCGTCGGGCGGCCGACGTAGTCGCGCAGGATGTCCGCCAGACGGCGGCGGAACGCGCGCGACTTGCTGACCTTGTCGTAGACGCGGATCAGCTCGTCGAGCGGCGCCATCAGCGTCTCGGGGACGAAGCGCCCGCCGAAGCTGCCGAAGTAGCCGGGTTCAGGGCGCGTCTTGGACCTGAGCATTCCTCACCTCCTCGAAGAGCCGCCGCAGCAGCTCGGGATCCTTGATGCCGGGAGCCGACTCGACGCGGGAACAGACGTCGACGGCGAAGGGCCGGGCCGCGGCGATCGCCTGCCGCACGTTGTCGGGTCCGAGACCGCCCGCCAGGAAGACGCGGCGTCCGGCGAGGCGGTCCATGATCCGGGAAACCGCATCGTAGTCCCAGCTCTTCCCGGTCCCGCCGTAGAGCGACTCGTGGGGAGCGTCGAACAGCAGGCCCCAGCCGTCCGCCCAGGGGGAAAGAGCCTCGTCCCCTGGGTCGCCCCCGGTGCGGAAGCCCTTGATGAGCCGGCTGGCCAGATGCGCGAACGGAGCGGGCTCTTCGTCGCCGGAGAGCTGCACGAGGTCGAGGCCGACGCGCGCCACCGTGTCTTCGATCTCGGACGGCGACGCGTCGACGAACACCCCGACCAGAATGGCTTTTCCGCGCACCGCCTCCGCGATCTCCTGCGCCCGGCCCGGGCCGACGTAGCGCGGGCTGCGCGGATAGAAGTTCAATCCGAGGAAATCGGCCCCCAGGGAGACCGCCGTCCAGGCGTTGTGCGGATCGACGACGCCGCAGACCTTGACCTTGGTGGTCATCCGAGCGTTCCCCCACCCGGGAACCTCACCCCCTGGCCCCCTCTCCCATCGCCCCCCCTTCCCCCGGGAGAGGGGGAACCCCCTACCAGCTCCTGTAATTTCGCCGCCGGATCGGGGGCGAGGAGGAGGGATTCGCCGATCAGGAAGGCGTCGAAGCCGCTGTCTCGCAAAAGGAGGACGTCGAGGGCGTCGCGGATGCCGCTCTCGGCCACCTTGAACGCTTCGGCCGGCAGGCCGGGCAGCAGCGAGATCGAATTCTGCAGGTCGACGTCGAACGTCCGCAGGTTGCGGTTGTTGATCCCCACCAGCTCCCAGGGTTCCCCCTGGAGCTTGCCGATGTCGGCGGCGTCGTGGGTCTCGACCAGCGGGACGAGGCCCAGGCCGCGGGCGAGGCGGGCGTACTCCGCCATCTGCTCGGCTCCGAGCATCGCGGCGACGAGGAGCACGGCGGCGGCGCCGGCCTCCTTCGCCCAGACCAGCTGGATCGGATCGACCAGGAAGTCCTTGGCGATCGCCGGCAGCCCCGAGGCCTCGCGGCAGGCGGCGAGCAGGTCGTAGCCGCCATGGAAGAAATCGGGCTCGACGACGACCGAGAGGCACGCCGCGCCGTTCGCCGCGTACAGCTTCGCCTGCGCGATCGGATCGATCCGGCCGTGGAGGTTGCCGAGGCGGGGAGAGCCCATCTTGACCTCGGCGATCACGGCCGGAACGCCTTGGCGCTTCCGCGCCGCGAGGGCGCCGAGGAAGGCGTTGTCGGCCGGCGTCCGCGGCGAACCGTCCGCGAGATCGACGGCAACGCCGTTGGCCCCCACCTCGGACGCCACCCGCTGCCGGCGGTTCTCGGTGATGCGGACGAGGACGTCGGGGGGAGTCATGCGGCCTCCCAGAGTCCCGTCAAAGAAACGAGGAGGCGGAGCCTTCCCCCGCCCGACCTCACCCCCCCGGCCCCCCTCTCCCATCTCCCACCCTCCCACCGGGAGAGGGGGGAGCTGATCAGATTCGTGCTCGGGAGGGACGGGTGGTGGCGCCCCTCTCCCGGTTGGGGGGTGTGCGATGGGAGAGGGGTCGGGGGTGAGGTCGGGCGGGTGGCGGTCGCGTTCATGCTTCCAGGAACCCCTTCAGCTCCGCGAGCTTCTTCGCCCCCGCGCCGGAGGCGAGGATCTCACGCGCCTTGCCGTAGCCTTCGTCCAGCGTGGACGCTCTCCCGGAGACGTAGATCGCCGCGCCGGCGTTGAGCGCCGTGATGTCCGCGAGCGGGCCGGGCTCGCCGCCGAGCACCCGGTGCATCAGGGCGGCGTTGTCCTCCGGACCTCCACCCGCCAGATCCTCGACCCGGGTGCGGGTAATCCCGAAGCGCTCGGGCTCCAGCGTGTAGGTGAGGACCTCGCCATGCCGTACCTCGGCCACGTGCGTGGGGCCTGTCGTGGTGATCTCGTCCAGCCCGTCGGTCCCATGGACCACCAGGGCGTGCTCGGCTCCCAGGTCGAGCAGCACGTGCCCGATCGGCTCGACCAGCGTGTCGGCGTAAACCCCCATCAGCTGGCGGCGGGCGCCGGCCGGGTTGGTCAGCGGGCCGAGGACGTTGAAGATCGTGCGCATCCCCAGCTCGCGGCGGACCGGCATGACCTCGCGCATGGCCGGATGGAGGATCGGCGCGAACAGGAAGGTGATCCCCACGGTCTCCAGCGCGCGCGCCGAGGTCTCCGGGTCGATCTCGATCTTCACCCCCAGCGCGGCCAGCACGTCGGCGCTCCCCGAACGGCTCGACACCGAGCGGTTGCCGTGCTTCGCCACCGAGACCCCGGCGGCGGCGGCCACCAGGGCCGCGGCGGTCGAGATGTTGAATGTGCCGCGGCCGTCGCCGCCGGTACCGCAGGTGTCCACCACGTCCTGCAGGTCGTGACGGATGTGCACCGAGCGGCGGCGCATGGCGGAGGCCGCGCCCGCGATCTCGGGGACGGCTTCCCCCTTCATCCGCAGGGCGACCAGGAGAGCGGCCTTGATCGGATCGCTCACCTGGCCGTCCATCAGCTGCCCGAAGAGCTCCTCGGTCTCCTCGCGGGTGAGGTGCTCGCCCGCGGCCAGACGCCAGAGCGCTTCCTTCGGACCCAGCGGATCAGCCACGGGCCACCGTCTCCTCCCGCACTCCGGCATGGCGCCGGCAGATCTGGAGGAAGTTGCCGAGCAGGTGAGGCCCGGCGCCGGTCAAGACCGACTCGGGATGGAACTGCACGCCCCAGTAGGGGAGCGAGGTGTGATGCATGCCCATGAGGATGCCGTCGTCCGTGGACCAGGCGACGGGCAGGAGCTCCGCCGGGAGGGTCTCCGCCTTCACGTCGAGGCTGTGGTAGCGGGTCGCCTCGAACGGATTGGGCAGCCCCGAGAAGACGCCAACGTCCTCATGGCGGACCATCGAGGTCTTGCCGTGCATCTGGCGTGGCGCCCGGCCGACGGTGGCCCCGAAAGCCATGCCGAGAGCCTGGTGGCCGAGGCAGACGCCGAGGACCGGGACGTCGGCGCGCGAGCGCAGGAGGTCCAGACAGACGCCGGCATCCTCGGGCCGGCCGGGACCGGGCGACAGGACGATCCCCTCGGGATCGCGGGCGAGCATGGCCTCGGCGCTCTCCGCGTCGTTGCGCAGGACACGGATGTCGGCCCCGGCGGCAGAGAGCATCTGGACCAGGTTGTAGGTGAAGGAGTCGTAGTTGTCCACCATCAGGATCACGAGTAGTCCTCCAGCTCCTGGGCGAGGGCCACCGCGGTGAGCAGCGCCTCCGCCTTGTTTTCCGTCTCCTTCTCCTCCGCATCCGGCCGCGAGTCGGCGACGATGCCGGCCCCTGCGGTGACGGACGTGCGGTCCTTCTCCACCACCAGAGTCCGGATGGCGATGCAGGTGTCCACATCCCCTGAGTAGGAAAGATAGCCGACCGCGCCCGCGTAGGGGCCACGCCCCTGCGGCTCGAGCTCGTCGATGATCTCCATGGCGCGGATCTTGGGCGCGCCGGAGACCGTGCCGGCCGGGAAGCAGGCGAGGAGGGCGTCGAGGCCGTCCATGTCCTCGACCAGCTCGCCCTCGACGCTGGAGACCAGGTGCATGACGTGGCTGTAGCGCTCGACTTCCATGAAGGTCGGCACGCGGACCGTGCCGGGCATGGCCACGCGGCCGAGGTCGTTGCGCCCGAGGTCGACCAGCATCACGTGCTCGGCGCGTTCCTTGGGATCGGCGAGGAGGTCCTCGGCGAGCCGCTTGTCGCCGGCCGCGTCCATGCCACGCGGGCGGGTGCCGGCGATCGGCCGCGTCTCGATGCGCCGGCCCTGCTTGCGCACCAGCATCTCGGGGGAGGCGCCGACCAGGGAGACTTCGGGTGATTCGAGCAGAAACATGTATGGGCTCGGGTTGACCATCCGCAGGGCGCGGTAGAGGGCGATCGGTTCCACGCGGCGCGGCACGCTGAAGCGGCGCGCCAGCACGACCTGGAAAATGTCGCCGGCCGCGATGTATTCCTTGGCGGTCTCGACGGCCTTGCGGTAGGCGGCGCCGTCGAGGCTCGGCGGCTCGTCGTCCAAGGGCGGGATGGCGTAGCCCGGCATGGCCACACCGCCGCCGGTCACCTCCGCGGTGAGCAGGCGGGAGAGCCGGGCGAGCTGGCGCTCGGCTCCGGAGACCCCGACCTCGCCCTCGATCTCGTTGGCGATCACCAGCACCCGCTGGTGGGCGTGGTCGAAGATGACCACCGTGTCGTAGCGGGCGAGCACGGCGATCGGCAGCCCGTACGGATCGGGCGGCCGGTCCGGCAGGCGCTCGACCAGGCGGATCACGTCGTAGCCGAAATAGCCGACAAGACCGCCGGTGAACGGGATGGGGCCGGGCTCCGCGGTGGTGTCGCGGAGGACCTCGTGGAGAGCCTCCAAAGGATCGCCGGGGAGATCATGGCGGCGTCCGTCGCGCTCGACCTCCAAGCGGTCCGGGTAGAGACGGAAGATCTCGCGGGGCCCGGCGCCCATGAAGCTGAAGCGCGAGACGTGCTCGCCGCCGCTGACGCTCTCCAGGAGGAATCGGTGGGGTGAGACCTTGGCAAGCCGGCGGTAGACGCCGAGCGGCGTCAGACTGTCGGCGAGGAACTCGCGGATGTGCGGGACCGCCCGCCGGGGCGGCGCCCCTCCCTCCAGAACATGATCAACCATGAGATAGGATAACCTCTGTGCTCTCCTAGAGTGTCATGAAGAGCGGAAACCGGGGCGGCCGGCCAGCCCGGGGCAGGAACATACCGAGATGATCAAGGAGGTGGGTCGGCCGGGGGTGAGGGCACGACCTCGGGAGCGGGGAGAGCGAGGGCTTCAGCTCTTCCGGAGCCTCATGAGCTCTTCGCGCAAACGGGCATTCTCGGCTTCGGCCGCTTTCCGGGTTTCTGCCTCCCGCCGGAGCTCGTCCTCGGTCCGCCGGAGCTCGTCCTCGGTACGCCGAAGCTCTGACTCGACCCGCCGGCGTCCTTCCTCCTCCTCGCGGGAGCTCAGCAGGCGCTCGCCGGTCGCCGCATCGATGACCTCAACCCCATTCCCTTCCGGATTGACTCCGAAGAGGAGACCCGTGGTTTCCGAGAGGAAACGGCCCTGGGCGTCCGGCTCGATCGGCTGGTAGCGGCCCGCATCGCCCAGCCGGTAGCCGCTCCACCTCACCCGCCATCCGTTGCCCCGCCGGGGCAGGTCCTGCAGCAGGTACTCCCGGACCCTCATCCGCTCGTAGAGCCCGGGCTTTGCCTTCTCGTCGACCTCACGAATCCGCCGGTCGGTCGGAGAGACCACCTCGATGATGAGGCTCGGAGGCACGCCGGTCTTGGACTGGTTGTAGCTCGTCATCTCATGGTCGATCGTCTCGAGGCCCATGAGGACCGAGACATCCGGAGACGGCCCGCGGCGCGGCAGCATCAGGTGTTTGAGGTCCTGGGTGACCAGGACGTCCGGCCGGCCGTGGTACCGACGCACCAGGAGGTCGTACAGGAAAGCCGCGGCGACGGTGTGTGGATTGCCCTGGCACATGATGTCCCCGACCTGTGGATCGAGGAAATCCTCCGGTGTCAGGGGAGTGTCCTGCAGCTCGATCGTGCCGTCCGGCCTCTCCACGTAGCGCAGGAGGGTGCAGGCCTGCTCGTCCGGCTCCTCGTGGGCCGGAGCCCGGTCTCGCAGCAATCTTGTCCTGGCGGGCTCAGCCATGGTTCGAGTCTAGGGAATCTCCCCGGTTTCGTCAAATCATACTCTGATCCGGGAACCAGCGGGAAGGGAGGGCATGTAGCGAGGAGCCGCTGCTGCATGCGAAACCCAGCCTCGGGCCTGAGTTGGGAGGAAGTCAAGCGTTGGATTCGTGGCCGCCATGGCCGCTGAGCGGCTGGTTTACTTCTCGGCACGATCGCCAGGATCTGTACCGACCACGAAGGAGTTAAAGCGAAGGCCGTCCCTCGTGGGGCGGAGAGCATTCCTCGCGGGGCGAAGGTCATCCCTTTTGGGGCGAACGCCGCCTGTCAGAGGGCGGACGCCGTCACTCATCGGGCGAAGACCGTCCCTCTTGGGGCGACGTCATCCCCTTTTGGGGCGAAGGCCATCCCTGTTAGGGAGGAGGTCATCCCTCGTGGGGATGAGCCCGTTCCTTTTAGGGATGAGGCCATCCCTGATGGGGAGGAAGGCCGTCTCTCGCGGGGACGAGTCCATCCCCAATGGGGATGAGGTCATCCCTGGTAGGGAGGAGGCCGTCCCTTTTGGGGATGAGGTCATCCCTAACGGGGAGGGAGGCCATCCCTCGAGGGGCGACGGTTCCCCTCGGAGGGAGCTGGTTCGCCCCGTGAAGGATGAGGTCTCCCGTGGCGTGCGGCGAGCTCGCGCCCGATCTCCTCGGGCTCGACGCCGCTCGCCTGAAGGAGGACGAGGAGGTGATAAAGGAGGTCGGCGGCCTCGCCGACCAGGGCGGTCCGTCGCGCGTCTCGCCCGTCTTCGCCGCGTGCTGCCAGCGAGACGGCGGCGAGGGCGGTTTCGACACCTTCCTCCCCCACCTTCTGGGCGATGCGCTCGATGCCTTCGGAGAGCAGGCGGGCGGTGTAGCTCTCTGCCGGGTCGGCGCCGGCGCGGGAGCGCAGGATCTCGGCGAGCCAGCCGAGCTCCAGACGGGCGGGGTTGGGCTCGAAGCAGGTGCGGGTGCCGCGGTGACAGGCCGGTCCGGCCGGCAGGGCGCGGATGAGCAGCGTGTCTCCGTCGCAGTCGGCCAATGTCTCGACGACAGTCAGCGTGTTGCCGGACGTCTCCCCCTTGCGCCAGAGGGACTGGCGCGAGCGGCTCCAGAACCAGACCTGGCCGGTCGCGAGCGTCCGCTCCACGGCCTCGCGGTTCGCCCAGGCCTGCATGAGGACGGCGCCGGTGACCACGTCCTGGACGACGACGGGAAGGAGGCCGCGGTCGTCGAAGCGCAGGGCGTTCAGCAGACCCCCTCCCACCGGCCTTATCGGAAACCCCGCCCCCGCCAAGAACTCCTTCACCTGCCCGACGGTGTACGTCCCCTGGTGGAAGATCGAGGCGGCGAGGACCGCGGCGGCTCCGGCGGCGAGGGCGTCGGCGAGATGCTGCGGCGTGCCGGCTCCTCCGGAGGCGATGACCGGAACCCCGACGGCTTTCACCGCTTCGGCGATCAGCTCCAGGTCGTAGCCCCCGCGGGTGCCGTCGCGGTCGATGCTGGTAAGCAGGATCTCTCCGGCGCCTCGCTCGACGGCGTCGTGGATCCAGGCCAGGGCGTCCTTACCCGTGCCTTCGCGGCCTCCTTTGGTCACCACCTCCCAGCCGCCGTCTCTCCGGCGCGCGTCCACCGAGAGGACGACACATTGGCTTCCGAAGCGGCGGGCGAGGCGGCCGATCAGATCGGGGTCTTCGACGGCGGCGGTGTTGATCCCGACCTTGTCGGCACCGGCGAGAAGGAGACGCCGGGCGTCGTCCTCGCTCCGTACGCCACCTCCCACGGTCAGCGGGATGAAGACCTGCTCGGCGGTGCGGCGCACCCAATCGACGTCCGTCTCGCGCGCTTCCGGTGCGGCTCCGATGTCCAGGAAGACGATCTCGTCCGCCCCCTGCCCGGCGTAGCGCAGCGCGCTCTCCGCCGGGTCCCCCTGATCGGTCAGGTCCTGGAAGCGGACGCCCTTGACGACCCGACCGGCGGAGACGTCGAGGCACGGGATGACGCGACGGGCGAGGTAGGTCAGCGGCTCGGTCATGGCTCCGCCCCCAGGCGCTCGCCGCGGAGGACCCCGACCGCCTCCTCGACC
This sequence comes from Thermoanaerobaculia bacterium, assembly GCA_035637095.1. Lineage (GTDB taxonomy): Bacteria > Acidobacteriota > Thermoanaerobaculia > Multivoradales > UBA5704 > UBA5704. The sequence continues at coordinate 69,880 of DASPXX010000275.1, forward strand.
GTGAAGGCCCCTTCGTAGAGCGCCCGTCCGACAATCACTCCTCCGATCTCGGGGACCTTCCGTGCCGCCTCCAGGTCCTCCAAACGCTGGATGCCGCCGGAGAGGAGGCCGGGCAGGCCGGTGTCGCGCGCCACCTGGGCGGTGAGCTCCAGGTTGGGACCGGTCATCATGCCATCGCGCTCCACATCAGTCACCAGGACCGCCGGGCAGGGGAAGCCTTTCAAGAGAACGCAGAGGTCGGCGAGGCTGCGGCGCGCGCCTTCGGTCCAGCCGGCGACCCGCACCTCGCCCTTCTCGATATCGAGGGCGGGCACGAGCTTGGCGGGAAAGGCGGCGGCCAGCTCGCCGAAGCGCTCCGGATCGCCGGCCACCAGCGAGCCGAGAACGACCCGGTCGCATCCGGCGTCCAGCGCCCATTCGACACCGGCGCGGTCGCGCAGGCCGCCGCCGAGCTGGATCGGCATCCGCGCCGCCATGCGGGCGATCAGCTCGCGCTGCGGCGGCTCGCCGAAGGCCGCATCGAGGTCCACCACGTGGACGCGGAGTACCCCGGCGGCATCGAAGCGCTCCAGCAGGGCCAGCGGATCGTCCGCGTAGACAGTCTCGCGGCTGGCATCCCCCTGCTGGAGGCGGACCGCCTTGCCGCGGCGGAGGTCAATGGCCGGCAGCAGATCCATGAGCCATCTCCAGGAAGTTGGACAGGAGGCGCAGGCCGGCCTCGCCGCTGCGCTCCGGGTGGAACTGGGTGCCCATCACCCGGCCCCGGCCCGCGATGGCCGGGAAGGCGCGGCCGTGGGTGCAGAGGGCGATGTGGCTCTCGGCCGGCACCCCGTCGGGGGCGTAGCTGTGAACGAAGTAGACGTACTCCCCCCAGCCGCCGCCCGCCGCGAGCCCGGCCATGACAGGGTGATCGGCGAGGCTGTGCAGGCGGTTCCAGCCGATGTGAGGCACCGGAACGCTGTCCGGGAGGCGGACCACGCGGCCCGAGAGAAGACCGAGACCGTCGACCGTCGCGAACTCCTCGCCGGACTCGAAGAGGAGCTGGAACCCGACGCAGATGCCGAGCAGGAACGCGCCGCGGCCGAGAGCCTCATGGAGAGCCGCCTCCAAAGGTCCACGCAAAGCCTCGCGAGGTGGCGCGAAGGCGCCGACGCCGGGGAGCAGCAAACAGCGCTCCGCCGCGACCCGGGCGGGATCGAGACTGACCTCCGCGCTCGCGCCGATCCGTTCCAGGGCGCGCACCAGGTTCCCGAGATTGCCCACCCCGGCATCGATGACGAGCGCCTGCCTCATGCCGAGAGCGTCCCTTTCGTGCTCGGCACCTCCGCGGCTCCGGAGCGCAGAGCCACCGCCTGCCGGAGCGCCAGCGCTACGGCCTTGAAGGCGGCCTCGGCGGCGTGATGGCCGTTGCGAGCCGAGAGCACATCGAGATGAAGCGTCAGCCGGCCGCGGTCGGCCACCGCCTGGAAGAAATCGGCGACCAGAGTCAGAGGAAAGTCCGCCGTCACCCATCCCGCCGCGACCTCGGGAGGAGCGCTCCAAGCAAAGATCCCCCGTCCCGAGAGATCGACCACCGCGCGAGCGAGAGCCTCGTCGAGAGGAGCGTAGGAGCTGCCGAATCGGACGATTCCCCGCCGCTCGCCGAGAGCCAAGGCCAGGGCCTCGCCGAAAGCGATCCCCACGTCCTCGACCGTGTGATGGAGGTCCACGTGCGTATCCCCGCTGGCCTCGACCTCCAATCCGAATCCGCCATGGGTGGCCAGAGCCGTCAGCATGTGCCCCAAGAACCCGTTGGGCACCTCAATCCGCCGAGCGCCGCCATCGAGAGACAGCCGCAACCGAATCCGCGTCTCCCCCGTCGAGCGTTCGACGCTGCCAATCCTGCCCTTTCCTGACCAATCTCCCCCTCTCCCGGTGGAAGGGTGTGCGATGGGAGAGGGGGCCGGGGGGTGAGGCCGGGCGGGCGGCATCTCCCTGAACCGCGACCGCTCCACCGCCACCCCGTCCCGGATCTCCGCCAACGCCAGATGGAAATCCCGCAGCGCCGCGCCGCTCCCTATCGACACCCGCAAGCACCGCGCCAGCCCGGCATACCCGCTGACGTCCCGGATCAGGATGCCACGGGCGGCGAGGCCGTCGCGGATCTCCGCGGTCTGCTCCAGCGTTGCGCAGCGCACGAGGAGGAAATTGGCCTCCGAGGGGAAGGTCTCCAGCCCCTCCTCGGTGAGCATGCGCGCCCACTGCGCGCGGCGGGCCACGATCACCCGCACCCGCCGCTCTTCCTCCTCGCGCTCCTCCAGGACCACCCGGCCGGCGATCGCCCCGGCATGGCTCAGGTTGTACGGCAGCTTCACCTTGATCAGCTCCGCCACCAGGCGCGGATCGGCCATCAGATAGCCGAGGCGCAGGCCGGCGAGCGACCAGGCCTTGGAGAAGGTGCGGAAGAGGATGAGGTGCGGGAAGCGCGCGAGGAGCGGCCGGTAGTCCCAGCGGCAGAACTCGCCGTAGGCGTTGTCGAGGAGGAGCGGCGCCTGGAGGCGCTCCAGGTAGTAGGCGATGCGGTCCGGCGGCAGCGCATCGCCGGTGGGGTTGTTCGGAGTGCAGAGGAGGAGCGGCCGGCGCGGGTTGCGCTCGATCTCGGCCTCGATCTCGTCGGCCTGGAGGCGCAGGTCCTCGCGCGCGGGCAGGAACTTCGGCACTCCGGCGGCCTTCAAGACGAACGAGCGGTAGAGCCCGAAGCTCGGCTCGACCCCGATCACCTCGCCGCCCGGCGGGACGAGCGCGGTGAGGGTCACGGACAGGAGCTCGTTCGATCCGTTGCCGACCAGGACTCCCTCCCACGGGTGACCGTGGAGGCGACCGAGCGCCTGGCGCAGGGCGTCGGCGTGGAAATCGGGATAGCGGGCCCAGCCGGACTGGAGAAGCTGCCCGGCGATCTTCCGCTTGAGGCGGACCGGCAGATCCCAGGGCACCTCGTTCTGGTCCAGCTTGTGCCGCGCCGGCCGCAGGTCGAGGTGATAGGCCGCCAGCCGGCGCAACTCGGGCCGGACGAAGACGACGGGATCGATGGCACGGGAGAGGGTCATGGCAACCTCCGGCGCGCCGACGCGGCATGGGCGGGCAGGCCCTCCGCATCGGCCAGGACCGCCGCCGCGGCGGCCCGGCGGGCGGCGGCTTCCCGCGTGAAGCGGATCTGGTGGCTGCGACGCAGGAAGTCCTCGACTCCGAGCGAGGAGGCGAAACGGGCGCTGCCGCAGGTGGGGAGCACGTGGCTCGGGCCGGCGACGTAGTCGCCGAACACCTCGGGCGTCGAGGCCCCAAGGAAGACCGCGCCCGCCGCGGTGATCCGGCCGGCGAGCTCTTCGGCGTCGCGGCCGACG
>DASPXX010000276.1:0-13029 GCA_035637095.1 Thermoanaerobaculia bacterium
GAGCGCGAGAGCGAGCGTCGGGATGAACAGCGCTCCCACCACCCAGGCGCCCAGACTGTTCCAGTGACCGGTCGCCAGGAAGCGGAGGGCGGCGCCGCTGCCGGTGAGGACCGCGAGCGCCACGCCGGCGAGCCAGGTGGCCGGGAGCTGCCGGCCCAGCGGACGGGCGGCGGAGAAGAGGAGCGCGGTGGTGTCCCAGCGGATCTCGCGGGCTCCGAGGCTCGACCAGAGGAACATCGGCCACATCCAGGCGAGCGGCAGGACGACCTTCTGGACCGCATCGAGCGGTGCCGCCAGGCTTGCGATCACGAAGCCCGCGGCCCCTGCCCACCACCACCAGCGCAGACCCTGGAGGAGCAGCCGCAGCTCGGCGCGCAGCACGTCCAGCAAGCGGAAGCGCCGGCTCGCCTCGGACAGCGGCGTCAGGTGCACGGCCGGCACGGGCACGAAGGACGGTGCCGTCTCCTCCGTTGCGCCGTTCGCCAGGTTCGTCCGCCGTGCCGCCCGCGCGCCGCGCCGGCCGCGCGCGGGATCGAAGCGGTCGAAGAAGAGGGCGGCCGCCAATGCGACCCCGGCCGCCGCCAAGAGCCAGACCAGGCGGGTGAGCAGGAGGTCCGGCGTCCAGTGGAGCCCTCCCCAGCGCATGATCTGGATCGGCTCGGTGTGCTGGATCCCGCCGAGGGCGAAGCCGCGCTTCGCCGGGCCGAACGCCGCCGCGGCCGCGCTCTCGAGGTTGCGGTTGACCAGGTTGATCCCGAGCGGATCGAGCAGACCGCCGAGCTGAATCCCCATGGGGATCAGGGCGCTCCAGACGAAGAACCAGACCACGTTGCCGAAGCCCCTGCGCAGGCCGGGGACCGTCTCGAACAGCACGGCCGCCGCGGCCACCAGGGCCAGCATGGGAAGCGAGAGCAGGAGGAAGGGCAGCGCGATCTGCAGGAGGTCGACGCGCCGGTCCTCCCCGGCGACGAGCTGAATGGCGATGGCGGAGATCCCCAGCACCGCCAGCATGGAGCCCAGCACCGCCAGGTTGCTCAGCGTCTTGCCCAGGGTGTAGAGCGGCCTCGACATCGGCGTGGTGGCAAGGATCTGCCCGACGCCGGTCTGCCGGTCGCGCTCCACCGAGCTCTTCACGATGTAGAAGCCGGCGAGCGACAGGAAGGTGTTGACCACCAGGGCCATGACCGTGGCGATCCAGGCCGAGTTGTAGGCGCCGCGCACGGAACCGATCCAGAGCTCGATCTTGCCGGCGCCCACGAGATAGCCGAGCCAGACGGTCGCCGCGAGGGTGACGAGGAAGCTGTAGCGCCGCACCCGCTCCAGGAAGTCGGCGCGCATCAGATGCCCGACCATCCGGACAGTCATCTTGATCTTGGGACGCGCGTTCATGCGACCTTCTCCAGCCGTTCACCGCGGTGTCCCGCGAGGGCGCTCAGGTAGGCGTCCTCCAGAGTCGGCGCGACCGGCTCCGCCTCGGGAGACGGCGGACCGGCCGAGACGACGCGGGCGTGCACGCCGTCGGCGCGGCGGAACGTGCTGGAGATCTTCCAGCGCTCGCGCGCCGCCGGCAGGTCCGCGCTGGGGAGCACCCACTCCCACACCCGCCCTTCGACGCCGCGCAGCAGCTCCTCGGGCTCGGCGTGGGCGAGGAGGCGCCCCTGGTCGACGACGGCGATGCCGGTCGCGGTGGCCTCCACGTCCGACACGATATGGGTCGAGAGGAGGACGATCCGCTCGCCGCCCAGGTCCGAGAGGAGGTTGCGGAAGCGCACCCGCTCTTCCGGATCGAGGCCGACGGTGGGCTCGTCGACGATCAGCAGCTGCGGATCGTTGAGCAGGGCCTGGGCGATGCCGATGCGCTGGCGCATACCGCCCGAGTAGCCCCCCAGAGGCCGCTTGCGTGCCTCGGTCAGGTTGACCAGGGTGAGCAACTCGTCGATGCGCCGCCGCGCCGCCCGCGCTTCGATCCCCTTGACCGCCGCGATGTACTTGAGGAATTCCACGGCGTTCAAGTTCGGATAGACCCCGAAGTCCTGCGGCAAATAGCCGAGGACCTCCCGCAGACCGTCGGGCGTGCGGGCGATGTCCTCGCCGTTCCAGAGGACGCGCCCTTCGGTGGCCTGGGTGATGGTGGCGAGGATGCGCATCAGCGTCGACTTCCCCGCGCCGTTCGGTCCCAGCAGGCCGAGCACGCCCGGCCCGAGCTCCAAAGTGAAATCCCGCAGCCCCCAGAAGTCGCCGCGGTACCGTTTGCCGACTTGTTGGATGGACAGGTGCATGGAACATCCCTCCCAGCGTCTTTACGCTGGCGAGGGCGGGAATGTTCCAGGCGCCCCCTCAGGGCGGTTCAGGCGAAGAGAGCCGTAATCTCCGTGATCGGCAGGAACATCCGGCGGCTGCCAGTCAAGAGCTTGAGAAAGCGGTAGCGTGTGTAGAACCGCTCGGCGGCGGCATCCTTGGCATCCACGACCAGTGCGAATGTCGCGATCTCGCTCCTGAGCACTCGCGAGCAAGCATCGAAGAAGAGCAGCTCGCCCAAGCGTTTCCCTCGGTGCCGAGAATCGATCGCCAACCGGCCCATGAGCGTGGCTGGCACGATTGGATACCGAGGCAAGCGCTTGGCGATAGAGGGTGGCAAGTCGGTGAGTGCGATGCTCAGGGCCGAGAGCGTGTAGTAGCCGAGAACCTGGGCGGGCTCGTCGGCCGGTGTCAGGATGAAGCACGACGACACCCTCCGCCGGCTGTCCTGGCCAGCCTGCGCTCTTAAGTAGCGGTCGAGCGGCTCCACTCCCGAGGCGAAGGCTGCCCGGTCGTGGTGATCGCTAAGTGGATCGATCCGATACGGCGGGCTCTCGGTCTCGGTCACTCCCTCCCCCCACCATCTTCCTGTACCGCTCTGCGGCGGCCCGCAGCTCCGGGATCGGTTCCCGCGGATGGAGCAGCGCTTCGGCAAACGCGCGGCTGTCCGTCGCAGTCAAGCGGATCGCCTCCAGCTCGGCAATCGCCTTGACCGCCGACTCGTGCACGCTCGTGATCACGAAATCCGTGAGCGTCCGGCCCTGCAAATCGGCGGCACGCTGGAAAAGCGCCTTCTGCTCGCTGGAGATGCGCGCCTCCAGCCGCTCGCTGCGCGGCCTTGCCGGGGTTCTTTTCGACGACGTACGACCTGCCATGAAGAAAGTGTACGGCAAATGGGTGGACACTTCAAGGAGCGCCTCCAGGGGTCCAGGGGGAGGCCGGTCATTTGCGGCGCGCCCGGAGCTTCTCCCTAGACTGCCACTGGAGGGAAACGCTCCTCCTCCTCCACCCCCCGCACCTCGACCGTCGAGTAGCCCTGGTGCTTGGTGACGATCACCTGCTGGGCGAACTCGTCGCGCAGCTCCGGGATGTGGGTGATGATGCCGACCATCCGGCCGCCGACCCGCAGCCCCTGGAAGGTCTCGGAGACCAGGGCGAGCGTGTCGGGATCGAGAGTGCCGAAGCCTTCGTCGATGAACAGGCTGTCGAGATGCACCGCGCCGACGGCACGCTGCACCTGGTCGCTGAGCTCCAGGGCGAGAGCGAGCGAGGCAAGGAAGGTCTCCCCCCCGCTGAGCGTGTCGCTGATCCGCGTTTCGCCGGCGTTGTCGTGATCGACGACCCGGATCTCCTCTTCGTGGAACTGCAGGGAGTACCGCTCTCCGGTCAACGTCAGGAGCCGGGCCGAGGCGCCCTGCACGAGCTCGGTGAACACCTCGTGCAGGACGTACGCCTGGAACTTGTCGCTCCGCAGGTCGCCGGCCAGGAGGTCGTACAGGCGCAGGGACGCCTCTTCGGCCTCCATTTGCGCGCGGAGCTCGTGCGAGCGTTCGAGACGTTGTTTCATCCGCCCGATCTGCTCTTCGAGCTTTTTTTCCTGACCGAACGCCGTCTCCACGGCGGTGGTGACCTCAGCCGCGAGCTTCTCGGCGGCCGCCAGCTGCTCGTCGGACACCCGCTCCTCCCCCAGCTCGGCGGCGAGCGTTCCGAAACGCTCCTCGGCGGCGTGGCTGTCCTGCGCATGCTTGTCGACCTGCAGCTTGAGCCGGGCGGCGGTGGCGTCGTCGAGGAGGGACTCCCGGACGGCGGCCTCGCCACCGAACCCGCAGCGCGCGATTTCCGCGTCCCGGCTCTCCGCTCTCCGGGCCGCGTCCTGACGAGCTGCTTCGGCCGCTTCCGCTTGGAGCCGTTGCGCCTCTTGGGTCCCGGCCAGCCGGTTCTGCGAGGTTGCCGCCTCGTCGGCGGCCGTCTTGAGGTTGGCTTCGAGCTGGCGGATCTGCTCCTCCAGGGCCGCGGCCTCGCTCGCCGGGTTGTCCGACCCGGTGACGGCCTGGATTTCCTTCTGCAGCGTCGCGAGCCGTTGCAGGCTCGCGCCGCGCTCCTCCTCCAATCGCTTGCGCGACGCTTCCCTCTCGCCGATCCTCTCCCGCGCGGCGGCCTCCTCGGCCTGGGCCTTTTCGAGGGTCCGTTCGGCCGCCGCCAGCCGCGCCGTCGCTTCCTCGTTCGCTTTGCGGCTCCCGGCGAGCGCCGCGACCTGCGCTTCGACCCAGGCCTCGATCACCACCATGCCACCTCGTGGCGCGCGGCGGCCGAGCGTTCGGCGGATTCTTTTTTCACCCTCGGCGACGCTTACCTGGAGCTCCGAGAAACGTGACTCCAGCTCGACGAGAGTCTGCCGCGCGGACTGGAGCTTCGCCTGCTCGCCCGTGAGCGCGGCTTCTTTCTGCCGGGCGAGCGCGTCGGCGTCTCGCTGCGTCCCCCGTGCGCTCTGGTACACGGCCCTGGCAGCCTCGACCTCGGGCGCCCGCCGGGCCGGAGGGGGTGTGTCCACGAGCTGCTCGCACACCGGACAGGGCTGGCCGGGTGCCAACCCTTCGCGGAGATGATTGACCTCGTTGAGACTGACCGCGCGGTGCAAGGCCTCTTCGGCGGCTTCGAAGCCGCGCTGCGCCTCCTCCGCGGACGCCCTGGCCGACTCGGCCTCCCGCTTCAGCAGCTCGATCTTCCCAGCCTGCTCTTCCAGCGCCTGACGTTTCCGGGCGAGCTCGGCCATGCTCTCGATCGCGCTCTTGCGCACGCCGCCCAGCGCGACGGCCCGGTCGCGGATGCTCTGCAGCAGCTCGTCCAGCTCCAGGTCATAGCCTGAGGCCTCCGCGGCTTGCCGGGCCGCATCCACGGCCGCCTGTTGCTCTGCCTGCACGGCCTTCGCCGATTCGACCGTCGCGGCGAGCGTGGACAGCTCCGCCTCCAGGGCCTGCAAGCCCTGCGTCTGTCGCGCGATGGCCGCGTTGAGCTGCTCTCGTTCCGGAAGGCGTCCGAGCACCTGGTGGAGGCGGGCCACCTGGTCACGGATCTTCCGGATCGCCTTGGCGGCCTTCTCCGCGGCCTTCCGCGCGGCGTCCTTCTTCTTCCAGTCCTTCTGGGCGGATTCATGCTGGACCCTGGCTTCGTCCGCCGCCTGCGCCGCCGCCTTCGCGGAGGCGGAGGCCCGGGCCGCTTCATCGAGCAACGGCACCAGAGGCAACGCACGAGCGGCCGCGTCGATCCTCGCTTTGTCGCGGCTCACCTGTTCGGCCTGCTTCTGCAGGACGGCTCTCTTTTCTTCGACCTGCCGAAGCTCCAGGTTCTTCGCGTGCCGGCCACGCAGCTGGACGAGCGCGGCCTGGATTTCGTTTCGATTGTTCCTCCAGGCTGCGAGCGACTCGACCACACGGGCGTGCTCCGTCGCGAGACCGGCCACGGCGGCCTCGTCGACGCCCGCGTACTCGTCCGACAGGAGCGTCTGCAGCGAATCGACCGTGCCCTTCTTGGCAGCCGCCAGACGCTGAGCCCGGTCCCGCATCCGCTCGTAGACGTCGAGCCGGAGGAGAGTGCGGAGCATGCTCCTCCGGTCTCTCGGCTGCGCTTTGAGGAACCTGGCGAACTCCCCTTGAGGGAGCACCACGGCCTGCATGAAGGCAGCTGCCTCGAGCCCCAGGATCTGCACCACCTGATCGGACGCCGAGCGAACCTGGTCCGCGAGGTTCCTCACGGAGTCGTCTTCGCCGTGCTCCTCCAGGCGCACCGCGTGCGCCCCGTTGCGCCGGAGGGTCCGCGCGATGCGGTAGCGGCTCGCGCCGACCTCGAAATCCAGCACGACGCTGGCCCGGTCCCGGGACGCCGAGATCATCTCGGTCCTGTTTTGCGTGTTGACCCGGGGGATCTCTCCATAGAGCGCAAAGATCATCGCGTCGAGCAGACTCGACTTGCCGGCTCCGGTCGGCCCCGAGATGGCGAACAGCTCGAGCGTGCGGAAATCGATCGTCTGCTTCTCCCGGAAGCACGCGAGGCCCTCGACGGTGAGATGGACGGGGCGCAGCTCTCAGTCCTCCCAGGACGCCTCGTCATAGAGATTCTGGAAGGTTTCCAGGACGGCCGGGTCCGCTGCGTGCTGGTGCACGCGGAGGTGGTAGGCGCCGTAGTGCCCCGCCGGCGAAACTCCGGTTTCCAGCCGGAAGGCCGGCTGCTCCTCGACCTCGGGAAGCTCGACGCGCACGACGAGCGCATTGGGAAGGAGCTCGCGGATCTTGCGATTGATGTCGGGATCCTTCTCCGTCAACGGGACCGTCACGCGCAACCACCCGCTCTCGCGAAGCTTGTCCGCGGCTGCCTCGAGCTCTGTGAGCGTGGCGCGAAGGTCGACGAGCGGTATTCCTCCCTCGTACGGAACGTGCTCCACAGTCGCGGGCTTTCCGGGCGACGCCGTGACGACGACGAAGCTCTTTTCCTCCCCGGCCTCTCCGAAGTCCATCTGGAGAAGCGATCCGGCATACCAGGCGGGCACCGGCCCCTCGATCTTCTGCGGCATGTGGATGTGTCCGAGAGCGATGTAGCTCGCCGTGGAGGGAAGGGACTTCGGGCTGGCCGCCCAGTCCTCGCCGATGTGCACGCGGCGTTCCGATTCACCGAAGAGGGCCCCTTCGATGTGCGTATGCGCCATGAGGAGGTTGACGGCGTCCGGCCGGAAGGCGGCGCAGAGATCCTGGATGGCGTGCTCGAACATCCGGGCATACTTTCTCCGGGCGCTCGCCTCCTCGCCCGCGAGGTCCAGCGCGGACACCCAGGCTCCGGGGGATGCGAAGGGAAGCGCGGCGACGATCGCCGTCTCTCCACGACGGGTCTCGATGGTCCGGGTCCCTCCCCGCGAGGCGGGGCGCGGACGGCCGATGATCTGTACGTTGACGAATTCCGTCAGCAGCGAACGGGCGTCGAACCGGAGCGGATCGTCATGGTTCCCGGCGAGGACGAGCATCTGCGCTCCGGTGCGCCCCACGCGAACCAGGAACTGGTTCACGAGCTGCTCCGCCTCGGCCGGCGGGTTCCGGCTCTCGAACACATCCCCCGTGTGGAGGACGAGGTCGATGGACTGCTTTTCGATGAACGCCGCGAGGTGGTCGAGCACCGCCTCCAGCTCGTCGAGGCGCTGGATCCCCTTCCATCGGCGGCCGACGTGCCAGTCGCTTGTGTGGACGATCTTCATTGTCTGCGTCTTCAGGTGGGAGCGCCGTGCTGGGGCGGATGCGGCGGTGTTCCTGGCGGGGCAGTCTACCGGACGGACCTCACCCGGTCGCTGGCCACGGCGGCTGGAAGTGGATCGGAACGACACGCCGAATGAGCTCGAAGTCCCCCAAGTTCCGAGTCACGAGCATGGCTCCCAGCTCGCGAGCGGTAGCGGCGATCAGAAGGTCGTTGGCGAAGCTGCGTTGAGCGAGGCTGCCGTCGTAGCTACCCAGCTTCCGTAGGCCTCGATCGATGTCCGCCGCCAGATTCCATGTGGCCAGTGTCGGCACATGGATCCGGCGTCGGGTCCGGAAGGGCTCGATCAAGCCCCGTTCGAGAGCGTCGATCCGACGGCGATCGCGAGCGCCGACAAGCAGCTCGTGCGCCACCACCGCACTGAGGATCAGCCGCGGCAGGTTCTTCTGGTGGAAGGCTCGAAAAGCCTCGCCGAATTCGGGATCATTGAATCCGGCGATGTAGACGTTCGAATCGAGGAGGAACACGACCTACCTGGTGGGCGGGGTGAAGTGGTCCACGAAGCCGCCGTGCCCGAGCAGGTCGCGAAGCCCCGTCTCCGTCTCCTCGCGGAAGCGGGCGAGCTCGCGAACTTCATCGAGTGCGAGGTGAATGGCCTCCGTCTCGGTGGCGGCTCCCAGGATCTCCTTGGCGCGATCGATCTTGCGCTGGTCAAGGATCAGGTTCTTGCGTTTCAGGCTGCTCTTGTCGGTAACTGCTCTCATCGCGAGCCCTCCCCTCGGTCTGTATTGTACCCGCGATCATCTGTATCAAGCAAGGTCTTCGCTTGGGCCGGGGTGAGGGAAAAGTCGAGGGTGCGGGTGGGGAACGGCATGGTGATGCTTTCGGCGTCGAAGGCCTGCTTGATGCGGATGATGGCTTCGCTCCTCGCTCCCAGGTAGTCGGCCTGCTTGCTGAACGGGATCCAGAAGCGGATCACGAAGCTGATCGCGCTCTCGCCGATCTCCTCGTAATAGAGCTCGATCGGCCGTTCGGGCAGGCGCTCGGGCACTCCCTCCACCGCCCGGATCGCCACCTCTCTCGCCTTGACCAGGTCGTCCCCGTAGGAGACGCCGACGTTCAGATCGATCCTGCGCCGGCCGAGCGAGGAGTAGTTCATGATCGGGTTCTCGAATACCTGCTTGTTGGGGATGAGGACGAGCTGTCCCTGCTGGGTATAGATCTCCGTCCACCGCAGGTTGATCTGATTGACGGTCCCGAAATAGTCCTGGCTCTTGATCAGCTGACCCCGCCGGAACGGGCGGCGGACCGACAGGTAGATTCCGGCCAGGAGGTTCGCAGCGATGTCCTGAAAGGCGAAGCCCAGGGCCAGGGTGACGATTCCCGCGCCGGCCATCAGCGAGGCCACCGTCTTGTCGAGCCCGAGGATGCCCAGCGCGATGAAGGTCCCGGCCGCGAAGACGCCGATATAGACGGCCTGGGCGAGCAGCCAGGTCACCTGCTCGCTGTGCGAGACGCGCTTGAGGAGGCGCGTCACCAGGTTGCGCGCCAGCCGGGCCAGGAGCCAGGTGAGGACGACGACCAGGATCGCGAGGAGGAAATTGGGCAGCAGGAGCACGAGCTGCCGCGACCAGGCCGACAGCTTGCGGCCGAGCAGGGTCCAGGCATTGAAGAGGTTCACCCCCGCACCTCCTCTCCGGCCAGCCGGGCCTCCAGGCGCGCCTTCACCCCCGGCCACTCCTCGGCGATGATGCTGTACATGACCGTGTCGCGCGGCAGGCCGTTGCTGCGGATCTGATAGCGCCGGAGCACCCCCTCGCGCACGGCGCCGAGCTTTTCGATCGCCCGCTGGCTGTGCTGGTTGTTCCAGTCGGTCTTGAACTGGACGCGCAGGGCGCCGAGGGTCTCGAAGGCATGGAGCAGGAGGAGGTACTTGCTCTCGGGGTTGACCTTCGACCCCTGCCAGGCCTTGCCGATCCAGGTGCGGCCGATCTCCAGACTGCGATGCCGCTCGCGGATCTCCAGATACCCCGTGGCTCCGACCGGCTCGCCGGTCTCTTTGAGGACCATGGCGAAGGAGAGCGACGCGGGAGCCTCGATCGCCGTGGTCCGCAGCCAGTCGCGGAACGCCGCGAAGCTGTCGTCGCGCGGAAACTCCAGGACCCACTGGAAGACCTCCGGCCCGGCGTGCCGATAGAGGCCGGGGGCATGGTCGAGAGTCAGCGGCACCAGCCGGATGAGCTGCCCTTCGAGGATCACGGGCTCGACAATCATGCCGCCGAGCATACCAGCCGCGAACGGTGGCACGGTGGTCAACGAGCCCCAACAACGTCGTCCAGCCCGGCCAGATAGATCACGTCGGCTTCAACGCTCCCGGCACCTCGGCGACCATCCTGGGGGGCGCCGCCAATGCGGGCCGAAGCGCCATCTATCCTTCGTCGAGCTTGATCCGCTTTCCATCCACAATCGCGCAGATCTCCAGAGTACCACCGAGGGCTTCGACGTATCGTCGAAGAGTTGTGATCCGATGATCCGCTCTGCGCTCCAACTTTGAGAGCTGCGACTGTGTCACGTCGACTCGCTTCGCGAGCTCTTCTTGGGTCAGACCGACCGCCTCGCGAAGCGCACGGAGGTCCATTTCTAGAAGCTCGGCTTCAACCTCCCGGTCAATCCGGCGAAGCTCCTCAGGCGAAAACTTCTTGGCCCGAATCTCGGCCCACTTCTTGATGGCCATTTCTCGCTCCAGTCTGGCTCCGAGACTCCGGAAACATCATGGCACCTGCCTCAGGTAGCTCTCCCAGATGTCCTCGGCTCTCGGAATCATCCGTTCATAAAACCGATCATCACCCGTTTTGTCCCCGCCAAGGATCAGGATGGCCTGACGCTTTGGGTCGAAGGCATAAACGATTCGCAGGGGTTGGCGCCCGAGCGGGCGAAAGTCGAGCGCCTATGGGGGCCGGGGGGTGAGGGCTCTACCTCATCCCTAGGCTCGCCTCGAACGTCACCGTGAGCTCCACCCGCTGGCCGCCGCGGTCGACCACCGCCTTGGCGGTCTCGCCCGCTTTCGACCGGCGGAGCACGTACATGAGGTCGTGGATGTCGCGGACCGGCGAGCTCCACCAGCAGGTCGCCGCGTTGCAGGCCCCCCTTCTCGGCCGGGCTCCCCTTGCGGACTCCTGCCAGGAGCACGCCGGCGCGGCCGTCGCCCGCATAGTCGGGCACCGTGCCCAGGGAGGCGCCGGCCGAGCGCGGGTCCCCGGCGGGTCCCGGCGCCGGCACGCTCTTGTAGGCGAGGCGCTCGGGCCGGTCCGCCACCGCCAGGGCCACGTCCGCCACCACGCCGGCCACCTGCGCTCCCCCCACGGCATTGATCTTGTCGGCGTCGTCCGTCGTCTTGTGGTAGTCCGGGTGATTGCCGGTGAAGAAGAAGAGCACCGGGACGCCGGCGGCGTAAAACGAGCTGTGGTCCGAGGCGCCGTAGCCATCCCCCCCGATCGTGCAGACCAGGTCCGCCCGTGCGCAGATCGGAGAGACCAGATCCTTCCATTCCGCTGCGGAGTCGCCGCCCAAGACGGAGAGCTGGCGGTCCCGCAGACGGCCGACCATGTCCATGTTGAGCATGCCGGTCAGGTCCTCCATGCGCAGGCCGGCGGGAGGGTGTCGCGTGAAGGCGGTGGAGCCGATCACGCCCTCTTCCTCGGCGGAGAAGGCCACGAGGTAGACGTCGCGCCGCCGCTCGCCGCGCCGCTCTGCCAGCCGGCGTGCCACTTCGAGGAGCGCGGCCGTGCCCGAGGCGTTGTCGTCGGCGCCGTTGTGCACCTCGTGCTTGTCGGGCTCCAGCGAGAAGCTCCCTCCCATCCCCAGGTGGTCGTAGTGAGCGCCGATCACCAGCGCGCCCGCCAGCCGGTCGGGTGCGCCGGCCCGGATCACGCCGATCACGTTGTCCGCCGGCTCGGTCTTCCTCGCGAGCTCGATGGCGAGCGACGCGCGGTGCCCGCCAGCGAAGAGAGGCGCGCCCGCGCCGCGGGTCAGAAAGACCACCGGAAGGCCCGCGTCCCCGGCGGCGCCTGCCTCCCCGCTGTCCAGGGAGGGGACGGGGAGGGGTGCCTCGGC
This sequence comes from Thermoanaerobaculia bacterium, assembly GCA_035637095.1. Classification (GTDB taxonomy): domain Bacteria; phylum Acidobacteriota; class Thermoanaerobaculia; order Multivoradales; family UBA5704; genus UBA5704. Next base: position 11,647 of record DASPXX010000276.1, read on the forward strand.
GGCCTCCTCCGTGCCGGGCGGCGGAGAATCGACCACGATCAGGGCGCGGGCGCCGTGCTCCCGCGCATTGAATGCCTTGGCGCGGAGATCGCCGGTGCGGCGCTCCACCTCCTCCTTGTCGAAGGGAGCACCCTTGGGGGTGAAGCGCCGGACCACCACGATCTTGCCGTGGGGGTCCACCCCTTTGTAGTCGTCGATCCCCAGCTCCGGCGCGGTGATGCCGTAGCCGGCGGCCACCACCTCTCCCTCGGCGCGGCCGAGGTCTTCCGAAGCCGAGAAGCCGGCCGGCTGGAAGCCCTGGCGCTCCAGCGGCTTGCCGTCGATCTCCACCCGCGTGGCGGACAGGACCTCGATCCCGGAAGGCACCTCGAAGCGCTGGAACCAGCCGCCGCCTTCTCCCGCCGGCTCGACGCCGATCTCCTGGAAGCGCGCGGCGAGCCAGTCCCGCGCCGCGACGAGCCCCTGCGTGCCGATCCCCCGCCCCTCGCGGGCGTCGTCGGCCAGCCAGGCCACCTCCTCGCGGTAGCGGGCGGCCGCCGCGTCCTCGCCGGCCTTCCCACCGTCCACCCAGCGGGCGACGAAGACGTTCGTCTCGCCGGGCGCGCCATGGTTGCGGTTCGAGGCGAACGCCAGGCGGGTGCCGTCGGGCGAGAACAGCGGAAAGCCGTCGAACTCCGGCGTCCAGGTGATCCGCTCGAGACCGGAGCCGTCCAGGTTGATCGCCCAGAGGTCGAACTCCCGCCCCTGGGGATCGCCGTAGTTCGACGAGAAGATGATGCGGTCGCCCGACGGGAAGAACGCCGGAGCGAACGACGCCGCGTCGAGGTGGGTCACCTGGCGGGCGCCGCTGCCGTCCGCGTTCGCCACGAAGATCTCCAGGCGGGTCGGCCGCACCAGCCCGCCGGCGAGGAGGCGCTGATACTCCTCCAGCTCCTGGCCCGGGGCCGGCCGCGAGGCGCGCCAGACGATCTTCGAGCAGTCCGGTGAGAAGAACGCGCCGCCGTCATAGCCCGGCTGGTCGGTCAGCCGCTTCACGTTGCGGCCGTCCGGGTCCATCCGGTAGATGTCGAGATCGCCGTCGCGGTTCGAGGTGAAGATCACCGAGCCGTCCTTCGGGCAGACCGTGGCCTCGGCGTCGTATTCCCGGTTGCCGGTCAGCCGCGCGAGGTCCGTGCCGTCCGGGCGGACGCTGACAATCTCGTAGTGGGGATCGATCGACCAGACATAGCCGTGCGAGCGGTCCGGCGGCGGCGGGCAGACGTCGCCGGACAGATGCGTCGAGGCGTAGAGGATCCGCCGGCCGTCGACCGTGAAGTACGAGCAGGTGGTCCGGCCCTTGCCTGTCGAGACCAGGGTCGGCGTGCCGGAACCGTCCGCCGGCAT
>DASPXX010000277.1:0-5738 GCA_035637095.1 Thermoanaerobaculia bacterium
CGGCGGCGGGGCGGCGGGCGCGGGCGGCGCGACGGGTGGCGGCTCGACCCGGGGGGGCTCGATGTCGAGCACCGGGGTGGCCGCGGAGACCGGCGGCGGGATGACGGCCGGAGCCGGAGATGGCGGTGCGGGGGCGGCGACGCGCGGCGGCGCGACGGAGGCCGCGGGCGCGGTGGGCATCCGCAACGTGCGGGTCAGCTCCTCGAGCTGAGCGAGGCCCGTACCGGCCGGTTTGGGGGCGCGGCGGACCGCCGTCCCTTCCGCCGGAGGAGCGGCCGGGGCCGGAGGCGCCGCGGGGCGCGGGGCCGCCGGAGGGGCAGGGCGCGGGCGCGAACCGATCTCCAGGCTCCCCAGCGTCCGGCTGAGGATCGCATCGATGTCGTCGTCGTCGGCCGGGCGCGGCGGTGGCGGAGCCGCCCGGGGCGGTGCCGGCTTCGCCGCGACCGGAGGTGGGGCCGGCGGGCGCGGTCTTCCGAGATCGGGCCCGAACACTCCCGAAAGAGTCTTCTCGAGCTTCCGGTTGATGTCGTCGTCGACCGACGGGCGCGGCGCGGGCCGTGGCGCGGCGGGTGTCGGCGCCGCCACCGGCGTCGCAACCTTTGCGTCGACTCCGTCGGCATCGCCGGCGTCGGCCAGCTCGACCTCGGCGAGCACGTCGCCGAAGATGTCCTTTGAGGTCAGCTTCGATTCTCCACGGGGACGCGGCGGGGCCGCGGCGGCCCGAGGGGCGGTGCCCGCCCGCTCGACGGCGGCGAGGAGCTCCTGGTCGCTGAACGGCTGGGCCAGGAGCTCGTCCGCCGCGAGACCGCCGAAGCCGGCCGGGCCGGCTCCCGCCGGGAGCAGACCGAGGACTCCGGGGCCGCCGGAGCGCCGCGAGAACGATCCCGCCACCGCCGCGGCTCCGCCCACGCCGGCGCCGACGATCACCAGATCGGGCCGTTCGGACGTGGCGGCCTGGAAGGCTTGCGCGGGCTCGCCGACGACCCGGACCCGCCAGCCCGCAGCACCCAGGGTGTGATGAATCCGCTCCAGGGAGCGCGGATCTTGCTCGAGGACCAGGATCGAAGGCATGCGATCTCCGACAGAAAGACAGCTAGCTTTCTAGCACTCCGCTCCGCCCCAGTCAATCGAAAGGGCGAAAACCTGCTGATTTTTGAGGGAGTTACCCAGAAGGCTGGCCGCCGGGCGGAAGCCTCCGGTACAATGATGCTCCGGAATGTCCGGGATTCGAGGGGCCGCGAGCGATGTCAGGTCACAGCAAGTGGAGCACCATCAAGCACAAAAAGGCCGCCACCGACGCGCGCCGCGGCAAGCTGTTCAACAAGCTGATCAAGGAGATCACGGTGGCTTCCCGCCTGAGCGGCGGAGACGCCAAGGCCAACCCCCGCTTGCGCTCCGCCGTCCTCGAAGCGCGGGCCAACAGCGTCCCCAACGACACGATCGACCGGGCGATCAAGAAGGGCACCGGCGAGCTGGCCGGCGGGGCCGTCTATGAAGAGGTCACCTACGAAGGCTACGGGCCGGGCGGAGTCGCGGTGCTCGTCGAAGGCATGACGGACAACCGCAACCGCACCGCCGGCGAGGTCCGCCACCTGTTCACGCGTCACGGCGGCAGCCTGGGAGAGAGCGGGTGCGTCGCCTGGATGTTCCACCGGCGAGGCTATTTCTCCATCCCGCGCGACGCCATGGACGAGGAGAGGTTCATGGACCTCGCGCTGGATCTCGGCGCCGACGACATCGCGACCGAGGAGGACCGCTACGAGATCTACACCCCGGCCGAGGAGCTCGCGAGCACCCTGGAGGAGCTCGAACGGCGCGGCGTCCCTCTCGAAGCCAAGGAGCTGGCGATGGTCCCGCAGAGCCATGTCAGCGTGCCGGGCGACCGCGTCGCGCAGCTCCTGCGCCTGCTCGAGGCCCTGGAGGATCACGACGACGTCCAGAAGGTCTGGGTCAACATGCAGGTCGACGAGCAGGTGCTGGCGGCCCAGTAGGGCGCCGTGCTGAGGTGACGTGCTCATCCTGGGGCTCGATCCCGGCAGTCTGCACACCGGTTATGGCCTGGTCGAGAAGGCCGAGCGGAGCGGCGCGTCGTTCCGGGTGGTCGACGCCGGCCGCTTCTCGGGTCCGCGCGCCCTCGCTCTCCCGGCGCGCCTCGCCCGGCTCGCCGCGGGGCTCCAGGACCTCCTCGACCGGTACCCGCCGGACCTGGCGGTCCTCGAATCGCCCTTCCACGGCATGAACGCCCACTCCCTCATCGTGCTCGCCCAGGCGCGCGGCGCCCTGCTGGCGGCTCTCGCCGGCCGCGGCATCGAGATCCGCGAGTACACCCCGGCCGAGGTCAAGTCCGCCGTCACCGGCAACGGCCGGGCCGGCAAGGAGCAGGTCGCCCGCATGGTCCGCCTCATCCTGGGGGTGGCCGGCGGCGGCTGGCCGAGCGACGCCACCGACGCCCTGGCGGTCGCTCTCTGCTGCGGCCAGCGGCTGCGGCTCGACCGGCTGCGCGAGCAGGCCCCCGCGCGGTGATAATAATCTCGTGGCGCGGAGCGCCTGTGCTAGCATCGGTTTCCCTCCAAGGCGAGCCTGCGGAACGCTGGCACAAAAGGAGCTTGAACGTCGGACTCGGTGAGCGATCATGGCCTTCCAGGGATCACTGAAGGAGCTGCCTCTTCCAGATATCATCCAGCTCGTCTCCGTGTCGGGCAAGACGGGAGTTTTCTCCCTTCACCGCGACGGCGAGTCGAACGGTGAGATCTTCCTGCGCGGCGGGCAGATCGTCCATGCGCACGTCGGCGATCTGATCGGCGAGGAGGCGGTCTACGAGCTGGCCATCTGGCCCGAGGGGGACTTCGTCTTCACCCAGGGCACTGAGACCGAGAAGACCACCATCCAGAAGTCCAACACCAACCTCCTCATGGAGGCGGCCCGCCGCATCGACGAGTGGCAGGTCCTGTCCAAGAAGATCGCCTCGACCCGCCTGGTGCCCGTGTTCACCAACCTGGCGGCCACCACCTCGGTCTCGCTGACCCCCCAGGAGTGGAGCCTGATCTGCAAGATCGACGAGCGCCGGTCGATCGAGGAGATCGCCATCGGTCTCGCGATGAGCCCGTTCGAGGTGTGCAAGCTCCTCTACGGCCTGATCACCTCGGGCCTGGTGACCCTGCACGAGGACCTGAGCCGGCTCGGCACGGACCGCCTCCACAAGATGTCCGCCGACGACCTGCGGCGCCTCGGCGAAGGCATCCACCAGCAGGCGCGCACGCTGCTCTCGGGCCACGCGCGGGTGGCCGATCTCGACACGCCCTACCGGATGAGCCAGGCGGAAATGGACGCCGGCCGCGGTGTGGAAGCCGTTCTCGACCTGGTGCGCTCCGAGGAGAAAGTGGTCTCCGCGGCGCTCGGCCCCAACCAGAGCAAGATCTTCCTCGACCGCGTCGCCCAGCTGATCAACCGCTGAGGCGCCTTCCCTGTCACTCCCGCGGGTACAATCCCAGCATGCATCCCTCGACGCTTGCGGTGCTCGCCCTCGCCGCGCTCTTCGCCGGACCCTTGCCGGCCCAGACCCCGCCCCCGGACTCTCCGCCTCCCGCCAAGGAGCAGGCGCCTCCGGCAGGCCCCGCGCAGTCGCGCTCCAACGACGAGGGGTTCCTGCCCCGGCTCGACGTCTACTTCCCGGAAGGCGACCTCGACCTGCGCGTGAACCGGTTGATCCGCAAGGTCTTCTTCGAGGGGCAGGTCAAGTACAACTTCGTCAACGGGAACATCTCGGCATTTTTGCGCTATCGCTACTACGGCTACCGGCGGACCACCCAGTTCACCGTCTTCGACTCGATCGAGTTCCAGGAGGTCAAGGACTTCTCCAACGACTTCGACCGCGTGCGGGGCTCGCTGTTCCTCTTCCAGTGGCCGCTGAGCTACCAGCGCCGGACCTTCCTGCTCACCGAGCTCGACCGGATCAGCACCAACAAGCCGGACTTCGCGGAGATCCTGCGCCGTGGCGAGACCAACACCTTCGTCCGCGTCGGCTATCAGATCGGCACTCCCGAAGACGCCCGCTCCAACTCCATCGTGGGGGAGACACGGGCGCGCACCGAGCGGCTGTTCACCGCCTTCCGCGAGATCGGGCCCGGCGGCGCGGGCTTCACCGGCGCGCTGACCTGGGGCCTCCCTTATGGGATCGGAGACTTCGACTACGCGAAGGTCGAGGCGGAGACCCTCAAGCGCTTCGACATCAGCGCGCGCACCTTCCTCATCGGGCGCGCCCACGCGGGGACCTTTCTTTACAAGGACGACCGGCCGCCCGAGGAGCTGCCGCCGGACCCCCAGCAAGGCGATCTTTACACGGTGCCCCTCGGGGAGTACTTCCGGCTCGACGGCCGCGAGAACCTCAAGGGGCTGAGCGACAAGATGCGGGGCACGGAAGAGCTTCATACAACCTGGGAGTACTTCTTTCCTTGGTTTCTCAATGCCAGCCATGACGTTCTCCGGCTGGATTGGCAGAATTGGTACTGGATCTTGTATGCAGGAGCCGGAAACGTCGGCTTCGATCGTAAAATCTACACGGATCTGAGCTCGTACATCCCCGACGCCGGGGTGGGATTCGAGTCGTCCTTCGGGTTCCACAAGTACAGGTTCTTCCTGTCCGCCATCGTGGCACAAGCTTTGAAAGGAGAAGGTGGAGTTGAGGCGCGCTTCTCGGTGAAATCGTACCGCTGACCTTCGCAACAGACTTTCCTTTCACCAGTGGACGCGCCGCGCAGGGCATATCGTTCGAAGAAGCAGGCTGTAAAACTAGCAGGGGCAAATCGGCAGGCCCCTGCCGTTTTTAGGCTCACGGGCCGGAGGAGGTGTGAAGAATGAGAGGAGTCAGATGCTTGCTCTTGGCGGTTTTGGTGAGTCTCGTACCCGTCTGGGCGATGGCCGGAGAACAGGCCAACGGTCCCACGATCACGGGTGAAACGGGGCTTTTCTCGCTCTTGAGCGGCGACACTCTGCCGCGGGGAGGCTGGTCGTTCGGCCTCTATTACAACAACTGGGACCGGTTGATCGACCTTCCCCCGATTCTGGGCGACGAGCTCAGCTTCGACTGGAACCGGTTGAGCGCCAGTCTGGGCTACGGCATCACCGATCGCTGGGAGATCAGCGCCTCGGTGCCGTACGACGACTTCAACTTCGACCAGAACGACGTTTTCGGACATCCGGATCTGGACGACAGCGGGCTGGGCAATGCCCGGGTCGGGACCAAGTTCCGCCTGCTGGGTGAGCCGTTCTCGGACGGCGCGCACCTGGCCCTGAACCTCTTCGCCGAGCTTCCCACCGGCGACGATGACGTCGCCTCGAGCGACACGGGGTTCGGCGCCGGGCTCGACTGGAGCGCTTCGAACTGGGTGTTCTCGGTCGGGTACCGGGACCTCGGAAGCGACGCACTGTTCAAGTCGGAGCTGACGGCCGGCCTCGGCTACGCCGCGGGCATCACCGACCGCTTCGACTGGATCACCGAGGTCGAGGGCTACTTCTATGACAGCGGCGACAACACGGTCGGCGACCTCGAGGACGCGGTCGACCTGACCACGGGCGGCCGTCTGTGGATGGGCGCGGACGAGAACTGGGCGTTCAACTTCGCCCTGCGCACGGACCTCACCCAGCTGAGCGACATCAACGAGCACTGCCCGCTCGGCGGTCTGCTCGGCCTGACCATGTTCCCGCGGTTCGTGAAGCAGGAAGTGGCTCCGCCGCCCCCG
>DASPXX010000278.1:0-3527 GCA_035637095.1 Thermoanaerobaculia bacterium
GGCGACCCCCTCCTCGTGAGCGTGTGTTAGTGCTGCAAACGCGATGCCGAGGAGGCGCCCGAAAGAGCGACGGAAGTTCGCCAACTTGTCGAGAGGCCGCCTGCGGCGCGAGCGCGGCGGTGCTCGGCGCCCTGTTCGGCGGCGGCAGGCGGCGGAGCACCTTCTCGCAAGCCGGCACCGCGGCGCGCGGCTTCGGGCGCACGCTCCAGGAGCGCCAGGACGTCGCGCGCGCCGAGGAGAACCTCGACGCCCTCCAGAAACAGCTCACAGAGTTGAATGCCGAGCTCGAGACCGAGGTCGCCAGCCTGGAAGCGCGGCTCGATCCCACGACAGAGGAGCTGGAGGTCCTCGGCTTGAAGCCGCGGCGCAAGGACGTGGAGGTCCGCCTCCTCACCCTCGCCTGGGCACCCCGGGACCTCACCCCCTGACCCCCTGGGGACCCTCACCCCCGGCCCCTCTCCCACAAGTGGGAGAGGGGTGTAGGTAAGTAAAGGATCGCGCAAAAATTGCGCCCGCAGTTCGGCTAACCTTCTCCCCTCTCCCGCTCGCGGGAGAGGGGCCGGGGGTGAGGGCCCCGGGTGCTACCATAGGCCGTCACCCCGCGTTACCGAGAGCGCGGGAAGGAGTCGGCCATGGAGACGTTCCTCAGCATCCTGATCGGCCTCGGCCTGAGCGCGGCGTGCGGGTTCCGGGTGTTCGTTCCCCTGCTCGTCATGAGCCTCGCCTCCCGTGCCGGCGTCGGACACCTGGTGCTGGGAGACGGTTTCGCCTGGATCGGCTCCTACGCGGCGCTCATCGCCTTCGGCGTGGCGACCGTCCTGGAGATCGCCGGCTACTACATCCCCTGGGTCGACAACCTGCTCGACGCCGTGGCCACGCCGACGGCGATCATCGCCGGCATCCTGGTCTCCGCCTCGGCGTTCACGGACGTGAGCCCCTTCCTCAAGTGGACTCTGGCGATCCTCGCCGGGGGTGGCACCACCGCGATGTTCCAGGGAATCACGGCCACCGCTCGCCAGATCTCTTCGTTCACCACCGGGGGTCTGGGCAATCCGCTGGTCGCCACGATCGAGGCGGGCGGTTCCGCTCTTCTGGCGGTCCTCGCCATCACGCTGCCGATCCTGGCGATCCTCCTGGTCGTGGCCCTGGTCTTCCTGGTCGTCCGGCGGCTGCTGTTCCGCCGGCCCGCCAGCGCCTGAGGCAGCCGGCCCGGACGGAGGCGCTCATGCTCGAGAAGAAAGCTTCCGCGCTGTCCGCTCTCACGCTCTGCGGCACCCTGCTCGCTCTGCTGGGGTGCGCGTCGCACGGGCCGATCGTGGGTGATCTCGACAAGGCGCTGCGCACCCGCGGATTGGATCCGGCGAGCGTGGTGATCCCTTTCGAGATCACGGACGAGATCCGCGCATGGGCCCACCAGCAGATCCCGAAGAACACGCCGGTCGAAGAGCGCCTGGACCTTCTCCTCGCCGGACTGCTCGGTCCCGACCGGCTGCACATCCAGTACGAGGCCCGCTCGACAGGGACGGCCGTCGAGGTCTTCCAGAATCACCGCGCCAACTGTCTCGCCTTCACCAGCCTGTTCGTGGCTCTGGGCCGCGAAGTGGGTGTGCCGGTGGTCTATCTCGCGGTGGATGACATCGAGAGGTTCGAGAAGGAGGGGGATCTGGTGGTGGTCTCCGGTCATGTGAGCGCCGGATTCAATACGGGGCACTCCCTGAAGATCCTGGATTTTTCTCTCGCCCCTCCCGCGGCGTACCGCAGCGTCAATCCGATCTCGGACCTCAGAGCGATCGCCTTGTACCACTCGAATCGCGGTGCCGAGGCGCTGCGCGCCAGCCGCACCGAGGACGCGCTCGTCTGGCTGCGCAAGGCGGTGGCCATCGATCCCGAGCTCGGCGGCGCCTGGATCAACTATGGCGTGGCCCTGCGCCGTTCCGGGGATGCCAAGGGAGCCGAGGCCGCTTACCGCAAGGCCCTGGAAGTCGATCCGAACGCGGCGTCGGCGTACCAGAACCTGGCCGCTCTCCTGCGCCTGCAGGGACAGGAGAAGGAGGCGGACGACCTGCTCACCGTCTCCACCAAGCTCGGCAGTCGCAATCCATTCATCTATCTGACCCTGGGAGATCTGAGCTTCTCCCATGGCCGGCTGGACGAGGCGCGGCGCTTCTACCGCCGGGCGCTCAGGCTCTACCGCCAAAGCGCCGAGCCCTACGCCGCCATGGGGCTGATCTCCCTCGCCCAGGGAGACACCGGCGACGCCGAGCGTTGGCTGAAGAAAGCTCTGGCGATCGATCAGGAGAACCAGCGGGTGAAACAGCTCGCCTACCGGCTCGGCGGCCGGAGATCGGCCTGAAGACCGGGACTTGGCGCCTCTGGGCGGATACCGGAGGGACCTTCACCGACTGCCTCGCGGTCGACCCCGAAGGTCGCCTCCATCGCGCCAAGGTGTTGTCGACCAGCGCGCTGCGCGGCCGGATCGCGGAGCAAGTTGGCCCGGCCGCGCTCCGCCTGGAGATTTCCTGGAGCGTGCCGCGGGACTTCTTCCGCGGCTTCGTTTTCCGCCGCCTGCCCGAGGAGCCCTCGCCGCGTACGGCGGCCGGATGGGACCCGGAGACCGGCGTCCTGCATCTCGACGGTCCGCTGACCGGCGACGATGCCGCGGGCTCCGCCTGCGAGCTGCGCTCTTTCGAGGAGGCGCCGGTCCTCGCCGCCCGTCTCATCACGGGTGTGCCGCCGGGCTCCCCCCTGCCGGAGATCGCCGTGCGCCTGGCCACCACGCGCGGCACCAACGCCCTGCTCGAACGCAAGGGCGCCGCCACGGCGCTCTTCATCACCCGTGGCTTCGCGGACCTGCTGCGCATCGGCACGCAGCAGCGCCCGGACCTTTTCGCCCTTGCGATCGAGAAGCCCGAGCCGCTCTATCGCGAGGTGGTGGAAGCACCCGAGCGGCTGGCCGCGGACGGCACGGTGCTCGCTCCTCTCGATGTCGAGGCCTTGCGGCCGGAGGCGGAGCGCGCCCTCGCGGCCGGGTGCGTCTCGGCGGCCGTCGCCCTGATGCACAGCTTCCGCAACCCCCGGCACGAGGAGGAGCTGGGGGACTTCCTGCTTCGCCTCGGGTTCCGGCGGGTCTCGCTCTCGGCGCACCTCGCTCCCCTGATCAAGCTGGTGCCGCGCGCCGAGACCGCCGTGGTCGATGCGTACCTGTCTCCCATCCTGGAGGAATACCTGGACGGAGTGGCCGGCGCCGTGCCGCGCGGCTCGCTCCATGTGATGACGAGCGCCGGAGGGCTGGTGCGGGCGGACGCCTTCCGCGCCAAGGACGCCCTGCTTTCCGGTCCTGCCGGCGGCGTGGTCGGCGCGGCGCTCTCCGGCCGGCGCTCGGGGCTCACCCGCATCATCGCCTTCGACATGGGGGGCACGAGCACGGACGTGGCGCGCTACGACGGCGACTACGAGTACCTCTTCGAGCACCGGGTGGGGGATGCGCACCTGGTGGCACCGGCCCTGGCCATCGAGAGCGTGGCCGC
>DASPXX010000279.1:0-52170 GCA_035637095.1 Thermoanaerobaculia bacterium
GCGCCGGGGCCTGGCCGGGACCCGCCTGCTACGGGGCCGGCGGTCCGCTGACCCTGACCGACGTCAACCTGGCGCTCGGCCGGCTCGATCCCCACCGCTTCGAGATCCCGCTCGATGCAGAGGCGTCAGAGAGGGTGGTCGCGACTTTGCTCGCCCGGATCGCCGAGCGGGAGGGGAGCGCGCCGCCGCGCGAGGCGATCCTCGCCGGCCTCCTCGAGATCGCCGACGAGCGGATGGCGGAGGCGATCCGCGACATCTCTCTACGGCGCGGCTACGATCCCGCGGACTACGCCCTGGTCGCGTTCGGCGGGGCCGGCGGCCAGCATGCCTGCGCGGTAGCCGAGCTCCTGGGGATCGCGCGCATCGTCGTGCCGCGGGATGCCGGTCTCCTCTCCGCGCTCGGTCTGGGCGCGGCCGTGGTCGAGCGCTTCGGAGAGCGGCAGGTGCTGCAGCCGCTCGCGGCCGTGCGGAACCGGCTCCCGGACTGGCTCGGCGAGCTCGCGGGCGAGGCCCTGGCCGCGGTGGCAGCCGAGGGAGCTTCATCCGAGGAGGCAACGGTCCGGCGCCGCCTGCTGCACCTCCGCTTCGCCGGCCAGGAGGAGTCGTTGACCGTCGAGCCGCGGGACGGAGAGTCTCCCGAGGAGGCGTTCGCCAAGGCCTACCGGGAGATCTATGGGTACGCCCCCGAGGGCCGGGAGATCGAGCTGGAGTCGATCCGGGTGGTCGCCTCATCGGTGCCGGAGCCACTGCCTCTGGAGGATGGTCCCGAAGAGCCGCGCGCAGCGGTACCCACCGGCACGCGGCGCACCTGGGCCGGAGGGCGCTGGGTCGAGGCTCCGGTCTTCGACCGTGCCGGTCTCTCTCCCGGCGACGCTTTCGCGGGACCGGCGCTGGTCTTCGAGAGCCACAGCGCGACGATGATCGGCGAGGGATGGCGAGGACGGTTGGACGGCGCCGCCAACCTGGTCCTGACAGCGGCAGATTGATCGAAAGGAGAAAGCGCGTGTTCCAGACCGGGCCGAGCGAGCAGGAGAAACGGATCGTGGCGAGAATCCGGCCGCTCCGCATAGTGTGCGGCGTGCTGGCCGGGATGGTCGGAGCCTGTGCGGTGACGGCCTGGATGCTCGTCGAGGGGCTCGGCCTCCGCTCGTATCAGGCCGTCCCCGAAGCCGTCCCTCTGGGGCTCACCGTTTTCGTCATGGTCATGATCCTCCTCTCCTCGCGCCTCCGGACAACCGTTCTCCGGCGGGCCTTCCCGAGGTCTCCGGGAGCGGAGATCGACCTGGAGGCTGTGCTCTCCGCCTACCGGCAGGCCACCCTGCTGAGCTTCGCCGTGTTGACGACGGCCGCTGTCCTGGCCGTGCTGGTCGCTCTGTTTACGGGCATCGCCTTCTACGGCATCTTCCTCTGCATCGCCGCGGCCTTCGCCATGCTCACCCGCTGGCCCAACCTCCGCGACGCCGACCGCCTCGCCCGCGGCCGGCGGTCGCCGTGAACCGGCTCAGCACGGGCCGAAGTAGAAGTCGTTGACCTGCGGATCGAGAGCGAAGCGGATGGAGTCGAGGAGGCCGGAGTAGCCGAGAAAGGTCAGGCCTTCGGGCCAGTCGGGGGAAACGAAAAAGGTGCCGGTCATATCGAGAGATTCCCCCTCGTCTGCCATGATCTTGAGAGGGACCCGAACCAGTACGCCATCCTTGATCCCAAAGGATGTCCGAATCCGAGTCGCCTTTCCTGGCTCACCGAAAAGCCCCAGTCTCTCGGAAACTTCGGAGCCCAGGATTGACCATGCCGCTCCGGTATCGAGTTGAGCGGTCACAACGCGGTCCATTCCTCCGAACAAGAGCCGCACGTAGATCTTGGCCGTCGGCTCAAGCCGTTGCGGCACATGGTCGGTATACTTCGAACGGCTACGGGTAAAGAGGCGTCCGTCGAGCTTGAGCACGCAGTCTGGCCTGAGAACTAATGAAAGCGGTGAAGGAGAACGGGCGCGCCGGAGGCTGTCTCGTCGAGGATCGCCTCCAATTCCCGCAATGTGGAGGCATGGGCGACTAGAGAGCCTCTGAGAACGGCGACCCATTGGTCCTGATAAGAGTCCGCATGAGCCTCCAACCAGCGGAAGTCGGCGCTGCGGCCGACATCCAACTCCGGGACGGCTCTCGTTGCTGCCGGCGAAAGCACTTCACTCCATTGGGCCAGCCCCGGTTCTGATGGATTCGTGTAGAGGGCCTCGCTCACGAGCTCCCGTGCTTCGTGAACCCGCCCGGACTCCACCAATGCCCGGATCCGCGGCACGTAGACTGTGCTCTCGTCGGTTGGCGCGATTTTGAAGGCTTTGCCCATGTCTTCGTTCCCGTTCCGCTCGGAGAAATGATACCGCAGTCTCCCATCAGGCGCCAGCTTCTATAATCCCTCCACTTTGAGCCCCCTTCCCTCCACCCGCCCGGAAGCCGTCCAGCTCGAGCTGTTCACGCACCGGTTCGCGGCCGTCGCGCGGCAGATGGGGGAGATGCTGCGGCGCACGGCGGTCTCGACCAACGTCAAGGAGCGCCTCGACTTCTCGTGCGCCCTGCTCGACGCGGCCGGCGAGCTTGTGGTCAATGCTCCCCATATCCCGGTGCACCTCGGCGCTCTCGGGCTCTGCGTGCGGCGGCTGCGGGAGACAATCGCGATGGGGCCCGGTGACGTGATCGTCACCAACCATCCCGCTTTCGGCGGCTCCCACCTCCCCGATGTCACGGTGGTCACTCCGGTCCACGATGGCGGCGGTCTCCTGGGATACGTGGCGAGCCGCGCCCATCATGCCGAGATCGGCGGAATCCGTCCCGGCTCGATGCCGCCGGGAGCGCGCCGCCTCGTCGAGGAGGGGGTGGTCCTCTCCCCATTCCACCTGGCTCGCGGCGGCTCCTTCGACTGGGACGAGCTCCGCCGCCGGCTCCTCGCGCCCCCCTACCCGACCCGGGCGGTCGAGGAGAACCTGGCCGACCTGCGTGCCGCCGTGGCCGCCAACCACCGCGGCGTCGAGGCGCTCCGCGGTCTGGCTCGCGAGCACGGGCGCGCGGCCGTCGAGCACTACATGACCGCCCTCAAGGAACGCGCCGAGGAACGGCTGCGGGCGGCGCTGGCCCGCTTGCCGGCCGGGCGCGCCACGGCGGTCGAGCGGCTGGACGACGGCTCCCCCATCGCCGTCGCTCTGGAGGTCTCTCCTGAGGGCGCCGTGGTCGACTTCACGGGCTCGGCAGGCGTCCACCCCGGCAACCTGAACGCGCCGCCGGCCGTCGTGCGGAGCGCCGTACTCTATGCGCTGCGGTTGCTGATTGCCGAGCCGTTGCCGCTGAACGAAGGCATCCTGCGGCCAGTGGAGATCCGCGTCCCGCCAGGGATGCTGAACCCGCCGTTCCCTGAAGACCCCGCCGAGGCTCCGGCGGTGGTCGGCGGCAACGTCGAGACCAGCCAGCGGATCGTCGACACCTTGCTCAAAGCCCTGGGCCTCGCGGCCTGCAGCCAGGGGACGATGAACAACGTGCTCTTCGGTAATGCCCGCTTCGGCTATTACGAGACGGTCTGCGGCGGCTCCGGTGCCGGGCCGGGATTCCATGGCGCGAGCGCGGTGCACACGCATATGACCAACACGCGGATTACCGACCCGGAGGTGCTGGAGCACCGCTATCCGGTGCGCCTGGAGCGCTTCGCGATCCGCCGCGGTTCGGGGGGAGCCGGGCACTGGCGGGGCGGAGACGGCGCGGTCCGCGAGCTCACCTTCCTCGATGCTGTCTCTCTCTCGCTGCTGACCCAGCACCGGGTGGAGCGCCCCTACGGAGGAGAGGGCGGCGCATCCGGCCTCCCCGGACGGCAGCGGCTCGTGCGGGCGTCGGGCGAAGTCGTCGAGCTGGTTTCCATCGCTGGCTGCGAGGCCGGGCCGGGCGACCGTCTGGTCCTGGAGACGCCGGGTGGGGGCGGCTGGGGAGAGTCGCCTCAACAGGGGCCGAAGAAAAAGTCGTTGGCTTGAGGATCGACAGCAAAGCGGATGGAGTCGAGAAGGCCGGAGTAACCGAGGAAGGTCATACCCTCCGGCCAGTCCGGCGTCACGAAGAAGGTTCCCTCCGTGGGAAATGGCTCCCCTTCATCCGCCAGGAATAGAAATGGAACCCTGACAAGATGCCCTTGTCGACGGCCCAACCAGGTTTGCAGGACAGCAGGATTTCCGGCGTCCGGTGGGAGGTTCAACTGCTGTGCAACGTCGGGAGAGAGGACGGACCATGCGGCGCCGGTGTCGAGCTGAGCGAGGACGGTGCTGTCCAACCCAGCAAAGCCGATCTTGACGAATATCTTCGCTGTACGGTCCAGTGCCCCAGGAACGTGGTCGGCAAACAGTGAACGGCCCGAAGTGAACGGGTGAGAGCGCAGCCTGAGCACAGAGGTCAATGGATGCGGTGAAGAAGAGGCCGTGCCTCGGGAGGCTTTTCCCTGAGTTGGGCCATCACCTCGCTCAAGGTGCCATGTGCCAGCAGCTCGTCATGGAGGAGCGCCACCCACTGACCACGGTACTCCTGCCAATGCGCTTCCAGCCAGCGGAGCTCAGGGGTCCGATCAAAATCCCTGCCTGTGCCCGGAGGAGCCGCCCAGGACTTGGCGGGAGCCAGCACCTCGCTCCATCCCTGCAGTCCAGGCTCCGAAGGATTGCTGCGTAGCGCCTCCTTCACGAGCTCGCGGGCTTCCCGGATGCGTTCCTCCTCGACCAGGGCCTTGATCCGCGGCACGTACCGCTCGTTCTCATCCGATGGCGCGATTTTGAGTGCTCTTCCCATATCCAGGCTCCCTCGCTCTACTCAGAGAGATGATACCGTAGACCACTCTTCAGGCGCCACCTTCCGCGCGGCGTTGGCGGCATTGCCGAAGAGCCTCATAGAGCGCCAGTGCCACCGACGTCGACAGATTGAGCGAACGGAGGCCGGGATCGAGCATGGGGATGGCCACGAGGCGGTGGCGCCAGCGCTCCCGGATCTCCGGTGGCAGCCCGACGCTCTCGCGGCCGAACACCAGGACGGATCGCCGCGGATAGCGCACGTCCCAGAGGGTTCGTTGGGCCTCGGAGCTGAAGAAGAACGGCTCGCCCATTTCGGGGAGCCGCTCCTCGATCTCAGGCCAGGAAGGCCAGACCCGCAGATCGACCCGGGGCCAGTAGTCGAGCCCGGCGCGGCGCACCTCCCGCTCGTCGAGCGAGAACCCCAGCGGCTCCACGAGATGCAGCCGCGCGCCCGCGGCGAGACTGGTCCGCCCCGCGTTGCCGGTGTTCCAGTGGATCTCCGGCTCGACGAGGACGACGTGGAGATCGGGCTCGGCCACCCCCTGATCTTATTGCGTCAGCTTGACGTTGACCTCGCCCACCCCGCAGTCGGCATCAACGCGGGCCCTGCCGGTACCTTTGTTCCAGCGGATCTCCCGCGCGATCAGGCCGGAGCTCTCGTAGCGGCGCCCGGCCGCGATGAGATTGGCTTCACCGATCCCCGCGTCCGCATTGACCGAGGCGACCGCGAAGGCGGGCATGGTGATGTTCAGCTCGCCCACCCCGAGGTCCGCGTCGACGCCTCCCTCCAGAGATGCGATCCGGAGCTCGCCCACCCCGAGATCCGCCTTGAGCTGAAGCTCGCGCGGCACGCTCACACGCACGTGCGCCTCGAGCCCTTTGTTCCGGCTCTTGGGCCACTCCTTCAAACGGAGCGTCAGGTCGCCGCCGTCACGGCTGTAGACCACCCTGACCCGCTTCGACAGCTCCTCACAGGCACCCCCGCGCTCATCGCACTCCAGCTTTACGTCGAGCTCGACCTGACGGTCGTTCGAACCCTCGATGATCACCTCGCCCACCGGCACGTCAACGAGGACACGGTCCACATCGCTCGCCGGAAATTGCTTGACAAAATGGCGTACGACCTCGTCGCGGTCGGCGTACGCGGGAAGGGTCCAGAGCAGGGCGGCGGCAGCCAGCATCCATGCGGTCTTTTTCATCTCTCCCTCCGTGGAAGCCCCCGCGAAGGGGGTCTCTGAGCTTCCATACGACAGAAACCGCCACCGGGTTCCAGAAGGGGATGGCCCCGACTTTGCAAAAAAGATCCAGTGCCGGTCCCGCAGCGGACCGACGGAAGGAGAAAGAGCCATGGTCCGGAAGACCTCCAGAGTTCATGCATCGGTCGCCGCACTGATGGCCTGCGCGCTTTTCCTGGCAAGTTGCTCGACGAATCCCGCGACGGGCAAGCATCAACTGGCCTTCATCGGCGAAGACCAGGAGATCGCCATGGGGCGCGAGGCCGCACAGCAGGCGGCGCAGTCGATCGGCCTTTATCAAGATGACCAGCTCCAGGCCTATGTCTCGCGAGTCGGCAAACAGTTGGCGGCGAATTCAGAGCGCCCGAATCTCCCCTGGACCTTCCAGGTGGTGGATGACCCCTCGGTGAACGCCTTCGCTCTGCCGGGCGGTTTCATCTTCGTCACCCGCGGCCTGTTGACACACCTCACTTCGGAGGCCGAGCTCGCCTCGGTCGTCGGGCACGAGATCGGCCATGTGACCGCGCGTCACAGCGTCGAGCAGATGAGCAAGGCCCAGCTCGCCCAGATCGGTCTCATCGCCGGTATGGTCCTCCGGCCGGAGCTGGCCAACTACGGCGATCTCGCCCAGACCGGTCTCCAGCTGCTGTTCCTCAAGTACAGCCGCGACGATGAGAGCCAGGCCGACGACCTCGGCCTGCGCTATATGGTCCGGGGAAACTATGACGCGCGCGAGATGCCCCAGGTATTCGAGACCCTCCGCCGGGTCAGTCAGAAGGAATCGCAGGGTGGCCGCGTCCCGAACTGGCTGTTGACCCATCCCACGGAGGAGGCTCGTATCCAGCGCATCGGATCCGAGGTGGCCAAGCTCAACCGCGACTTTTCGAACGCCACGGTCGGCCGGGAAAGCTACCTGCGCTCCGTGGACAACGTGGTGTTCGGCCAGAACCCGCGTGAGGGATACTTCCGCGGCAACACCTTCATCCATCCGGAGCTCGGGTTCCAGATCCAGTTTCCCCAGGGCTGGAAGACGAGCAACCAGAAGCAGACGGTGGGCGCCATCAGCCCGCGCGAGGATGCGGTGGTCGTCGTCACCCTGTCCGACAGCAGCTCGCCGCAGCAGGCGGCGCAGCAGTTCTTCTCGCAGCAGGGGATCGTCCAGGGGCAGTCCCTGCAGGGAAGTGGGATGCCGGCAGTCACCCGAACCTTCGGCGTGCAGCGCGGCCAGTCCGGCGACCTCGAGGGCGTCGCAACCTTCGTGGAGCACGGCAACCGTGTCTACCAGATCCTCGGCTATACCCTGGCGAACCGCTGGAGCGGCTATAACAACGACCTGCAGTCCGCGCTCGCCAGCTTCTCGCAGGTCAGCGACCGGCGCCTCCTCTCGGTCGAGCCGCAGCGCCTCGACATCGTGACGCTGCCCAACGCGATGACCCTCCAGGAGTTCGCCAGCCGGTATCCGTCGAGCGTCGACCTGCAGACCCTGGCGATCATCAACCAGGCCGAGCCGGGGACTCGTTTCCCAGCGGGGACCGAGGTGAAGCGGGTGGTCGGCGAACGTGCTGCCTAGGGGGTGGCCACGGCGCGCAGCCGCCGCGCCACCTCTCCTACCGGGATCCTCCTCCCCTCCAGCCTGCCGATCGGCAGCACGCCGATCAGGCTGTTGGTGAGGAGGATCTCGCGCGCCTGCTCGAGATCCTCCGGCACCAGGGAGCGTTCGAC
This sequence comes from Thermoanaerobaculia bacterium, assembly GCA_035637095.1. Taxonomy (GTDB): domain Bacteria; phylum Acidobacteriota; class Thermoanaerobaculia; order Multivoradales; family UBA5704; genus UBA5704. The sequence goes on from DASPXX010000279.1 coordinate 7,762, forward strand.
GATCGCGCCCGCTTCGAGAAGGCGCCGCCGCACGGTCCCCGGCAGGCATCCATCCTCCACCGGAGGAGTGAAGATCCCGTCGCCGAGGACGACCACCAGGTTGCTCCGCGCGCCCTCGGCGAGACGGCCCTGCCCGTTCACCAGGAGCGCCTCGAAAGCTCCGGCCCGCTCGGCGCGGAGGAGGGCGAGGCGGTTCATCTGCCAGCAGAGGCTCTTCAGACCGGCGAGCGGGCCCCGCGCATCGATCCGCAGATCGGGAGCGAGAATGGCCGCGACTCCCTCGCGGTACTGCGACTCGTCGGGAGGACGGTAGGGAGCCGCCGCGATGAGACGGGTCGGAGCTCCTTGCGCGCCCCGGGTCACGGTGATCCGCAGCCGAGCGACCGGCCGCGGCGCGGCCTGCGCCACGGTTGCGACCGCTCCCTCCAAGCTCTCCCGGTCCTCGGGGATCTCGATCTCCACCCGCCGCAGACCGGCGAGCAAGCGGTCGAGATGGGGACCGACCTGGCGCGCCTGCCCGTCGTCGACGCGCAGGGTCTCGAACAGGCCGTCCCCCTGCAGAAACCCGGCGTCGTCGGGCGAGATCCGCACATCCTCGATCGGTACCGCGCGGCCGTTCCACCAGGCCAGGCTCATCCAACCAATCTATCCAATCTCCGGGGCGCCCAGGGCGGAGAGAAAGGCTTTCGCCTTGATCGCGCTCTCCTCGTACTCGAGCTCCGGGTCTGAATCGACGACGATGCCGCAGCCGGCGTGATAGGCGACCCTCCCCCGGGCGGCCACGGCCGTGCGGATCGCCACGGCGAGCTCCAGGTCGCCGCCCAGGGAGATCCAGCCGAAAGCGCCCATGGCCGGGCCGCGCCGGACCTCCTCTTCGTGCGCAGCCACGCTCATCGCCCGGATCTTCGGAGCGCCGGTGATCGAGGCGGGCGGAAAGGCGGCCCGCAGCAGATCGATCGCGCGCTCGGAGCCGGTCTGGGACAACCGCCCGCGGATGATCGAGACGGTGTGGTGCAGCGTCGGGAGGGTCACGACCTCGGCATGGCGGATCACCTCGACCGAGCCCGGCTCACAGACCCGTCCCAGGTCGTTGCGGGCCACGTCGACGATCATCGTCAGCTCCGCCCGATCCTTGAGGCTCTCCGCCAGCTCGCGGGCAAGGGCGCGGTCCTCGCGCGGTGAGTCTCCGCGCGGACGGGTCCCTTTGATCGGCCGCGTCTCCACGCTTGCGTCGCGGACGGAGAGGAAGAGCTCCGGGGAGACCGACAGCACGGCCCGGCCGCGGCCCAGATCCAGGAACGCTCCGTGCTCGGCCGGGCTCGCCGCGCGCAGCCGGCGGTAGAGGTCCGGAATGCGCGCCGGAGATAGAGTTGTCTCGATCCGGCGGCAGAGGTTCACCTGGAAGATCTCGCCGGCCCGGATGCGCTCGACCGACCGGCGGACCCCCTCCTCGAAGCCGCCCCGGTTGGGCCGGCTGATCACCGGCGCGGCCGCGAGGCGCCCGCCGGGGGGGGCAGGAACCGGGCGGGACTGCGCCGCCGCGAGGACCTCTTCGGCGGCGCGCACCCGGTCGCCGCCCGGCCAGGCCTCGGTGCTCTCGAGCCGCCACGACCGGCCGTCCCAGCGCAGGCCGGCGGCGTAGAGCCCCAGATGGAGGTCCGGAAGACCGAGGTCGTCCTCCAGATCGGCGGGGGACGGCGAAAGATCCTCGATCTCGGCTCCCAGCTCGTAGCCGAGAAAGCCGACCAGCATCGCGCGCGCCGGACCACCCCAGGCGGCGAACGCCGCTTCCAGGAGCCCGAGCCCTCCCACCTGAAGCGACACCCGGCCGCCAGGACCGGTGACCGTGGCCCGTCCGCCGCGCGCGGTCAACAAGGCCAGCGGCTCGGCGTAGAGGAGGTGCCCGTCGTGGCCGCCGTCGAGCCAGGAAAATCCCGGGCGCTGCCGCAACACCTCCGCGACCTGCTCCGGCCCGGGAGGCGTGCCGCGCGGGGTGCGGAGCGGAGTGATCGCTCCCCGGGCGGCGGGAGAGGGGGCGGGCACCACCGCGTGCAGCCGCTCGACCAGCCGGCGGCGGTGCGCCGCGGGGAGCCGGTCGTGCCACATGATGGTCTACCAGGTCTGCGAGCGGTAGAGGAAATTGAACAGCATGTCGTTGCCACCCTGGGTCAGGAACGTCTCGGGGCCGATCTGCAGCCCTTCGACTCCGAGGCCCGACAGACGGAGCCCGAGGACCGCGCCGTCCTCCTCCGACCAGGCGCTGAACTCGAGGAACGGTGGCTCCTGCCCGCCTTCGACGATGAGCGGCGACTCGTAGCGGCTCACGAACATCGGGCTCGGCAGCGCCTCGAAGATCCCCTTGCCGTCGTGCCGGACCCTCAAGGGTGTCTTGTTCGGCCTCTTCCGGGGCTTCTTCTTGCTGGGGAGGAGCCGCGCACCGGCCACCAGGGCGATGACCTGCATCCCCAGGCAGAGCCCGAGGACCGGGATCTGCCCTGCCAGCTCCTGCACCACCCGGCGGCCGACCCGGCAGTCCTCGGGCGCGAGCGGGCCCGGCGTCATCAGGATCCGCCGCGGCTTGAGATTGAGGACTTCATCGAAATCGATCTTCTCCGCCGGACGGACCTCACACTCCGCCTCCAGCTCCTTGAGAATCTTCACCAGGAATGGAGTGAATTTGTCCCCGTGGTCCAGCAGGAGCACGCGCATGCGGCGGATCTTACCTCACCGCCTCGATGGGTCAGAGGTAACCGAGCGACCGCAGCAGATCCTCCGTCTCCTTGCTGACCGCGCGCTGCGCGCCGCAGGTGCCGCCCTGGGCGTCCACCTCGACGTCGACCCGTGGCGTGCGGTCCCACGTCCAGAGCGCGCGCTTCAAGCCCTCCGCTTCCCGCGGGAACCGGTCGATGACGTTCTTCGTCTCGCCAGGGTCGCTCGCCAGGTCGTAGAGGACGAAGCGCACCCCCTCGCCGCCGACAAAGCGCTGCTCGGGGCGGGTCTGCGCGAAGACCAGCTTGAAACGGCCTTCGCGCGCGACCTTCTGCCATTTGTTGTTCGTCTCCCAGCCCGCCTCGGAGAACGCGATCCCCGGAGCGGACGCCTTCCGGCCCCGCAGGCGCGGCGTCAGCGTGTGCCCCTGCATCCAGGCACCGTCCGCCAGCTTCGCTCCGGCCGCCTCCAGGAGGGTGGGAGCCAGGTTGATCAGCTCGACCGGGTCCTTGTCGACCCGAGGACCGAGGACGCCCGGATAGTGGAGGATCAGCGGCACGTGCAGGCAGGTCTGGAAGCCGAAGCGGCCGTGGTCGAAGTAGTAGCCGTGGTCGCCCAGAGACTCGCCGTGGTCGGCGGTGAACGCGGTCAGCGTCTTCTGGAGCAGCCCGCGCTTCTTCATCTCGGCGAGCAGGCGTCCGATCTGCTCGTCCGTATAGGCGATCTCGGCGTCGTAGCGGGCCACGTAGAACGCGAGATCGTCATGGCCGTCGAGCACCCGCTCGCTGCCGATCCCGAACATCTGCTGCTTCGGCTTGGTCGAAAGCGGGATACGGACCGCCGGGTCGAAATGCTCGTCCTTCTGGAAGCGGTCCCGGTACGGGCCCGGGGGCTCATACGGAGCGTGCGGGTCCAGGTAGTGGACCCAGAGGAAGTAGGGCTTGCCGCTCGCCTTCAGGCGGTCGAGCTCGCCGATCGCCAGGTTGGTCACCGCCTCGGCGCGGTTGGGATCGGCGCCCTTCTGGTTCTCGTGGAGCTTCCAGGTCTCGACGAACTCGTCGAATCCCTGGTCGAAGTAGAAGTCGCTCCCCACGGCGGCATTGCCCACCACGGCGGCCGTGACGTACCCCTGGCGGTGGAGCATCTCGGCGAGCATGAGGAACTTGCACGAGACCGGCTGGCCGGCGGTGCGGACGATCTGGTTGTCCTTGGCGTAGCTCGCTGTGAAGATCGAGGCGAACGACGGCGTGGTCTTCGGCCACTGCACCTGTGCCTGGTCGAAGCGCACCCCCTCGGCGGCCAGGCGGTCGAGGACCGGCGACGTTTTCCGTACGTAGCCGTAGCTCGACAGATGGTCGGCGCGCAGGGTGTCGACCGTGATCAGGAGGATGTTGCTCCCGGCCGGCAGAGGGTCGACCTCGGGAGTCGCCGCCTCCGGCTCGTGGGTGGTGCACGCCGTACCGGCCAGGGCGGCTATCAGGAGGATCAGGAGAAGAAGTACGCGGCGATGTGAGGATGTCTTCGGCACGATGGTGTGACATTCTATGCTCAGAGAGCCCTCAGCCGGCGCTCCAGCTCGGCGAGCTCGGGGCAGAGCTGGAGCAGAGCGCCATAGTTGGCCAAAGCCTCTTTCATGAGGAGATCGCGGCCGACTCCTGCACGGCGGGGGTCGCCGTAAGCAGCCAGGAACGGCTCGAAGATACGCTCCTTGACGGAGATCTCCGCCCGGACCTCCTGCCAACCGAGGTCCAGCCGCTTTCTGTGCCCGGCCAGAAGCCAGATTTCCACCTCCTCTTTCGCAGCACAGCAGAGCAGCCGCACCCCCTGAGCCTCCGCCTCCTCTTCGAGCCTCTCGAATTCGCCTCGCCGGTCCCGGCCGTCGGCATCGACAAGAAACAGCAGGAGGTCTTTATAGCGATAGTCTTCCAGGAGGGATTCTCGGATCAACGCCTTTGCGTGCTCATACCCTTGCGTACGAGGATTTTCCAAGACCCTGACCTTGGCTGTCCCTTTGCCGCATTCCGCACACATGCGGACCACCAGAGGCTTGAGGATATAACTGTTGTTTATAGGATCCTCGGGAACGACGAGGACGTTGAAGCTCAAAACACATCCTCCAACCAACCCTCCATGAACAATTCCCCGAGGGAGCGCCTGCGCACCAGCTCGATCAAGCGGGGGATCTCGCTGAGAGGCGTGACAATTGAGGCGCCGGTCGCCTCGTCCTTCCTGAACAGAAAGGTCGTCTCGTAATCCCCCTCTTCGAGCCAGGCCAGGACAACGGGAGAGTGCGTCGTGGCAAAGACCTGGGGGCCAGAGTTTCCCGACTGAGACTTCAGCAGCTCGAGGAGAAGCCGGAGACGGCTCGGATGGATGCCGTTCTCGATCTCTTCCAGAGTGATGATCGCCGGCATATCGGGCTGAAAGAAGGCAGCCGTAATGGCGGCGAAGTGGAGTGTGCCGTCGGAGAGAATCGGGGCTGGTAGCTGCCAGTTTCCCTCACGGAGGGCGAAGAGCGGCTCTTTGACAGCCCCTTCCAGAACCATGACATCGTCGAGCTCCATCGGCGTCAGCCGAGTCAGCCAGGAGAGGTAGGCACTCCGGAGTCCCTCGTCCTGGACGATCGACTGCACCACGGCGGCGAAGTTCTCTCCGCGCTCCCCCATCCGTTGCGCCAGTCGAGTTTGGGAGTAGGCCCTCAATAGAGGGGCTACGGGCGCTAGATGCTGCATGTTGCCTAGAGCCCGAATAAGCTCCCTCGCCATCTCGCTCTGCTCTCCACCGCCGTTTCGCACCAAGACGGACTGGGAGGTGGGTCGTTCGAGCAAGGAGGTACCCCACAAAGGCTCGCTCGAGCCAATCTCGATCTTTTCCGAGACGATCTGGCCCAACGAAGGCGCCATATCGACGCTGTATCGAAAATTCTGCCCTTGCCCGACTCCCCCGACACGAAATCCGACGGCCCCTTGGGGCAAGTCATCTCGTCTCTCGAAATAAGCAAACCAAGCCCCGCCCCTGATCCCCTCCCAGGACTCGCTCCCCCCCCCCTTGGGCTTCCCATTGAAGACTTCATCGACCGTGAACCCGTAGGCGATCCCCTGGAGTACCCGCAGAGCATCGATAAAGTTCGACTTCCCACTGGCATTCGCTCCAATGAAGAGGTTGAAGCTCCCCAGTTTCAGCCGGATCTTTTCGAAGCTCTTGAAGCCCTCGATCTCGATGTCGGTGATCACGCGCTTGGCCTCCGGAGCCTGCCCGGCTCCCTCCAGTTCGATGGTGTGACATTCTATGCTGCCATGACCACCTTCGTCTCCGACCTCGCCCCCCGGCCGCTGTGGAAGCACTTCGACGAGATCCTGAAGATCCCCCGCCCTTCCGGCGACGAGGAGGCCGCCCGCCAGTACGTGCTCGGGTTGGCCGAACGGAAGGGGCTGGCCGTCCGGCAGGACTCCTACGGGAACTTCGTCGTCTCCAAGCCGCCGAGCCCGGGGCACGAAGGCGCTCCCACCGTGGTCCTCCAGGCCCACCTCGACATGGTCACGGAGAAGAACTCGGACGTCCAGCACGACTTCTCGCGCGATCCGATCGTCCCCCGTCGCGACGGCGAGTGGGTGAAGGCGACCGGCACCACCTTGGGCGCCGACAACGGGATCGGCGCCGCCGCCATGCTGGCGGTCCTGGAGGCTGACGACCTCGTCCACGGGCCGCTCGAATTCCTCTTCACTGTCGAAGAAGAGACCGGCCTCGTCGGTGCCGGCGAGCTCGACGGCTCGATCGTCAGCGGGCGCCTCCTCCTGAACCTCGACACCGAGGAGGAGGGGGAGGTCACGATCGGCTGTGCCGGGGCCGCCAATTCCAGCCTCTCGCTCCCCGTGGAGAGCGCTGCTCCACCGTCCGGGCTGACTGCGCTGGAGGTCTCCGTGACGGGGCTCAAGGGCGGGCACTCGGGGATGGAGATCCACCTGCCCCGGGGCAACGCGTTGAAGCTCCTCGCCCGTGCTCTCTATGCCGTCTCTCTGGAGCGGCCGCTCCATGTGGCCGCGTTCTCGGGCGGCGGCAAGCACAACGCCATTCCCCGCGAGGCCTCCGCGGTCGTCCTCGTCCGCCCTGAAGAGACCGGTGCAATCCGTGCCGCTCTGGAGAAGGAATTCGAGGCGATTCGCGCCGAGCTTCGCCCCGAGGAGCCGGCCGCTCGCCTCGACGTCCGCGAAGGGCAGCTGCCGGAGCGCGCCTGGACCGAGGCGGCCGGCCGGCGCGCCGTCGCCCTGGTCCATGCTCTCCCCCATGGCGTCCTCTCGATGAGCCAGGACATCCCGGGGCTCGTCGAGACCAGCACGAACCTGGCCGCCGCCGCCGCCCGGAACGGCGACTTCGAGATCCTCCTGAGCACCCGGAGCATGGTCGATTCGGCCTTGCGTGGCGCCCGCCAGCGCATCCGAGCCGCCGCCGAGCTCGCCGATGCCTCCGTCGAGGAAAACAAAGGCTATCCCGGCTGGAAACCGGACCCGAATGCGCCCCTCCTCGCCACCTTCCGCCGCCTGCACCAGTCGATCACGGGCACCGAGCCCGAGCTCAAGGCCGTGCACGCCGGTCTGGAGTGCGGAGTGATCGGCGACAAGTGCCCCGGCATGCAGATGATCTCCTTCGGCCCGCGCATTCAGGGACCCCACTCCCCTGACGAACGGGTCCACGTCGAGTCGGTCGAGCGGTTCTGGAAGCTGCTGGTGGCGCTGCTGAAGGAGTTGGCGGAATAGGAAACAGCAGCGGGAGAAGGACCGGTTCGGCCTGTAGGAGCGGCGGGTGCCGGTCGTTGCCGGAGGGACAAAAATTCCGTCTCGCCGCTTGACTTCCGCCTCGCTCTCGCGTAGGCTGCGCTTCGCAGTTGCGTTTCGGCAGGTCTCCGGGGTTTGGAGCGTATCCGTCCCCGGCCCATCGAAAGCGGGCCCGAGCGAGATTCGCCTCTCACCCGGACCCTTGGCACGCAAAGGATAGAACCCTATGCGCACCCGTCGTGATGGTAGCACCCCTGTTCCCCCCTCCCCGCCTCATCGGATCGATCACCCACCCACCCACGCGTTCACCGCGGAGTACCTGGAGCTTCTCGCGCACCGCGACGAGCCGGTGACCGCCGCGGAAGCGGACGTCGCCGGACCCTGGCACCTCGAGCAGCACGCCCAGGGCTGGGCCGTCCTGCGCCGGGGAGAGCGCCTCGAGAAGGGGAGCCGCCCGCTGGCGGTCTTCCAGAAAAAGGACGCGGCGCGCCTCGCCGCGGCGATCCTCCCCGGCACCGGCCGCCGGCTGCGCTACAAGCTCGGCGAGGAGCCGGACAGCCTCCTCGGCTTCCCCGTCCTGGTCGACGGCGAGGTCGTGGGGCACATGCAGTTCTTCGATCAGGACTTCCTCGCGGCCTTGAACGTCGTGGACGCGCTGGTCGCGATCCCCGGCGATCTCGCCTGGGTGATCGACGCGGCCGGCGGCTTGGCGCTCGATCACGCCGGGAAGATCGCGCTCGAACGGGCGCTGGCGTAGGACCGTCCCGCCCCCCGGACAGATCCTCCTCGGAGGACTCTGCATCCGGGGGGCCGATTCCGGCAGAAGGGAAACCAGCGAAATGACCGGGGGAAGCGTTCCCCTCGAAGGGAGAGGCCTGTACCTCGAAGGGAGGGGCCTGTACCTCGAAGGGAGGGGCCTGTACCTCGAAGGGAGGGGCCTGTACCTCGAAGGGAGAGGCCGGTACCTCGAAGGGGGAGGCACTGTACCTCGAAGGGGGAGACTGGTACTTGGCAGGGGGAGGCCGGTACCTCGAAGGGAGACGGCCTATACCTCGAAGGGGGAGGCCTGTACCTCGAAGGGAGAGGCCTGTACCTCGAAGGGGGAGAAGTCCCCCTGATGTTTTCGGCCGTCCCCCCCGGATTTCCCGCGGCCAGATCGCCACCGCCAGCAAGCCCCCGAAGGGAGGCGACAGCGGAATACCGCGCGATGCGGCCCCCAGCTCCTCGCGGAAAGTTAGCGCGTATGGGGGCCGGGGGTGAGGGCCCCTACCCCACCGCCACCGGCTCCTCCACCAGCTCCTCGAAGCTCGCGGTGAAGTGCCGGAGCACCTTCGGGGCGTAGGTCATCCGGAAGCCACGCAGGTCGTGACGGTGGTCGCGGATGTGCTCCAGGACCTCGGCCACATAGTCGAGGTGGGAGTTGGAGAAGACGCGCCGTGGGATGGCCAGGCGCACCAGCTCCATGGGCGCCGGGAGGTCCCGGCCCGTCTGTGGATCGGTCTGCCCGAACATCACCGTGCCGATCTCCACGCCGCGCACGCCCCCCTCGCGGTAGAGCGCCACGGAGAGCGCCTGCGCCGGAAACTGCAGCGGCGGGATGTGCGGCAGGAGCGTCTTGGCGTCGACGTAGACCGCGTGGCCTCCCGTCGGCCGCATGATCGGAATCCCCAGCTTGGTCAGCTTGTCGCCGAAGCTCGCCACCTGGGTCACGCGGTAGCGCAGGTAGTTCTCGTCGAGTACCTCGCGCAGGCCGCGCGACACCGCCTCAAGGTCGCGGCCGGCGAGCCCGCCATAGGTCGGGAACCCTTCGATGACGATCAGCCGCTGGGTGAGCGTCTCCAGGAGCGCGTCGTTGCGCGAGGCGAGAAAGCCGCCGATGTTGGCCAGGCCGTCCTTCTTCGCGCTCATCGTGCAGCCATCGGCGTAGCTGAACACCTCGCGGACGATCTCGGCCACCGAGCGGTCCTGCTGCCCCTGCTCGCGCGTCTTGATGAACCAGGCGTTCTCGGCGAAACGGCAGGCGTCGATATAGAAAGGAATGCCGAACTCGCGGCAGAGCTCCGCGGTCGCCCGGACGTTGGCCAGGGAGACCGGCTGGCCGCCCCCCGAGTTGTTGGTCAGGGTGAGCATGCAGAGCGGGATCATGTCGCGCGGCGTCTCCTCGAAGAGCCGGCGGAGCCGCCCCAGGTCCATGTTCCCTTTGAAGGGGTGGTTGGCGTTCGGATCTTTCCCCTCCGGGATGACCAGGTCGAGCGCGATCCCATGGTTCGTCTCGATGTTGGCCCGGGTGGTGTCGAAGTGGTTGTTGTTGGGAACGATCATGCCCGGCTGGGTGAGCAGGGTCGAGAACAGCAGGTTCTCGGCCACGCGCCCCTGGTGGACGGGCAGGAAGTGCGGGAATCCGAAGATCTCCTGGATGGTCTCCTGGAGATGGAAGAAGTTGCGTGCGCCGGCGTAGGCCTCGTCCCCCTGCATCAGACCGGCCCACTGCCAGTCGGACATGGCCGAGGTCCCGGAGTCGGTGAAGAGGTCGATGAAGACGGCTTCCGAAGGGATCTTGAACAGGCTGTACCCGCCCTCGCGGAGGAGCCGCTCGCGCTCCTCCCGGGGGAGCAGGTGGATCTTCTCCACCACCTTCACACGCCACGGCTCGGGAAGTGATCTCATGAGAATACGGACCCTCCATACAGGACCAGACAGCCGCCGCGCACACGGCGACCGCGAGGTCTATTTTAGTACACCACAAATGACGCTGTCGGACCAGGTGGATCGTTGCGTCAGGTCTATAGTGTCGCGAGAGCCGAAAAGGGGAGACAGGCGGACCCGCCTATAATCCGCCGGATGCCCCCCCTCATCGAGATTCGCGACCTCACCAAGGCGTATGAGGAGGGGGGGCGGCAGCGGACGGTGCTGCGGCAGGCCAACGCGGCCATCGGGCGCGGCGAGCTCGCGGTGTTGGTGGGGCGCAGCGGGTCCGGGAAGTCGACCCTGCTCAACCTGCTCTCCGGAATCGACCTGCCCGACTCCGGCGAGGTCCTCGTCGACGGCGTCGATCTCTCGCGCCTCACGGAACGGGAGCGGACCCTGTTCCGCCGCGAGAAGATCGGCTTCGTCTTCCAGTTCTTCAATCTGATCCCCACTCTGACGGTCGAGGAGAACCTCCTCCTCCCCCTGGAGCTCAAGGGACGGGTGTCGCCTGAGCAGCGGCGCGCGGCCCGCGACCTCCTGGCCGAGGTGGGCCTCGCTGACCGGGCCGCCACCTGGCCCGACCGCCTCTCCGGCGGCGAGCAGCAGCGCGTGGCCGTGGCCCGCGCCCTGGCGCACGATCCGCTCCTCGTCCTGGCGGACGAGCCCACCGGCAACCTCGATCTCGAAACCGGCCTCCAGGTCCTGGAGATCCTCGACCGCCTCACCCGCCAGGCGGGCAAGACCATGGTGATGGTCACCCACAGTCCCGAGGTGATCGGGATCGCCGACCGCGTCTTCCGTATCGCCGAGGGGCATCTGGTGGAGCAGAGCCTGGAGACGGAGACGGAGACGGCGCGGTGACGAGGCCACGCTCATCGTGGTTGGGGCCTTCCCCCGCCCGACCTCACCCCCGACCCCTCTCCCATCTCCCACCCCTCCAACCGGGAGAGGGGCGCCACCACCCTCTTGTCTCAACGTTGCCACCTCAGAAAAATGAACAGCTCCCCCCTCTCCCGGGGGATGGGTGGGAGATGGGAGAGGGGGGCCGGGGGGGTGAGGTCGGGAGGGGGAAGGCTTCGCCCACGATAAGGTTAACGGACATAACCCCGGAGACAACCCGGTGACCCGGGTGACCCGGCTCCTCTGGCGGTCGAGCCGGCGCCATCTCGCCCGCCATCCGTGGCAGATCGGCCTGGCAACCCTGGGCGTCGCCCTGGGGGTGGCGGTGGTGGTCTCGATCGACCTGGCCAACGCCAGCGCCCGCCGCGCCTTCTCCCTGTCGACCGAGGCGGTGACCGGCCGGACGACGCACCAGATCGTCGGCGGACCGGAGGGGCTGCCGGATGACGTCTTCCGCCGCCTGGCCGTCGACGCCGGTCTCGCCGGGGAGCTGCCGATGGCTCCGGTCGTCGAGGGCTTCGGCGCGATCCGGGGAAAACCTGGCGAGCCGGCGCGCATCATCCGCATCCTCGGCGTCGATCCTTTTTCCGAGCAACCGTTCCGCCCCTACCTGAACGGCAGCGCAGGGGGAGACCGGAGGACCCGAGGGTTTTCGGTCGATCTCGCTCCCCTTCTCACCCGCCCGCGGGCGGGCGTGCTCTCCGCTGCGACCGCCCTCGAGCTCGGGGTCCGTCCGGGCGGGACGTTCCGCCTCCGCGTCGGCGGCGAGCCGCGCGAGGTCGATCTGGTCGGTGTCCTGGAGCCGGCGGACGAGAGCACCCGCCGCGGGTTGGCCGATCTCCTGGTGATGGACATCGCCGCCGCCCAGGAGCTCCTGGGACGCGCCGGCCAGATCGACCGGATCGACCTGATCATCCCCGAGGGAGCCGCGGGCGAGCGCCTCCTGGCCCGGGCTGCCGCCGTCCTGCCGTCCGGCGCGCGGATCCTCCGTGCCGAAGCCCTCTCGCGCTCGACCGAAGAGATGACACGGACCTTCCGGACCAGCCTGTCGGCCATGTCTCTCCTCGCCCTGGTCTGCGGCGCGTTCCTCATCTACAACACGATGACCTTCTCGGTGGTGCAGCGGCGGACGCAGATCGGCATCCTTCGCGCGCTGGGGGTGACGCGCGACCAGGTCTTCGCCCTGGTCCTCGCCGAGGCGGCGGCCGTGGCGCTCGTGGGCACGGCCGTGGGCCTGGGAGCCGGCGTCTTTCTCGGCCGCGAGCTGGTCCGGCTGGTGACCCAGACCATCAACGACCTCTACTTCGTCCTCTCGGTCCGCGAGCTCGCGGTGCCGCCTCTCACTCTGGCGAAGGGGGCGGCTCTCGGGATCGGCGCCACGCTCCTCGCCACCCTGGCCCCGGCGGCGGAAGCGACGCAGGCGCCTCCCCGGGCCGTGCTCACCCGCTCGGCCCTCGAAGCCCGCCTGCGCAAGGCCCTGCCCCGCGCGGCCGCGATCGGCTTCGGCCTGCTTCTCCTGGGAGGGGCGCTGCTGGCGCTCCCCGCCGGGCTGACCATGGGGTTCACGGGGCTTTTCGGCGTCATCCTCGGCTGTGCCCTTCTGGCCCCGGGAGCCACGGTGGTCCTGATGCGCCTGCTGCGCGTCCCCATGGGAGCCCTCTTCGGAGTGCTCGGCCGGATGTCGGCCAACGGCGTGGTGGCCGCGCTCTCCCGGACGGCGGTGGCCATCGCGACCCTGGTCATCGCGGTGTCGGTGACGGTGGGGGTCGGGGTGATGATCGGCAGCTTCCGGCAGACGGTCGTGCGCTGGCTGGAGGCGTCTCTCCGCGACGACGTCTATGCCACGGTGCCGAGCCGGGGCGGTGGGTTCGCCGGAGTGGACCTCGATCCGGAGGTGGTCCGGAGGGTCTCAGCCCTCCCCGGTATCGAGGCGGTCCATACGATCCGGCGGGTGGAGATCCCCACTGAAGAGGGGCCGATCCGGTTGATCGTCCTGGGAATCGATCTCCACGGGCTCTCGCGCTACGAGCTGCAGCAAGGAGACCCGGACGAGGTCTGGCCTGCCTTCCTCAACGAGGGCGCGATCGTCGTCTCCGAGCCGTTCTCCCGCCGCTTCAAAGTCGACGCGGGTGACAGCTTCCGCCTGCCGACCGGGCGCGGAGCACGAACCTTCCGGATCGCCGGCGTCTACACGGACTTCACCTCCAACCAGGGTCTGGTGATGATGAGCCGCACCACCTATCAGAGGTTCTGGAGCGACCGCCAGCTCTCGGGCTTCTCTCTGGCCCTCGCGCCGGGCGTGGATCCGGACCGGACCATCGAGCGGCTGCGCACCGTGGCCGGAGGCGAAGCGCTGATCGCCCGGCCGAACCGGGCGCTCAAACGGATCTCGATGGAGATCTTCGACCGGACCTTCCGCATCACCGCCGTCCTCCGCCTGCTGGCCGGCCTCGTGGCCTTCATCGGCGTGCTCTCGGCTCTCATGGCCCTGCAGCTCGAACGGTCGCGGGAGCTGGGCGTGCTGCGGGCCAACGGCATGACGCCCGGGCAGGTCTGGCAGCTCGTCACCTCGCAGACGGGTCTGATGGGGCTGGTCGCCGGCCTGCTCTCGATCCCGGTGGGATTGACCCTCGCGGCCATCCTGATCTTCGTGATCAACCGCCGCTCGTTCGGCTGGACGATCCACCTGGAGGTGTCGCCCGAGATCCTTCTCGAGGCCCTCCTCCTGGCCCTCGCCGCAGCGCTCCTGGCCGGGCTGTATCCGGCGTGGAAGATGGCGCGAACGTCGCCCGCGGTGGCGCTCCGAGAGGAGTAGGCGAGCCAATGCGTCCCTTGTCATTGCTGTCCTTGTTGTCCTTGCTGTCGATATTTGTGGCCTCCTGGGCCTGCCGAGACTCTCCTCGCGAGCCCGCTGCCTCCCTCTCGGTGGCCACAGCCCTGCGCACTACCAATGACCGCGGCTATACCCGGGCCCTCGCTCCGCGGGAGTTTTCCTTCCCCGCCGACCACGGCCCGCACCCCGAGTTCCGCACCGAATGGTGGTACTACACGGGCAACCTCGCGACCGCCGAGGGGCGGCGCTTCGGCTTCCAGCTCACCTTCTTCCGCCTGGCGGGTCGCCCATTTCACGGTGAGCGACGTCGAGGGGGAGCGCTTTCACTCCTTCGAGCAGTGGAGCCGCGGCGCCCTCGGCCTCGCCGGTGTGCAGGCAACGCCGTTCCGCGTCTGGGTCGAGGACTGGTCGGCGCAGACGGACGGCGGACCCGTGTTCCCCATGCGCCTGCGGGCCTCCCGAGGGGACGTGGCGGTCGACCTCGAGCTGGAGCAGGGCAAGCCGCCGGTCCTCCAGGGGGACCATGGGTTGAGCCGCAAGAGCTCCGAGCCGGGGAACGCGTCGTTCTATTACTCCCTCACCCGCATGCCCGCGCGCGGCACGCTCCGCGTGGGCACGGAGACGTTCACGGTGACCGGCGCCGCCTGGATGGACCGGGAGTGGAGCACGAGCTCGCTCGGCGCCGGGCAGGTCGGCTGGGACTGGTTCGCCCTCCAGCTCTCCGACGGCACCGATCTCATGCTCTACCAGCTCCGTCACGCTGACGGGCGTCCCGATCCGGCGAGCAGCGGCAGCATCGTGGGACCGCACGGGGCCTCGCGCACCCTCGCTTTCCGCGGCTTCTCGATGGACGTCCTCGATCGCTGGCGGAGCCCGCGCTCCGGCGCCCGCTATCCGTCGCGCTGGCGCCTGCACATCCCCTCCGAGGGGCTGGACCTCGACGTCACGCCCCGGCTCGCCGACCAGGAGCTGGATGTCTCCTTCCGCTACTGGGAAGGCGCGGTCGCGGTCGAAGGCACCCGCCGCGGCACGCCGGTGGCCGGACAGGGGTATGTCGAGCTCACCGGGTATGCCGGGGGGGCGCGGTAAGAATCCTCCCCGCCTCACGTTCCCAGGGTGTGCGCGTGGGACCCTTCACCCGCGCACGCAGCGCCCTGGCCGGCGCCCGCCACCGGACAACGGAGATGCCTCCTCATCCTCGTTCCGGACGGGCGCCGGCCCGGTTTTCCGAAACGGGGTCTCCGTGAGAGGATTGCCGCGCGCTCGTCACAAGGAGATCCGTATGAACCGCTTCCTTCGCTCTTCGACCTTGACCCTGCTGGCGGCTCTCGCTCTTGCCGGCCGCGGCAACGCGCAGACCAAAGCGCCCGAGCCGCAAGTCCCCCGCTACACGATCCAGCAGTTCCTCGCGACCGTCATCTACGGCGGCGGCTCGTTCTCGCCGGACGGCCGCAAGCTCCTGGTCGGGAGCGACCAGACAGGGATCTTCAACGCCCTCGCCATCCCGGTCGACGGCGGCGCACCGGTCCAGCTCACCCAGTCCAAGGTCAGCGCGATCAATCCCATCGGCTATTTCCCTCACGACGAACGCTTCCTCTATGTGAGCGACCAGGGAGGCGACGAAAAGAGCCACATGTATGTTCAGTCGCCCGACGGCAGCGTCCGTGACCTGACTCCCGGCGACCAGCTCAAGGCCAACTTCGAAGGCTGGTCGCGCGACGACCGCTCCTTCTTCTTCTCCACCAACGAGCGCGACCCGAACGCTTTCGATCTCTATGAGATGACGCTCGACGGGTACCAGCGCACCCTCCTGCTCAAGAACGAGGAGCGCTTCGCCATCGGCACCGTCTCGCCCGACCGCCGCTGGGTGTCTCTGTCGAAGACCGTGGGCTTCAACGACGTCGACCTCTACCTGCACGACCGGACCACCGGCAAGACCACCCTGCTCAATCCCGGCGACGTTGCCGGCACCGAGATCTCCTTCAAGCCCCAGACCTTCAGCCTGGACAGCAAGAGCCTGTTTTACCTCACGGACAAGGGGTCGGAGTTCGACTACCTCATGCGCTACGACCTCGCCACGGGGAAGTCCACCGAGGTCCTGCGCCTCGACTGGGACGTGACCGGCGCCGGCTTCTCGCGGGACGGGAAGTACTTCCAGGCGACGATCAACCATGACGCGCGGTTCGAGCTGCGGCTCTTCGACGCCGCGACCCTGCGCCCCATCCCGCTGCCCGACCTCCAGGAGGGGAGCGTCAACGGGGTCTTCTTCTCGCGGGACGGCAGCCGCATGGCCTTCTACGCGGAGGGGACCGGGCCGGCGGATCTGTTCGTGCGCGACATGGCTACCGGACAGACGCGCCAGCTGACGCGGGCGCTCCCGCAGATCGCTCCCGCCCATCTCGTCGCGGGCAAGGTGGTCCGCTTCAAGTCCTATGACGGCGTCGAGATCCCCGGGATCCTCTACAAGCCCTACGGCGCCTCTCCGGACCACAAGGTCCCGGCGCTCGTCTGGGTGCACGGCGGCCCCGGCGGCGAATCGTTGGTCGGTTACAACGGGTTCATGCAGTACCTATTGAACCACGGCTATGCGGTCTACGCCATCAACAACCGCGGGAGCGACGGCTACGGCAAGACGTTCAACGCGATGGACGACCGCAAGCACGGCGAGGCGGATCTCGACGACTGCGTGGCCAGCAAGAAGATGCTGGGCGAGACCGGATGGGTGGATCCGCAACGGATCGGCATCCTGGGCGGCAGCTACGGCGGCTTCATGGTCCTCGCGGCGCTCGCCTTCCGCCCGCAGGAGTTCGCCGTCGGTGTCGACCTCTACGGCGTCGCCAACTGGCAGCGCACCCTCGAGAGCATTCCGCCCTGGTGGGGAGCGCTCCGCGAGTCGCTCTATCACGAGATGGGCGACCCGGTGAAGGATGGCGAGCGCCTGCACCGGATCTCCCCGCTCTTCCACGCCGACCAGATCGAGCGGCCGCTGATCGTCCTCCAGGGCGCCAACGATCCGCGCGTCCTCAAGCAGGAATCGGACGACATCGTCGCCGCCCTGCGCAAGAAGGGGGTTCCCGTCGAGTACCACGTCTTCGAGAACGAGGGGCACGGCTTCAGGCGCAAGGACACCCAGGAGAAGGGCTACACGGCCACCCTGGAGTTCCTGGACAAATATCTGAAGGGGTAGGACGCTCCGTTCAGGGATCCGGCTCTCCTGGCGAGGCGCTCAGGCTCGCGAGCCTCCGCTCGAAAACGTAGGCGCCTCCCGGGGGAAGGCCCGAGCCACCCTGGAGACCGGGTGCGATCACCGCGGCTCCAGTATGCTCCCATTCCGTGGCGCTCTCCCCCCTCCCTCTGATCCTCTTCGGCCTCACCTATCTGGGGCTCGCGCTCGGGCGCATCCCGCCCTTGAAGCTCGACCGCACCGGATTCGCGATCCTCGGCGCCGTGGCGTTCCTGGCCACGGGGGCCATCTCGGTCGAGGAGGCCAAGGCGGCGGTCGACGCGCCGACGCTCGCCGTGCTCTTCGGCATGATGCTCCTCTCGGCACAGTACCGGCTCTCCGGCCTCTACACGGTGATCGGCGAGAGGCTGGCACGGGTGGCGGACTCCCGCCGGCTCCTGCTCGGCACCATCCTGGTCACCGCCGCTCTCTCGGCCCTGTTGACCAACGACGTCGTCTGCTTCGCTCTGACCCCGCTTCTCCTGGGCTCGCTCCTCGCCTCGGGCAGGCCCCCCATCCCCTACCTGCTGGCGATCGCCTGCGCGAGCAACCTCGGCAGCGCGCTCACCCCGATCGGCAATCCGCAGAACATCCTGATCGCCCAGAGCTTCCGGCTGCCGTTCCTCCCCTTCGTCCTGGCCTGCCTGGCACCCGTCGTCCTGTCGCTCGCGGTCCTCTATTTCCTGATCGCGCTCCTCACCATCGCGGTGATCGCTCTCTTCCTGACTCCGGTTCCCGCGCCGCTCACCGCCCTGGGCCTCGTGGGCGTCGTGCTGACCAGCCGGCGGATGCACACGCGGGACGTGCTCTCCCTGGTCGACTGGCACCTGCTCGCTCTCTTCATCGGGCTGTTCATCGTGGTGCGCGGCTTCGAGATCTCGGGGTGGACCCAGGCGGCGCGCAACGCGCTCGCCACGGCCGGCGCCGACCTCCATGCGCCCCACGTGCTGGTGCCGGGCGTGGCCGTCCTGGGCAACCTCGTGGGCAATGTCCCGGCGGTGATGCTGATGCTCCCCTTCGTCGGCCGCGCAGCCGTGATCGGCTATGCGCTGGCCCTCGCCAGCACCTTCGCGGGGAACGCGGTCCTGGTGGGGAGCATCGCCAACCTGATCGTGGCCGAGCAGGCCGGTCGCCTCGGCGTCTGCCTCAGCTTCCGCGACCACCTCCGCCTCGGCCTGCCCCTCACCCTCCTCTCCCTCGCCCTGGCCGTGGCGGCCATGGCGCTCTGGTGAGCGCTCAGGAGGCGTGGGCGCGCAGCCCGCGGGCGAGGATTCCCAGGCCGCCGAACAGGAGCACCAGGATGACGATCAGCTCGAACAGGCTGGTGTGCTGGATGTAGATCTGCAGGTTCAGGATGATCCCCGCGAGCACCAGCACGACCCCGGCGAACAACAGGAGCCAGCCGGCCACCGAGCGGCCGTTGAAGAAGAGGATCAGGACGCCGAAGATGAGCGGCACCAGGGTCAGCCCGAAGGCGTTGTACCCCCAGAGCTGCCAGGAGCCGGTGGTCACGCTCACCCGGCTGGTCAGCATGTAGCCGCCGGCGATCGCCATCGCCAGCCCGATCAGGAATTCGCCGAGCCCGCCCGGCGTGCCGCCGGGATTTCGCAGATCCGCCATGAGCCGTACCTCCGTCCTCCGGTCGCCGCGATCATAACGTCCTCGCGACCCGCCGCAGGACCATATGCCGGTAGGAAGCCACCGAGCGCTCGTCGCAGGCGATCTCGAGGGGCGCCGCCGCGCGCTCCAGGATCTCCCCCATCCGCCGGTTCGTGCTGGTGAAGACCAGGTCGAGCAGGGCGAGGCCGAGGCGCGCCAGCGGCCCCGGGCGGTGCTCCTCCGGCAGGAACTTGTCGAACACCGCGACGCGTCCGCCGGGGCGCAACACCCGGGCGGCCTCGCGCAGGCAGCGCGCCGGGTCCGGGATCACCTCCAGGACCATGTGGAGGATCGCCGCGTCGAACGAGCCGTCCGGCAGGTCCAGCGCATGGCCGTCCATCACCCGGAATTCGATGCCGGGCCGGGCGTGGGCCTGCGCCTGGCGCAGCATGGCTGGCGTGAGGTCGGTCGCGAGGACCTGGACGTCTACCGGCAGGAACGGGATGTCCGCGCCGGTGCCGCAACCGATGATCAGCACGCGCTCCCCCGGCCGCAGCTCGAGAAGCTCGACCGACCGGCGACGCTCGCGATGGAATCTGGTGACCCGATCGTAGAACGGGGCCCAGAGCGTATAGCGGAATCGCTGCCAGGGGTTTGGCGGCATAGCGTGGTTGTTTCTTCGGGCGGCGGTGCCCCCTCTCCCGGTCGGGGGGTGTGCGATGGGAGAGGGGGACAGGGGGTGAGGTCAGCAGGGCAGCTTCGGAGCCTCGATATCGCCGCGGCGGAGGGAGTCGAACGGGACCTGGCCCGGTGCTTCGATGTACTGCACCACGGAGATCGGATCGCAGTGGGCGAGGCGGTGGTACAGACGGAGCGCGGCTTCCGCCTCGGAGAGCCAGACCGCGCACCGCGCGCTGTTGGGAGTCTGCCGATCGCCGGCGGACGGCGAGGTCAGGAACGAGCTGTGGTTGCAGATGTAGCGCGCCCAGCAGCGCGGACAGGGCCCGTCCTCTCCCCCTTCCCAGGCATCGGGAGGCAAGCTTTCCAGCCCTGGATAGGGCTCGGAGCTGGCCGCCCACGCAAAGCCGCCTCCCGCAGCGGCCCGGTCGGGCGGCTCGCTTCCCATCAGCCGCCGGACGATTCGGGTCACCGGCCGGTAATCCACGGGAACGCGCCGCGCTTCCAGCTCGGAGGCGATCTCGTCACAGACCGCCAGCAGGTCGTTGCGGTACTCCCGCAGCGGCCCCCCGGCGCAACGGACCCCGTCCAGATACCGCACGCGCAGGCTCTTGGCCCAATCCCAGATTTCCAGCAACCGCGCCGTCCCGGGGAGAAGGCAGCTCACGGTCACCCGGTCGGCGAGCGGAGCCAACAGGAGCAGGGATGAGCCCCACGCCTCCCAGTCCCGCAGCTCGGCGGCTTCCGCACGGGTCGGGAAGGGATCGCAGCGCACCTGGACGCGCAGGGGAGCGCTCGCCAGATACGCGGCCAGCGCGAGAGTGATCTGGCGGACGTCGAGCGAGAGCTGGAACGAGATGTCCTGGCCGGCGGCAGCGGCAAGCCTCTCCGCTTCAGCCAGGATCCATTGCACGACCTGCAGCTTCGGAAGCTCGCCGTGCCAGGAGAGACTGAGCTGGACGCGTGAGGCCCCGAGACTCTGCTTGAACACCGGCTCGAGCGCCTCGGCGGCCTCGCCCTCGGTGCGCGGGCTCAGATGGGCGCAGACCTGATCGTCCATCCGGTGGACCATGCCCAGGTCCCAATAGCCGGAAGGGTCGGGACCGCAAGCCTGTCCGCCCCATCCCGCCTGGCTCTCCGCGGTGACGAGATCCTCCTGCACCATCCAGCTCCACAGAAGGCCACCGTCGTCGAAGCTCCCGGTTTCGAGAGCCGGCGCCACATAGAACCGGAGGTCCTCCGGGACCTCCAACACAGCCGCCCTCTCCAGGTCGTAGATCAGGCTGCACGAGCCGTCCCCGTCAATCAGCGGATACATCTCTCGCCAGCGTAAGGCGCCAGGCATGGGGATCGTGGGCATCATCGACTTCCTCCTCGCCCTTCTACTCGTTACGTTGCCCCTGGTCGGCTTCGTGGGACAACTTCCGACCTATTTTATGATTCAGGATATCCTGAATTCACCTATCTCTTCTCTCCCCCTGGTTTTAGCCAGCGATCGAGCCAACCGAGCACGGTGTCGTGCCAGAAGATGCTGTTGCCCGGTTTCAGCACCCAGTGATTCTCGTCCGGGAAGTGCACGAATCGGCTCGGGATGCCGCGCCGCTGCAGTGCGTTGAAGGCGGCGAAGCCCTGATTGTCCGGAATCCGGTAATCCAGCCCGCTATGGATCACCAGCATCGGTGTCTTCCAGCGATCGACGAAATTCACAGGATTCTGCCTTTCGTAGTCCGCCGCCTTCTCCCAGTACGGACCACCCTGCTCCCACTCGGGAAACCAGAGCTCCTCGGTGCCGTAATACATCATTCGCTGGTCGAACGTACCGTCGTGATCGACGAGACAACGGAACGCGTCCGGCCATTGGCCGGCGATCCAGGCGACCATATAACCGCCGTAGGACGCGCCGAGGGCACAGGCACGGTCGCCGTCCAGCCAGGGATAGCGCTGGAGAGCGGCCTCCAACCCCTTCTGCAGATCCTCTAACGGCTTGCCGCCCCAATCAAAACGAATGGCATCAGTGAATGCCTGACCATAACCCAAGGAGCCGTGGAAGTCAATCTGGATCGTGGCATAGCCCGCCCCGGCGTAGGTCTGCGGGTTCCACCGGTAGTGGAACTCGTTGTGGAACGACGATTGCGGCCCGCCATGGATCAAGAAGGCGATGGGGTATTTCTTTTTCGCATCGAAACGGACCGGCTTGACAACCCAGCCATAGACGGTGTCGCCGTTCGCCCCCTGGAAGGAGAACTGCTCGGGCTCGCCGAGCAGGACCGAAGCCAGCCTCTCGCGGTTGAGCTGGGTGATCTGCCGCAGGTCGGACCCGTCCGCCTTGACCGTATGGAGCTCGACGGGCGACCGCAGGTGGTCGCGGCCGAAGACGAGGCGGTCCCCCACCACCCGGTAGTCGTGCACGCTCCCGTCGGCGACGAGCTTGCGCACCTTCCCGCTCGCCACGTCGATGGCGAACAGCGGCACCTGCCCGGTGTCGTAGGCCGTGGTGTAGAGCGTCCTGCCGTCCGGCGAGAAGACGACGCCGTCCGACGAGCGGTCCCACTCCTCCGCCAGGACCCTCTCGTTGCCGGACGCCAGATCGCGCAGGACGATCCGGAAGCGGTCGGCCTCGAAGCCCGCCCGCGACATCCGCAGATAGGCGAGGGTCTTGCCGTCGGGCGAGAAGACCGGTTGCGTGTCCCACGCCGGGTTGGCCGCCGTGAGGTTGCGCGGCTGCCCGGAGCCGTCGAGGCGGGCCTCATAGAGATCGAAGTTGGTGGACCAGGGCTCCTCGCGGTTCTTCTCGCCGGCCAGGCGGGTGGCGAAGATCAGGGTCTTCCCGTCGGGTGCGAACGCCCACTCCTCGCTGCCGCCGGTCGGCTTGGAGGGGACGTCGGCCCACATTCCCTTGGCGAGATCCACCGGCTCTCCCGCCTTGCCGCCCGCGAGAGGCGCAACGAACAGATGGTTGCGCGTGCCGTTGCTCCAGGTGTCCCAATGGCGGACGAAGCCCCCGTCATAGACCTGGGCTGAGGTCTTCCCCTTCTCCTGGGCAGCGAGCCGCTCGGCGGTACAGGCGATCGTCGGGCAGTCGGGGAAGACCTCCAGGCTGAAGGCGAGGCGCGAGCCATCGGGAGCGAGCAGCAGGTTGGAGACGTCCAGCGGCAGGTCGGTGACCTGGACCGCATCCTTGTCGGAACCCGGGACCGGTATCCGCCAGATCTGGCTCGATCCGGAGCGGCTCGACAGGAAATAGAGGCTCTTGCCGTCGGGAGCCCAGCGCGGCGCGGTGTCCGACGCCGCGTTGGTGGTGAGCCGGGTGAGGCCGCTGCCGTCGATGCCGACGAGCCAGAGGTCGTACGTCCCCTTGTTCGCCTCGAAGTCCGTGGTCCGCACCTGGAAGGCTACCTTGCGCCCGTCGGGTGACGGCTGCGGATCGGTGATCCGCTGCATGCCGTGCATGTCTCGCGCCGTGAACGGATGGGGGGCCTCGGCCGCTCCGGCCGCCACCGCGCCCATCGATGCAATCAACAGAAACATATAAATTGCTTTGCGCATTGCTTCCTCCATTGGCGTGGAGACTTTACCAGACCCTCCCCTCCTCGCGTCTTGTAACGAAGCGAGGGGGGCTGAATCGACACTCTTTTCGTAAGATCCAGGAAACGATCGGAAAGCTGCTGGTCAATGGCTGAGATGCTCGATGCGGCGGCGGAACCATGCGGCCTCTTTGTCGAAACCTTCACCCTCGCAGAAGTTGCGGAGATCCTCGTAACGTTCGATGACGTCGAAGCCGATGCTGTGGTAGAGCTTGTGCAGATCAATCGGGCAGAGATCGAGCGGATGCATGTCGGTCTCTTCCAGGGAGTTCGAGCCATTCATCAAGCAGTGATAGAAGGTGCAGTGATGGATGCCGAACATGTGCGAGGCCTCGTGCGCCAGCACCTTGCAGCTGCGCCGTAGCACGAGCTTCTGCCAATCGGGCGTCCGCTCTTTGCCGTAGAAGCGAGGATCGTAGCGGGCGAAGCTGTAGACGCCGACGCGGGCGCGCGTGGAGGCCAGGCCGAAGACGTAGTTCCAGCTCTCGTCGGGATACAGGTCCGCCATGGTGAGGCCGAGCACGGCGTAGGCGTCGGCCGGGAGCTGTCTGGTCAGAACAGCGAGGAGATCACCTGCGAGGAGTTGCTGGTGCCCCATGGGCCAGTTCTTCCGTGAGGTGATGCTCTCGCCCGACAGGTCCAGAGGCGGCCGGACCACCACGTCCATCTGGAAGAACGCTCCCGTAAACTCCTGCAGCTTCTTGAATGAGGGCCCTGCCCCGGGAGGGAATTCACCAATGGGCTGAAGATAGATCTTGTGCCGGCGCGCATCCGGCCGGTTCGGCTTCGCCCGGACGAACTGCTCGAACGTCTGGCCCGGCTCCGGACGCACGGCCAGCCAGTCGTACGGCATCTTGGGGATCGGCTCGAAGTCTCCGCCCGCCTCGAACGCGCCACGAGGTGGAGGACTGGGACGCGAGCATGCCGTCACCACCGAGAGGGCGAGGATCGAGACCACGAGGGACCTCATGCCGAGAGCATCTCTCCCGGCGCTTCCCCGCGCAAGCCCTCGGCGATAGGATTCGCGCGCCCTATGGAAAGCTTCCCCCTCTGCCTCCTGCCCGGCCTCTGGGTCACCCTGCTCGCCGTGCTCCTCTGGGCCGCTCTGGGGCGCTGGCTCGACCCGGTGCCGCGGCGCGTCCGGCTGGTCCACGCCGCCGTGCTGCTCGTCCTCTTCGGCCCGGTGCTCTTCGCCGGCCGGGTGCTGCTCCCTCTCGGCTACCTCTTGAAGATCCCGCCGCTCCAGACTCTGTGGTCGGAGGAGCAGGGTCTGCCGCCCGGCAATCTCCTGCAGAGCGACCTCGTCCTGCAGATCACGCCGTGGCAGATCCGGGTGCGGGAAGCGCTCCACGCGGGCGAGTGGCCGCTGTGGAACCATCTCGCCGGAGCGGGCGAGCCGCTGCTCGGCAATCCCCAGGCGCAGGTGCTCCAGCCGCTGGTCTGGCCGGCTCTCTTCTTTCCCGCCGCGGCCGGAGCAGGAATCACCGCGGCCTTACGGGTCCTGATCGCCCTCACCTTCATGTATCTGCTGCTGCGCCGCCAGGGGATCTCGGAGGCGCCCGCCCTCGCCGGAAGCCTCGCCTTCGGCCTCGGTGGCGGAGTGCTTCTCTGGCTCGGCTGGCCGATGGCCAACGCGCCGGCGCTCCTGCCGGTCATGCTCTACGCCCTGTCGGCCCCTCACCCCCTGGCCCCCTCTCCCACCCCCTCCCGACCGCCGGGAGAGGGGGAAACTTCCCAAATCAGTGCCTTTTCCCCCCTCGCCCGGTCGGGGGGAGGGGATGGGAGAGGGGGCCAGGGGGTGAGGGGCCTCTTGACGTTCGCCGTCTTCGCGCTGCTCAACGCCGGACATCCCGAAACCATCCTCCACGTCTCTCTCCTCGCGGCGCTCTTCGCCCTGTCGCGGCTCGCGGCGAGCCCGCGGGAGGAGCGCCTGCGGCTCGTCCGGGCCTGGAGCGTGGCCGCGGGCCTAGGTCTCGGCCTTTCCGCCCCGGCGCTGCTGCCGGCCGCCCATGCCCTGCCGGAGAGCCTGCGCGCCGGGCTCCTCGCCGACCGGCGGGAGCACATCCTGCATGACGATCCGCTCGCCGGCTGGCGGACCTCGCAGGAGCGCTCGGAACGCCTGCGGCAGCTCGGCGAGCGCCTGCTGCCGATCGTGGCGCCACGCGCCTTCGGGGACAGCCGGTACGGCGAGTGGTGGGGGGAGAGCAACACGAACGAGGACGGCGCGGCGTTCGCCGGCACCGCCGCCGTGCTCGGTGCCCTCTTGTCGCTCCTGGCCGGAAGGCGCCGCTTGCCGCAAGAGCGGGCGATCCTGGGGTTCACCATCGCGGCCTTGATCGTCCTCGCCCAGCCGCCGGGGCTCCCGCAGCTCCTGTCGTCGCTCCCGGTGCTGCGCGACTCGCTGACCCTGCACCACCGTCTGGTCCTGACGCTCGGTTTCTGTGTCGCCTTCCTCGGAGCCTGCTCGTGGGAACGATGGCGGCGCGGCGAGATCCCGCGGACGCGGGCCGCCGTCGCCCTCGCCGGCACCGCGATGCTCCTGGGCCTCGCCTATTTCAACTGGCCGCCGCCTTCGACGCTCACCCGGCTCCCAGGCGCCGAGGCCGCGACGCTTCTCGACGTGCGCCAGCTCTCCCAGGTCCTTCAATTCGGGGTGCTCGCCGCCGCCGGCTGGCTCCTGCTCGGCCGCCCGCGTCCGGATCGTGCCGTCCCGGCAGGTCTTGCTCTGGCCGGGCTCGCCGCGATCGAGCTGCTGGCCCACCACCTGCCGTCCAATCCGCCGGTCCCGGCGCGGCTCTTCTACCCGGAGACGCCAGCGATCACTTTTCTCCGCGAACGGACGGATCCCTGGCACCGCATCTCCGGCGTCGGCTCGCCGCTGCGGCCGAACATCGCGACCGTCTATGGGCTTGCCGATCCGCGCACCTCGAATCCGGCCAAGCCCGCGCCGGTGGCAGACGCCCTGGTGCGGATCAACCGCTTCCCCTACCGGGCGACGGACGGCTTCGTGGCGCCCCGCGATCCCCTCTATGAGCTGCTCGGGGTGCAATACATCATGGCTCCTTCCGGGCAGCGCATTCCCGGCCTGCAACTGGTCTGGAAAGACCAAAGCGTCTGGATCTATCAGGTTTCGCGTCCCCTGCCGCGCCTCTTCCTCTCCAATTCGACCCTGGCCTGCCCGCCGGGAAATTCCTGGTCCGCCTGTACGGCACAGATCGGCAACTTCCGCCGGCGGACCGCCGTGCTGCCGGCCGCTGCAAGCCCGCCCGGAAGCAACGAGCCGGCCTGGCGGGCCGCGGCGCCGCGGGGCTACCGGTTCGACCTGCTGGAGATCCATCCGGCGTGGATCCGCGCCCGCCTCGAAGCGGCCGAGCCGCGCCTCCTCGCCTCCAGCCTCTATCAGGACGGCGGCTGGGTTCTCCTCGTCAATGGGATCCCGCGGCCGACCTTCCACGCCAACGGGCCGTTCCTCGCCGCCTGGCTCCAGCCGGCCGACCGGGACCTCGAGCTGATCTATCGCCCGAAAGGCTTCGTGCTCGGCATGGTGCTCGCCGCAATCGCGCTGGCGGTGGGAGCGACTTACTCCGTCGCGCGCTGGGGCCGTTGAGCCGCGAGACTGCGCAGGAGCGACTCCAGACCCGCCTGATACGAGGAGGTGGTGAGGTCCGCCCAGACCTTGCCGCGGAGTGAGAGCGGAACCTCGCAGGGCCGGTAGAGGATCGGCAGGATGGTGAGCCCCCCTTCGACCTCCCGGGTGAGCGCCAGATCGAGCTCGGCCCGCACCCATGAGGAAGCGACCGCATCGGGAGAGAGGATGATGACGAACCAGGCGCTCCGCGCGACCGCCGCCTCGATCTTCCGGGGGAGCAAGTCTCCGACCTCCATCTCCCAGAAGTCCCACCAGACCGCGATGCCGTGCTCCTTCAGATCACCGGCGAGCCGCTCGGCGACATCTTTGTCGCGCCGCGAGTAGCTGAGGAACAGGTCGCGGGGCGCACCCGACGCGGGTCCGGCCGGTGCGGCCCGCGCTCGCACCCAGCGGCCCCAGAGGAGGCCCACGAAGGATTCGCCTCCCCCGGCCAGGAGCAGGTAACCGAAAGCCCACATCAATCGGTTCCGCTGCCGCCGGGCGCCATCCCAACACCGGTCCATGACGGCGGGGTCCAGGGTCAGCTCGCGCAAACACCCGGCATTCGAGAGCGCCGCGTCGCAGGAGCAGCTCTCCAGCCGCGGTGGTGCGACGATGACCTCCGAAGCCGGGCCGCTGAAGTGATGGATGGGCACGATGAACCACGGTTGAAAGAGGAACAACAGGATCAGGCCCGGCAAAGCCAGCACCGCCCACGTCTGCAGCACCGCACGGCCATGGCGGCCGAGCGGCTCGCCGCCGCGCGCGGCCAGAGCAATGAAACCGCCAAGGAGCGCCGTCGTGGCCTCCAGCTCTCCACGCAGGCTCAATGGAATGAGATACGTCACAGAGTCCAGGAACGGGAGGAGGAAAGGCGAGAGCCCCAACAGGAACCCGACGCCGAAGGTCACCGCGAGACGGAGAAAGGAGCTCGTGCGGGCGGCGCCGCTAGAGCTCACGGCAGGCCTCGGCCCAGCCATCCCGGACCGCACAACCTCCGCCGTCCCAGGCGCAATCCAGGACCGGCTGCTTCTTGCTATACAGGTCGATCGGGCCGGCGAGCTTCGACAAGGACCGTTTTTCCACCGTGTAGAAGTACTTGCCGCGAAAGAGGTTCACCAGCCTGCCGTTCGTCTTCGTGGGATCGATCCCCTCGCCGTCCTTCGCCTGCAGGGTGACCTTCGCCTTCGGCGGATCGCTCAGCACACAGAGATCGACGATGAGATCGTTCCTCGTCGCCCGGTCCCAGAGATCCGCGATGAACGCTTCGATCAGATTGAGCTCGGTGTCGGTCCGGTGCCGATCCAGAGATTCCTGGACCTCTTCCAACCGGACGAAGCGGAGCGAAGCGACGATCGCCTGCGGCACAGGGGAGGAGTGGAGAGCTGTCCTTGTCGGGAGCTCGAGATGGCGGCGCACCTCGTCGAAGATCTCCGCGGTGTGCTCGCGCAAGGGAGAAGAGCCCGGCGCCTGGAGCTCCTTCTGGAGAGAGGTCTCGGTCGTGTCGAGCAGCGCGGCGACCCCATCGCGCGGATAGCCGGCCTCCGCCAGCTCCCGGCGCCTGGCCCTGAGCTGCTCCAGGACCGTGGGCAAGACCACCCCGAGCTTCGCCGCCAGCACCGCCGCCTGTTGCGCCCGCACCTCGCTCTTCGGCTCTTCGATGACCCTCACCTGCCCCAAACCGACGCTCGCAGTCTGGTTACCGACGATCATCAGCCAGCCGATCACCTTGACGAGGCGCCTGTCCATGAGAATTCTCCCTGGATTACAGGCAATGATAACACGCTCTCCCCCTCTCCCGAACCGGCGAGAGGGGGAAGGAAAAACGGGGAAACAGCTGCCTCAGGGCGCCTCGGCTCCTGTGATGAAGGCCGCTTCCGGTGCCGCGATCTCCAACGGCAGGCCGAGATCGATCGACTGCCTGCGGACCGAACGCTGGAGCTGCCGGAGGACATGGTTCGCCGAGAGCATGGCTCCCTCCTGCCAGCCGGGCAGATAGGAGACCTGGTCACCGCAGACCCAGA
Source organism: Thermoanaerobaculia bacterium (assembly GCA_035637095.1). GTDB lineage: Bacteria > Acidobacteriota > Thermoanaerobaculia > Multivoradales > UBA5704 > UBA5704. Next base: position 36,400 of record DASPXX010000279.1, read on the forward strand.
AACGCTTGTCCGGAGCGAGCAGGCGCCGGTAGGCCCGGCGGTTCTCCGGATTGTCCGTCCACTCGGCCCAGCCCCCCTCCAGATGGGGCACTTCCTGCCAGGCGATCGACAACCCGAGATGGATGTCCACGTGATCGTCGAATTCCGGGTGCAGCTTGCGGGCTCCGGCCGCGGCGGTCTGCAGGCGCTCCGAGAGGCTCTGGCGGCCGAACCGCACGGCGTTCTCGCCGTAGTTGTACAGGCCGGTCAGGATTCCCGTCGGCGTGAAGAAGCCGGCGGACGGATACCAGAGCTGCGTGATCATGTCGTCCGTCCAGCTGATCCCGCCGTAGATCTGGTTGCGGGTCTCCCAGAACCGCCCGTCCGCCTGCCAGCCCACCTTGCAGGCCGGCGCGAAAGGCACCGCGCCCACCGCCCGGATGAATTCCTCCTCGAAGGAATCGTTGTCGATGGCGCGCCGCAGCAGGGGGACCGGAATGTTGCTGATGCAATATTGCGCCGTGGCTTTCTGCAGGTCCGCTGACCCCGCCGCGCGCCAGTCGACCTCGATCTCCTGTCCAGGCTGATCCGACTGCCGGACGTGGACGACCTGGGCGTTGAGCTGGATGGCGTCGGGCTTGATCTTCCGGATCGCTGCCGCGAGCTTCTGCGCGATCTGATCCATGCCGCCCACCGGCTGGAAGAGGGTGGCCTGCCACTCGTAGTCCTCCGGTTGATAGAAACGATATTTCCAGAACTGTGACTTGAGGAGTTGCTGGAGGGGGAGAGACTCCACGATCTTCCCCGGCTCGACGACCGCGGGCGGAACCTTGTAGCCGGAGCGCGAGGACCCTTTGTACACATACTGGTCCTCGCAGCGGATCTTGCCGAAGGTGAGGAGGAGATCGATCAAGCGCTCCCGGTCCTCCCGGGTCAGCTCGCTGTCGAGCGCTCCCCGGAAGACCGACTTGGCCAAGAGCTCCGAGATGTAGCCGCGCGTGTCGTTGGCGATCCGGCGATTGATCTCCGCCTTGCCGCCGAAGGCCTGATCGGTCTGGAAGAGATTGGCGCGGGTCTCCATGATGTAAACCTCGAGCGGCACGCCGAGCTCCTTGCAGACGTCGATCACGGTCGTATGGTGATAGGGGATGCGCCCCGGACCCGCATTGAAGTACAGATCCTTGTCGGTGAACCGGCACTCCTGATCGGAGCGTCCCATCTGCTGGATCTTGTCGCCCTGGCGCACGGTGTAGCTCCGGCCGCCGATCCGGTTGGCCGCTTCGAGGACCGTCACATCGGCCTCCGCCTTGGCGAGCCGCCAGGCGGCCGTGAGCCCGCCGACGCCGGCCCCCAGAACCAGGACGCGAACCCCGCGCAGAGAGCCTGCCGGAAGGTCCGGCGGCGGCGCCGCAAGAGCCTCCGGCACCCGCATCAGGCCGAGCGCCACCATCGTTTCATAGACCGCCGCCGCCCCTCCCGCCTTACCCACCATTTCCAGGAACTGCCGTCGCGTCCAGGCTCCCGCAGGATCGCTCATGCCTCCTCCTTCTCCGGTTGGTTCAGCTCTTCGAGCCTACCATCCGGCAGGCAAGCCTGCTACGGTGCCGACGGCGCCCCGGGAGGAGAAGCCATCCGGCTCGGGAGCCGAGCCATTCGGCCCGGGAGGAGCAGCCGTCCGGCTCGGGAGCCGAACGATCGGGCCCGGGAGCTGAGTGACCTGTCTCGGGAGGAGAGGAAGCCCGGCCCGGGAGATAGGTGGTCCGGCCCGAGAGGAGAGTGACCTGTCCCGGGAGGAGCAGCCGCCCGCTCGGGAGCCGAACGATCGGGCCCGGAAGCTGAGTCACCTGTCTCGGGAGGAGAGAAGCCCGGCCCGGGAGACAGGTGGTCCGGCCCGAGAGGAGAGCGACCTGTCCCGGGAGGAGAGCCATCTGGCTCGCGGGCCGATTTTCAATCCACGCCCCCGCACGGGGAGCGACCCGACTCGCTCGGGTGCATTCGCAGCACGGTCGCGGTTTCAATCCACGCCCCCGCACGGGGAGCGACATCGATATGATTCGAAAGACGCCGCTGTACTACAAGTTTCAATCCACGCCCCCGCACGGGGAGCGACGCACACCGCTCGGTTGCTGGCCGTGGCGGTCCTCCAGTTTCAATCCACGCCCCCGCACGGGGAGCGACCACCAAGTTCCCTTAAAGAGCGACGTAGACGGGAGGTTTCAATCCACGCCCCCGCACGGGGAGCGACGCCGAGGCCGCCGGCGGGCGGTTCCATTCACCGACGTTTCAATCCACGCCCCCGCACGGGGAGCGACACAAAGACCGATAAGAAGTCTGATGCTGCTAAAGAGTTTCAATCCACGCCCCCGCACGGGGAGCGACATCAAATGGGACAAGCGATGAATTGCGGACACCGTGTTTCAATCCACGCCCCCGCACGGGGAGCGACGTGGCTTCCAGAGCACGTCGAGGAGCCAGATCATGTTTCAATCCACGCCCCCGCACGGGGAGCGACGTAGTCGATAGCCCGGCCCTGGTTATCGAACATGTTTCAATCCACGCCCCCGCACGGGGAGCGACCTCCAGTCCATTCCGCTCCGCCTCATCATCTAGTCGTTTCAATCCACGCCCCCGCACGGGGAGCGACGCACCGGGACGAACTGCTTGCCCAGGCCAAGGAGTTTCAATCCACGCCCCCGCACGGGGAGCGACTCGCGTAGCGTGTACGGTCTGACTCCAGATCGTTGTTTCAATCCACGCCCCCGCACGGGGAGCGACCTGGCGGTCCGTGCATCTTCGCCCCCTTCATGGTTTCAATCCACGCCCCCGCACGGGGAGCGACGAGGAATGCGCGCGCATGCCCGTGCGTCATGCGTTTCAATCCACGCCCCCGCACGGGGAGCGACACGGTAGCGAGCCGACCACGTGCGCGGAGAAGGTGTTTCAATCCACGCCCCCGCACGGGGAGCGACGGGGTGGATCCGCAGCATGACGGACCCGCGCTCCTGGTTTCAATCCACGCCCCCGCACGGGGAGCGACGATAACATCATGGACACGCTGGGGCTGCTCTATGTTTCAATCCACGCCCCCGCACGGGGAGCGACGAGGTGGCGGTCGTCGTCACTGCCAGCGGAAGCGGTTTCAATCCACGCCCCCGCACGGGGAGCGACTGGCGACGAGATGGTAGATTGCATGGCAGACTGCGTTTCAATCCACGCCCCCGCACGGGGAGCGACCATGGAGACCTGGGACGAGTGCACCCCGGACGAGTTTCAATCCACGCCCCCGCACGGGGAGCGACCGCGCACTCGATCCAGATTTGACAGGCGAGCCGAAGTTTCAATCCACGCCCCCGCACGGGGAGCGACGCAGGGAAGCGGCCTCTTCGTCGCCGAGCTGCGAGTTTCAATCCACGCCCCCGCACGGGGAGCGACGGCATGGACCTCGACGCGATCGGCATGCTCACCCAGTTTCAATCCACGCCCCCGCACGGGGAGCGACGAGGAATGCGCGCGCGCATGCCCGTGCGTCATGCGTTTCAATCCACGCCCCCGCACGGGGAGCGACGGGAGCTGCCGAGGCGGAGCGTGGGGCCGGTCGGGTTTCAATCCACGCCCCCGCACGGGGAGCGACCGCGTTGGCGAGGCGCCCGTCTCGCAGGATGACAGGTTTCAATCCACGCCCCCGCACGGGGAGCGACGGGGTTTCCGTGGGGTCTCAATGCGGGGACCCAAGTTTCAATCCACGCCCCCGCACGGGGAGCGACCTCAACCCCCAAAAGGAGATACCCCATGACCAGTAGTTTCAATCCACGCCCCCGCACGGGGAGCGACGCCGCACCTGGAGCTCGATCTCGCCCCGCTGGTGTTTCAATCCACGCCCCCGCACGGGGAGCGACGGCGAGGCGGTCAGTCGTCAGCTCCTGGTCTGCGTTTCAATCCACGCCCCCGCACGGGGAGCGACCCGATTCCCCAGCCGCCCGCGGCGTCGGAGCACCAGTTTCAATCCACGCCCCCGCACGGGGAGCGACAGGGCGCCCGAGCAGTCCCACCCGGGCACCTTGACGTTTCAATCCACGCCCCCGCACGGGGAGCGACCCGTGCCGGAGGCGAAGGTGACGCGGAAGCGGAGGTTTCAATCCACGCCCCCGCACGGGGAGCGACTGTAGCCTCCTCCAGCTCCTCCTCTTCGTCGTTATGTTTCAATCCACGCCCCCGCACGGGGAGCGACTAGCCGGCAGGCCCTCGCCCTTACTCCAGTAGCTGTTTCAATCCACGCCCCCGCACGGGGAGCGACGCCTCCGGCACGGTCCTGACGATCCCCCCGGATGTTTCAATCCACGCCCCCGCACGGGGAGCGACGCGGCCTGACTTCCCTTATGGGGGGGCTTCGGCATGTTTCAATCCACGCCCCCGCACGGGGAGCGACGCGGACAGAGGCGGATGGAGGGAATGGAGGGGTTGTTTCAATCCACGCCCCCGCACGGGGAGCGACCAGGGCCGGCGGTGAGACCCCTTGACATTTTAGTTTCAATCCACGCCCCCGCACGGGGAGCGACGGGCGACCGAGGGAGACCTCTACAAGCGCTACGAGTTTCAATCCACGCCCCCGCACGGGGAGCGACTCCGCGCCGTTGGTCGCAATGATCGTCCCGCCCGCGGTTTCAATCCACGCCCCCGCACGGGGAGCGACCGGGGGCTCCTCGAGACGAAAAGGCGGATCCAGGACGTTTCAATCCACGCCCCCGCACGGGGAGCGACGCCGACCGGAGACGTGTCGGACGGAAGCGCGTCGTTTCAATCCACGCCCCCGCACGGGGAGCGACCAGAAAGGATGTCCCATACGTGCTCCCGATGCCGTTTCAATCCACGCCCCCGCACGGGGAGCGACCTGGCTTACGGTGCCGACCTCGCGGAACTCCTCTTGTTTCAATCCACGCCCCCGCACGGGGAGCGACCGGGGGGAGTCGCCGGGCGCGAAGGTCCGAGGGAGTTTCAATCCACGCCCCCGCACGGGGAGCGACGCCGAATCCCACGATAGCGCCCTGGGCTTTGGGGTTTCAATCCACGCCCCCGCACGGGGAGCGACCACAGCCCGTCCAGCTTGGCTCCCCGGAAGGCCATGTTTCAATCCACGCCCCCGCACGGGGAGCGACCTCGCTCCCCTCGGGTATGTTCCATCGCCACTGCTGTTTCAATCCACGCCCCCGCACGGGGAGCGACGGAAGTTCGAGGCGGCCCCGTTGCCCTGGTCGAAGTTTCAATCCACGCCCCCGCACGGGGAGCGACCGCGCTTCCGAGGAGCCACGTCTCACTCCCAGAGGGTTTCAATCCACGCCCCCGCACGGGGAGCGACATACGTGAACGCGTTCATGGCCTTCCGGGGAGCGTTTCAATCCACGCCCCCGCACGGGGAGCGACCCCGTGATGCCGATGTCCATACTCGCCTCCCTTGGTTTCAATCCACGCCCCCGCACGGGGAGCGACGCGAGGGCCGTGCGGCAAGTTTCGTTGACCCGTAGTTTCAATCCACGCCCCCGCACGGGGAGCGACATCGTAGCCTGGCTGAGCGTCACCCCGTAGCGGGTTTCAATCCACGCCCCCGCACGGGGAGCGACTCCGGGGGGACGTTGCCCCCCAGCAGATAGCCGATGTTTCAATCCACGCCCCCGCACGGGGAGCGACGTCGATCCGGCCCCGGGTGTAGTCTTCGAGTATGTCGTTTCAATCCACGCCCCCGCACGGGGAGCGACCGAGCGCCGGGCCGCCAGTGGCCCCGTCTACGTTGTTTCAATCCACGCCCCCGCACGGGGAGCGACTCGATTCGAAGCTCGATCTTGTGAGCCGTGTGAAGTTTCAATCCACGCCCCCGCACGGGGAGCGACGGGCGAGAATTCGCGCCTTCGGTTCGAACGGAGTGTTTCAATCCACGCCCCCGCACGGGGAGCGACCCGGGGGAGAGGTCTGGTACCTTTGGCAGCTCAAGTTTCAATCCACGCCCCCGCACGGGGAGCGACTCCAACGGGTGATCGATCTCACCAGGGAGGACGTTTCAATCCACGCCCCCGCACGGGGAGCGACCACGGAGAACCGTTTTGGGCCAAGGACTTCGTCCTGTTTCAATCCACGCCCCCGCACGGGGAGCGACCCGGCGGGAGTCGTGGTGGCGGTATATTCCGAGATGTTTCAATCCACGCCCCCGCACGGGGAGCGACGACTACCTCGCCGCCGGGGGGAAGTATGCGATGGGGTTTCAATCCACGCCCCCGCACGGGGAGCGACCAGGATCGTGATGTCCTCGCCGCCCTTCTCCATCTGTTTCAATCCACGCCCCCGCACGGGGAGCGACATGAGGGTGCGGCTCCTGAGAGCCCTCGATATAGTTTCAATCCACGCCCCCGCACGGGGAGCGACGGCAGGGGGCAGGGCTCCCCGAATGATGACGGGCCGTTTCAATCCACGCCCCCGCACGGGGAGCGACGCGTCCCCGAAGACGTCCGCGGCTCCCCGTTCGTTGTTTCAATCCACGCCCCCGCACGGGGAGCGACCTCGCTGTAGAGGACGCTGTGCCGCTCGACATAGGTTTCAATCCACGCCCCCGCACGGGGAGCGACACGACTTCCTTGCCGGCTTGTTCCGTCACTGATCGTTTCAATCCACGCCCCCGCACGGGGAGCGACGCCGCTCGGCGCAAGGGGAGCACGAGCGGCAGGGTGTTTCAATCCACGCCCCCGCACGGGGAGCGACCCCGGGGAGCCCGAGGCCCTGCGACCAGTACGAGTTTCAATCCACGCCCCCGCACGGGGAGCGACGGGCGGCGCCGTTCCCGTGAGGATGGCCACGGACTGTTTCAATCCACGCCCCCGCACGGGGAGCGACGGGATGGCGGCGGATCATCGGCCCGCGACCTCTTGTTTCAATCCACGCCCCCGCACGGGGAGCGACGCGGCGGCATTGCCCACGACCGCGCAGCATCCAAGGTTTCAATCCACGCCCCCGCACGGGGAGCGACGGAGGCTGACCAGCCGTTTCTCCCATTCCGGGGGTTTCAATCCACGCCCCCGCACGGGGAGCGACGTGCGGCGGCAGTCCTCCCAGGCCCAGATAGAGGTTTCAATCCACGCCCCCGCACGGGGAGCGACGCCGTCCAGTCCATCCCGCTCCGCCTCATCATCTAGTTTCAATCCACGCCCCCGCACGGGGAGCGACGGCTTCAGTCGCACCCGTGTCCAGCTTCCCCATTGTTTCAATCCACGCCCCCGCACGGGGAGCGACGAGCCGAGCGCCCGGATGCCGTGCCCGTCGTCTTTGTTTCAATCCACGCCCCCGCACGGGGAGCGACGGACCGGTCGGGAGCCGGAAGGTGCCTCCCTCGGGTTTCAATCCACGCCCCCGCACGGGGAGCGACGGAGTCCGCGCGCAGCAAAACGCCCTCGTTTTTCGTTTCAATCCACGCCCCCGCACGGGGAGCGACTCGAAGTCCCCCGGGAGGATGTGCTCCTGAAGCGTGTTTCAATCCACGCCCCCGCACGGGGAGCGACCGGGTCCCGCGGCAGGATCTGGAACCAGTAGTCGCGGTTTCAATCCACGCCCCCGCACGGGGAGCGACCCCTGGCCTCCATCCTCGAGGCGGAACAGCTCCCCGTTTCAATCCACGCCCCCGCACGGGGAGCGACTGGTCCAGAGCCTGGTACTTGTCCCCACCCTTGCGGTTTCAATCCACGCCCCCGCACGGGGAGCGACGGGGTGAGGGCGCGCTGTCCGCCGCTGCCTGGCTGTTTCAATCCACGCCCCCGCACGGGGAGCGACGGCGACAGTATAAGTCTAATCGTTTCAGGTGCTTTCAGCCACGCTTGCGCGAAGCGGCCGGCCAGCAAGCGATCTGCTGCAGGAGCTCCACCGGGCTCGCCTCTCAAGTCCTTTCACGCGTGGGCTTTAACCTCTCCGCGAACCTCCCGGGGAGAGACCTGGGCGGTCCGGGTTCGCACGGAGGTGCGGATCAGACGAGGAGAGGCTCTTCGACGTCCGGCACAGCCTTGGCCCCATAGTGCTCGATCTTCCCCCTCCAGTTCGCGCCAAGGTAGTAGACGCGCAGGCTGTCTTCGTTCTCGTCGATGATGCCCAGCAGGCGCAACCGGAGCTGTGTCCACTGTGTCGGGTCGACAACGCACTCGAAGACGGAGTTCTGCACCCGTTGACCGAAGTCGAGGCAGGTCTTCGCGACCCGCCGCAGGCGTCGCCGGCCGGCCTTGGTCGTGGTGGCGACGTCGTAGCTGACAAGGACCATCATGGCGGATCAGCTCATTTCCAGAAGAAGGGAGGATAGCCGTCGAGGTCGCCGCGCAGGTGGCGGGAAAGGAGGGCCGCCTGGAGATGAGGCAGGAGGCCGACCGTCGTCTTTTCTCCCAGAAAGGGATGGGCGATCTCCTCTTGCTTTCTTTTCTGATAGGCCGTGAGAACCGTCTTGCGCGCATCGCTCTCCATCACGACGCCGCCAGACTCCTCTTGCTTGAAGTCCGCAGGCCGGATCTGTTGCAGGTTGATGAGCGAGAGGGCGAGACGGTCCGCGAGATAGGCGCGCAGCTCTTCCATGAGATCGAGCGCGAGGCTCGGCCGGCCAGGCCGGTCGCGGTGCAGGAATCCGACGGCAGGATCGAGGCCCACCGCCTCCAACGCCGCTTCGACGTCGTGGCAGAGCAGGGTGTACAAGAAGCTGAGGAGAGCGTTGAGATTGTCGAGCGGCGGCCGCCGGCTCCGTTCGCGAAAAAAGAAATGTTCCTTCTGCTGGGTGACGAGGTGATCGAAGGCTTCGAAGTAGGCGCGAGCAGCAGCGCCTTCGATCCCGCGGACCGCGTCCAGAGGGAGGCCTTCCGGGAGGCTGGAGAGGTGCTGGGCCAGCGTTGTCGCGGCATTGCGTAGAGCCTCGCTCCCCGCCGACTGCGGCCGGTCGCGCAAGGCGCGCAAGAGGACAGTCCGGCTGTTGGCGATCTTGGCCGCCACCATGCTGCGCGCGAAGGCGGCGGAAGCGGTGTCGTCATCCGCCCGGCGGTATTGCTCTCGGCGCAGCAGGACGTTTCCCGAGGTGGGGCCTTGCACTCGCGCGAGAAACCGGCCGTTGGCGGTCAGGAAGGAGACGCCGACACCGCGTTCGCCGCAAAACCCGAGCAGGAAAGGGCTCGCCGAGACCTGACCGAAGCAGACGATGCTGCCGAGCAGGTGGATGGGCACGTGGAGCTTGGTTTCTTTCTCGACTCGGACCACGACGGCTTCGCCCTCTTTGGCCAGGTAGGCGCCCTGGGTGGTGACGTAGAGCGTATTCTGATGTCGCTTCATGACTGAGGCTCCTTAGTCTCCTTCCGATCGCAAGGCCGCCCGCAGGGACCGGTCGAGGTATTGGCGGGCGGAGACAGCCGGGGCGGCGGGCATGCAGATGTCGAGGAGTGAGCATTGGTCACATTTCGGCTCGCGGACGGCTGTGGGAGTGACGCCTCCGGCGATCAGGCGATGGAGCCGCGCCGCCGCGTCTTCCGTGAGGCGCCGGAGCTCTGTGTCGAACGTCACCTCGAGGCGATGGCGGGTCTGGCCATAGAAGAGGGCTCCCGCGGGTACGGCAACGTCCAGCATCTCTTCCAGGCAGAGCGCCTGGGCGCAAAGCTGGACCTCGTCGGCCCGGTGGCTTTTCGGCTTGCCGCGTTTGTACTCGATGGGGAAGGGTCGCCACACGCCTTCCCCAACGCGATGAAACTCGACAACGTCGGACCGGCCGGACAATCCGAGGCGGAGGCTGCGCAGCGGCAGGGCCCGGGCGATCCGGAGATCCCCACGGGATTCCTGAAATCCGCTGTCCGCCTGCTCGTGGAGATGCTTTCCCTCGACAGTCAAGGGATTCTCCGCCCATATCTGCTCGATGTGGATCAACGCGCACTGACGCTCGCAGAACAGCAGGTGCTGCAGAGCGGAGAGCGGGAGGAGGTCGTCTTCCTCCATCACAACCTCTCGTGCAGAGTGACTCCGCGCGGCAGGTTTTCGCGACCAATGTGGATGTCGTAGTCCTTGAAGGCACGCGCGGGCCTTGACTGATCCTTGCGCTCGCCGGTCACCCGGGCGAACAGGACGTGCGCCGGAGCGTTGCCCAGCGGGCTCTCGTGCTCGAAGACCAGGAGCTTGCGGGTAGCCATCTCTCCGCGGGTCGCCGAGCGGTCATGTTCGAACATGTTGATCAGGGCGTCCCAGACCAGGGCGAGGTCCGCCTCGGTGAAGCCGGTGTCGGCCGCCAGGTGAGGCGATACAAAGCCGTGAACACGGTACAGGCCATAGGGGACGATGTCCTTGCGGCCCATCGTACCGACAACCTGTCCGCTCTTCTCGATCTGGTTGTCCGCTTCACGTTGGGTCGCGACGGCTTTACGCGTGATCGATTGTTCCAGAGCAACGATCGGATCGATCGAGCGCGAGAACGTGATCTGGACGGGGCCGCGCACCTGGCCGCAGTTGATGTCCAGGGTGAGGACTGCGCCGAAAGTACGGATGTCAAAATAGGTCTGGCACATCCAGGAGCGCGCTTTCTCTACGTTGGATTGCCGGGTGTCTTTCGACTTTTCATCGGTCTTCAGGCCCTGCGCCTCGTAGGCCTGGCGATGGAGAGTTTCCAGCACACCGTGATGCTTGACGTAGATGTCGTAGCCGGGAGCCGGGCCACCGCCTTGCAGGTCGGTCTTCGCCAGAAGGACGTAATTGCGGATCTTCCGTTTGAGCGCCACGTCGCTGACCAGGCCGTGGCCGGTTTCCGGATCGATCCGCGGGGCGTTGCCGGCGTCAGGATCACCATTCGGGTTGCCGTCGGCGACGTCGAAAAAGAGGACGAAGTCGTAGCGATGAGCGACGACAGGGCTGCCGTTGGTCTGGGTCATGGGCTTGTCTCTCCTTGCTCTTGGACGGATCGGTCACAGATCGGCGGCACTCGCCGCAAGGTCCTGCTCTTTTCGACTCCGCTCGCGCTCTTCCCGGGTCTGGAAAAAGGAATGCCGCTGGTGGTGATAGCCGAGGACGAAGAGCCCCTGCTCTTCGAGGGTGAGATAGGTCGGAAACGGCAGAACGGGCGCCAGGATCTCATCAGCTTCCCGCTCCAAGGCGCCGGCGCGGCGCACCACAACCGCTTCCTCCCGGTCCTTGGCTTTCCGGGCGTGGTGCCGGAATCCCTTGAGGAGCCGGGGGAAGACCACGGCGGGCGTAGCCGAGGCGGAGCCGAAGAAGCGGTCGACCACGGAGGCGCCGACCTCGCCGAGCGCGGTCTCCTGCATGCGTTCGAGGACGGCCATCAGCCGTCCGAGCCGGTAGCCGGGAGTCATGTTGTTCAGGTCCATGGTTGCGTTGATCTCCGGATAGAAAGTCGTGGCTTGCCGGGCGCGCCGCCGGCGGACGAGGACAGCTTTGATCAGCGCGGCACGGGCGTCGCGACGCTCGAGATCGCTCCACTCGTCGCGGCCGATTTCGGCGCGGGTCCGCTCCAAGGCGCGCTGGAGCACACCGAAGGGATAGGGAGTGCCGTCCAACGCGGCGCGGACGACCTGGCCGGCGAGAGCCGCCGGTACATCTTTCTCGGCACCGCGGACGGCGAGCGACCGCACGAGAACGCGAAGCGGAAGGGCAGGCGGAAGCTCACGGCCCTTGGGCGGCGGCGTATTGCGGGCAATGGCGAGGTCGGCGAAATGCTGCGCCAGGTGCTCGCTCACCTTCCCGACGGTCTCTTCGAGCCAGTCGCGTACGATGGCGCGCCCCTGCGCCCCGGACAACGTCAGGGCGTAGAACAGCGACGGGTCCTCGATCAGGACCGGCTCACCCTGCCACAGCGAGCGGTAGAGGTTGCGGACCTGTTCCGGATTCACGTCGAAGAGGGCGGCGAGCTGCGAGGCAAGATCGTCTCCACTGTCGCCGGCGGCCCAGAAGCAGACCGCGGTGTCGGCGCTCAGGCGAAGGTGCCGGGAAGGGAGGGTCTGCCCCGGTTGGTTCGGATCGGGGAAGGCAGGATGGAGCAGCCGGTTGAGCGCCGTCGCAGTGGCTTCGGCCGCCTCGCGGGAGATCGAAACGTTGTCGTTTCCCGACCAGCCATAGGACTCGAACGCGCTGGCGTTGAACGAAACCAGGGCCACACCGCCGCCCGTGCCGCCCGGCACGTTCTTGATTCCGGGCATCTTGTCCATCGGGACCGCCAGCCGGTTGGACACGAGGCAGAGCCGCCGTTCGAGATCCGGTGCTTCGAGACGTGCCCGGAGGGAGCGCCAGTACTCCTGGACCTTGGGCCGGGAGGTCACCAGACGGTCGCCGTCCTTCTGGTAGACGAACCCGAAAAGGTCGTTCGACGCGCAGCCTTCCGGGAGAGAGACAGAGATCTCCCCTGCGGCGATGCGGCCCAGGAGGCGGCACACAGCACGCACCCCCTCGTCGTCCGTGGCAGCGAGGCACTCCTGGGCCCGGTCGCGGAAAAGGGCGAAGCGGGCGGCGAGCTTGTCCGGAGGCCTGCGTTTCGACGGGTCCGTCTCAGGGTCGAGCCCCAGGGCGTATTCGGCTTTGTCGAAGAGAAAAAACGCGCGGTCACCGAAGGCACGGCCCGGCTCGCGAGGGATCGGAAAGCTTTTCGGCCGGGGCTTTGGCTTCTTCTTGCCCTTCCCCTCCTCCTCCTCGGGCAGGGTATGGGTGCCGTGAATCCCCAAGAGGTCACCGTCGCTGCCCACGATGATCAGCCAGGCCAACGGTCTCCATTCGAAATCGGGGTCCTCCATCAACCCCTCGCGGTGAGCGAGCTCATACAGTGCCTGGAGGATCATTCCGCTCCTCCCGCCGGCGCCGGCGCGAGAGGCTCCGCCGGGATTTCCAGCACGCCTCGGTCGAGCCGGGCCGCAAAAAAGAGAGGCCGGTTGCGCGTGGGGCCATACTCGAGGTCCCAGAGCATCAGCCCGAGATCGCGGCTGTCGGCGATCGGGTCCGGATGACTCGTGGCCGGATGGATCTCCGCGGCGAGCTCCCGGCATCCGAGGTAGGGCTGATGAAAGCATTGGCCCTTGTCGACCCGCCGTTCGAAGATGTCGACGAACTTGGTGACGTTGTCCGGGGGTCCGGCTCGTTCGGTCAGCGTGAGGTGGGCTTCGATGACATAGTCCACGTCGCGCAGGGCGAGGGTGTTGCGCTGGGCTCGATCGTCCTCCGCGAAGTAGGGATGGACCGGCCCACCCTCGCGGACCAGGGCCTGGGTGGGAGCTGCGGCCTTGGTTCTGACCTCGTTGCGCCGGAAGGCGACGAACCGGATCGGCTCGAGGACCAGGATGCGCTCGATCTTCCAGGAGATGGCTGGCTTCCAAACGACCGCTTCCAGGAGACCGCGAGCCGCGGAGGGCGTCATCACGGGGTAGGAGACCCGCTCCACCTTGAGCTCGGGACGGGTGAAGCAGGCGAGCGGGCCACGGGCCCGCAGGCGGAGAGTGGGACTTCGGGATGCTGCCATGCGGTTCCTCCGAACCTTTTGGTTGACGGCTCAGACGATCAGGCGCGCGGGATCGGGTTGCGGCTCATCGTCATCGAGGAGGAGGCCGAAACGTGGGTCGTAGAGCCCGTGAAAGACCGGGCTCAGGGCCAGGATACCGTCCGCGACCTCTTCAAGCGCGCCGGCGTTCTGTAGTTTGGACACGCTCCAGGGAAAAAGGTTGACGACGAAGGGTTGGAGAGCCCGGAGGCGGAACCGGTCCGGGCCCTGGCGGCGGATGGACTCCAGGCGCTCCTCCGCGGCGCCCCAGGGGACGATGACCGGCACGGCACCGGAGTCGATCAGTCGGACCTTGCGCGCCACGCTCTCGAAGCAGAGCCCCTTGCGCAGGGCCTGGATGCCGTGCGCGTCGAGCTCGCTCTCGAAATAGAGACGACGGAAGAAGGCTTCGTAGTTGTCCGTGTCGTCGAGCCGGAGCTCCTCGCCCCTCGCCCGGCTCTCGAGGAGCAGGCTTGCAGTGATTTGCAGGCCGCGGTCGGGAAGCCCGGCAGGGGGCGGCGTCTCGGCACGAAAGAAGACGACGCGCCCCTTGCCTGGAAGCCGCCCTTCTCGATTGCACCGGCCCGCGGCCTGGGCCAGGCTGTCGAGACCGCCCAGGCAGCGATAGACGACGGGGAAGTCCACGTCGACGCCCGCCTCGATCAGTTGGGTGGAGACCAGACGGCAGACGGCTCCCTCTTGTTTCAACCGTGCCGTGATCTCGGCAAGCCTTTCCGAGCGGTGGGCGGGGCACATCAGAGCGGAGAGGTGAAACCTCCCCTCGTCGGGGAGCCGTTCGGCCAGCCGGCGAGCATCCTTCCGGCGGTGGACGATGGCGAGGACGCACTCGTGGTCCGCCAGCTCGCGGGCCAGATCCTCGTAGGGCACGGGACCCGCGCCGGGCTCCGGCCAGACCGGCTCGACCCGCGCCAGATCGCGCGCCAGCGCCGCCGGGTCGGGCATGATCTCGTGGACCCGGTCGAGGCCGGCCGGGAGACTGTCCCGCCGCGCCAGCGCCGGCTGGGTCGCGGTGGTCAGGACCACCGTACACCGGTAGCTCGCGACCAGATCGCGCAAGACCTCCAAGACAGGGAGGAGATAGCCCACCGGAAGCGTCTGCGCCTCGTCGAGCAGAAGAACGCTGCCCGCTAGGTTGTGAAGCTTGCGGCACCGCGACGGCGAGGCGGCAAAGAGGGACTCGAAAAGCTGGACGTTGGTGGTGACCACGACCGGCGCGTCCCAGTTCTCGGCAGCCAGCCGGCGGCGGGTCTCGGCCTCCCGGTCTCTCTCCTCGGCGGTAATAGGATCGATTCCGGAATGATGCTCGAGGACGTTGGCCGGACCCAGGGCCGCACGATAGACCGCGGCGTTCTGCTCGATGATGCTGGTGTAAGGAATGGCGACGACGACACGGCGCAGGCCATTCTTCTCGGCGTGGCGAAGCGCGAAAGCCATCGCGGAAAGCGTCTTACCGCCGCCCGTCGGCACTGTCAGGCTGAACACTCCTGGTGAAAGCTCCGCCTTTGTGCGGCAGGCGGCGAGGACCTCGGCCCGCCGCCGGTTCACCAATGATCCCCGCCGTTCCTCAGGAAGGCTTTCGACCAAGCGATCCAGGGAATCGTCCAACCGCTGCCGCAGAACCGCAATGCTGTCGATCCCCTCCCCGACCACGGCGCGTGCGCCGGGAGAGTAGAAGCTCTCGGTGGCCAGGTAGTCGGCATCGACCAGGCAAGAGAAGAGGAAGCGGGTCCACAGCTCCAGGCTGCGAGAATCTCGCAGGTGGTCCGGAAGGGGAGGGATGGTCTCCCCGATGAGATCTGGAGGGAGCGCCGCGAGAAGTCCGCTCAAGATCTTGGCATTCTGAGCCAGACGCTCGATCAGGGGCCGGCGCCCGCCTTCCTCGGACGAGGCGAGATTGGCGAGCCCCGCATGGTGCCCGGCGATGGCAAACGCCAGGGGTATGCCTGCGGACTTGTCTTTATACCTGGCGAGCGCAGCACCGAGGCCCGCATGCTCGACGGACTCGCCGCTGCCGCGGAGGCGAGCCTGAAACTCCGGCCTGAATTTCCCCAAATCGTGCCAGAGGCCTGCGAGGCGCCCCCACTCACCTGCGTCGAATGCCGCGGCAAACTCCATCGCCAGGCTGGCGACTTCGTGGAGATGCTGCTCGAGATCCTCCCAATCGGTCTCAGAGCGATTCTGCAGAGAATGGGCGTAGAAGCGAGAATTGGTCATCACGGCTCCCGCCAGTTGATGTGGTGGACGGTCTCGGTGAGCCT